>JBBKXR010000071.1:0-74122 GCA_037969585.1 Verrucomicrobiales bacterium
GCCGTAAACGAACTTGCCGCTTGGGTGAACTTGCAATTCGGCCGTCGAAAGGCCGATGCGGTTGGCGCTGGTCGGTACCGTGGAAATATTCTGCGTCGGCGTCAGCGTGCCTTTTTCCTGATCAAAGTCGAAAGCAGTGATCGACAGCGCTATTTCATTAATGACGTAGGCGTGCTTACCACTTGGGTGAAAGGCAAAGTGTCGGGGGCCGGAACCGGGGATGACTTTGACGAAACCGTGATCAGTGAGCGTCGCCGTGCTGGGATCGAGACGATAGATCTGCACTTTGTCGATACCGAGGTCGGCGACAAAGGCAAAGCGGTCGTTCGGCCCCGGATTGGCCGAATGCGCATGTGGGCCGCGCTGACGCTGCTGGTTGATCGATGTGCCAGCGTGTTGCATCACTGACGTTGCGGGCTCGAGTGTGCCATCGTCGGCGATGCTCAGCGAGGCGCAACTGCCACTGCCGTAATTGGCGACGAGCAAACACCGCCCTTCGGAATCGGTCGACACGTGACAAGGGCCGCTGCCACCGGACGGTTGGGTGTTGAGCAGCTTGAGCTTGCCTGATTCTGCATCGATTGCATAGGCGCTGACGCCCCCCGAAGCCTTACCGTCCGACGCAGCGACCTCCGAGACAGCATAGAGGTGTTTGCCGTCTGGGCGAATCGTCACAAACGAGGGGTTGGTAGCCTTCGCTGCGAGTTCCGGCTGAGAAAGCTCGCCGGTCTCAGAATTCATTTTTGAAACGTAGATGCCTTCACTGCCGCTGTCGCCACTGGTGTAAGTGCCGAAGTAGACCAGTGTGTCGGCGGCCAGCGCCGAAGCAGAAAAGCCGACGAAAAGACTGAGGAAGGCGAGTTTGGATAAAGTTTTCACAGTCTTAGATTCAAGCCCCACGACTGGGTTTTGTCGAAACGAAATCGATACCCAAATGCGGCGCGGCAAAACGTCAGCGGATCGCTGATTTTCATTGTTCGTTGTTCAGTCACGAGGCTAAGCTCGACACCAGATATGAAAGAACTGATCATCGTGCGCCATGCCAAATCCGACTGGGGCGATTCGTCGGTCGATGATCACGACCGCACCTTAAACCACCGCGGCGAGAGCGACGCGCCGCGCATGGCTGAGTTGCTGAATGAAAAACTTTCCACAGACGAACTCCGCGTCGACGTCATTATTTCCAGCTCCGCTCAGCGCGCCAAAACCACCGCAATGATTTTTGCTCGAGCGCTGAATTTCTCTGAAGCAGAAGTTCAGATTAAACAGTCCGGCTATCTGGCCAGTGCCCACGAGTGGTTGCGGATTATTTCCGACGTCGATGAAAATGCGCAACGAGTGATAATTTTTGGGCACAACCCCGGCCTCGAAGTCCTCGCCGACCGATTGCTGCGTCCCAGTGATTCAGTGGGGGCCTTACCGACCTGCGCAGTGGTTCGAATCCAACTGGATGTCGAATTCTGGGGCGCCATTGGCGAAAGCGACGGTCGCCTCATCGAATGCCTCAAGCCACGCGAAGAATTGTAAATAGTATCTACCCGAAAATGAGCCTGCCTACCCATGTCAAACGCTCGGCGATCGCAACGGCGATCGCTGTGATTTATGTGTTTCCGCTTTTCGCGGATGATAAGCAGGCGGTCGCGATCGAAGATTCGCCACTGCAGCGCGAGGGGAACGTTGCCTTTGTTGAGGGGCCGGCGTGGCATCCTGATGGAAACGTCTACTTCACCGACATCGTCAATAATCGCATCATGCGTCGGGATCCCGCGGGGGAGTTGCATGTGTTCAGAACGCCTTCCGGAAATGCTAACGGGCTCGTGTTTGATTCTAAACAGAGACTTTTAGCCTGCGAAGGAGGCAATAAACGAGTCACACGAACTGAGACTGACGGGACGATCACGGTGTTGGCGGACAGTTTCATGGGGCGGGAGTTTAACTCGCCGAACGATTTGGTGATCGACGCCAACGACCGAGTCTATTTTTCTGATCCACGCTACGGCGATCAATCGGGCATGGAAATTTTCGATGCCGACGGTAGGCCGGTCGAAGGCGTGTATCGCATCGATCCGGATGGCAAGGTTAAGCAGGTGATCTCTCACGAGGTCGAGCGACCCAACGGTTTAGCGATTTCCAAAGATGGGCGTTTTCTGCTGGTCGCGGATAACGTCAATTCAGGCCCGAACGAGGGTGTCGGTGGAAATCGCAAACTGTGGCGCTTCGATCTGGTCGATGATGGTTCGGTGAAAGCTGGCAGTCGTAAGTTGTTGTTCGACTGGGCAACCGAGCGTGGTCCAGACGGTATGGTGGCTGGCCCTGATGGGAAATTCTATGTAACCGCCGGATTCAATCACGCCAATCTACCGATGGAAACTGCGAACAAGCACCGCGCAGGTGTCTACGTATTTGACGTCGAGGGAAAGCTCGAACGAGTCATCCCAGTGCCGATGGACATGGTCACCAACTGCACCTTCGGAGGAAAGGATGGACACACGCTGTTCGTAACTGCCGGCCACACCCTGTGGAGCTTGAGGTTAAAGTGAAATGGCCCCGGTGGGCTCACTTCAAGTCCAGGACCACCAGCCCGATTTCGCCGCCGAAGGCGTTGTTGGCATCGTAGTTGCCGACCACGCCGCCGCCGTCCGTACCAGTCTCGAGCGCTTCGAGCGGTTGGCTGAGAATGAGTGGCGAACCCTCTTTGATGACGAGTTGCTCTTGGTTGGCGAGCAGGATGATTTTGTCCTTCAAGACACGGACTTGAAGCGAGAGTTTTTCGCCTTCGGGAAGGCTGGCGCTGGCGGTGAATGCTTTGCCTTTGGTTCGCGTGGTGAAGTTGAGTTGCTGTTCATCGCTGATGTATAGGCTCCAGCCATGATTGGACCCTCCCTGAGCGACGATGACGCCGCTGGCGGGTAATCCGTCGATCTCGGCCGTGACTTCGAAGGCTCGATTGGCAATCGAGGGCGAGCTGGCTTCGTCGAAGTTGTCCCCGGGTTTGATTTCGAAGTGGGCTTTTTTTGAGTGCTTGTTGTTATTTTTGCCCTTCTTGTCTTTGTTCCACGAGCCGAAAGGAACGACGCCGCGTTCGCTGGCCCAAATTTGGTATTGCTTGGCCATTTTAGTGGTAATGTCAGGATGGACTGCGCTGAGATCGTTCATCTCGGTGCGGTCTTTTTCCATGTCGTAGAGCTCCCATGGACCGTTGACGCTTTTGGCGACGACCTTCCAAGCGCCGTCACGAACGGCGCGGTTGCCTTCGTGCTCCCAGTAGATCGGTTTGCCCCGATCGAGCGGTTCGCCAGAGAATGCGGGAGCCAACGAGATGCCTTCGACGGGGATGAGTTTTTCGCCGTTATAGGTGATGGGATATTCTGCGCCGGCAAGCTCGAGAGCGGTGGCCATCAGATCGACGAGGTGGGCAGGGGATGAGTAGAGTAGACCTTGGTCGGTGTTGCTGAGATTGGGACCAAGCTTGGGGCCGATTGTTGCGTAACGGCTTGGCCAGTGAGCGATCAGCGGGGTGCTGATGCCACCTTCGTGGACGTAATGTTTGTATTCCCGGAAGGGGGTGTTGGAGACGTTGGCCCAGTCGCGGCCGTAGCCGATCTCGGTCTCAGCTGGGCCGGGCATGACACCATCGCCGCGGCGCAGCGGGTAGCCGTCGCGGGACTGGGGTGGGATCATTTCGGTCTGCAATTGGTCTTTGTGCATAGGCGGTAAGGTTGGTGCCGCCGGGCGCTCGAGTGGGCCGACGAGTTTGCCCCGACCGAAGGTTTCTGCGCAGCCGCCGTTGTCCTGAAAGAACAGGATCAGAGTGTTGTCGTATTGGCCGGTTTCTTTGAGGGTATTGACGATGCGACCGATACCGCGGTCCATGACATCGACCATGGCGGCGTAGACTTCCATGCATGCGGCTTCCCACTCTTTCTTTTCCACCGCCGACCAGTCGCCGACTTGGGGGCTGACTTGCCAGTGCTCGGGGAGTAGTCCGAGTTGCTTGAGTTTTTTGATTCGAGCCTGACGCACGGGCGAGTAACCGTCGTCGTATTTTCCATCGTATTCGGCGATGTCTTCGGGTAACGCGTGCATCGGCCAGTGGGCAGCCGTGTAGGCGACGTAGAGGAAGAACGGATCGTTGGTTTCTTGTTCTTTATTTTTTGTGCTTTGTTGCTCTCTGGGTTCGGCTGCGTGGTCGTGAATGTAGCGGGAGGCGTTGTCGGAGATGGCATCGGTGTAATACCAATCGCGGTCGCCCGTTGGCGAGTATTCGGGATCGTTATCGGGGGTGATGTGGGTGTTGTCCCGGGTCAGGGAGTTAGGGTCAAAGAAAGATCCGGCACCGTGAATCGTTCCGTAGAAACGGTCGAAGCCGCGCTGCCGGGGCCAGTTGGATCGATCGGGATGCTCCCGCGTCCCGACGTATGGAGTGACGTGCCATTTGCCTGTCATGTAGGTGCGATAACCGGCGGGCTTGAGTGCCTCGGCGATGGTCAGACACTGACGATTGAGCTCACCCTGATACTGGGGGAGGCCGTAGTCGCTGGTCATGTGGCCGATGCCTGCCTGGTGGGGGTAAAGTCCGGTGAGCAGGGAACCGCGGGTGGGGCAGCAGCGTCCGGTATTGTAGAACTGGGTAAAGCGAATGCCGTCTTTGGCCAGCGAGTCCAGATGTGGGGTATTGATTTCGCCGCCGTAGCAGCCAATATCGGAAAAGCCCATGTCGTCCGACATGATCAGAATGATATTTGGGCGTGGCGCAGCCTCGGCGGCGGAAGCAACACAGAGCGCGGCCGCGAGCAGCAGAAAGGCGAGGGTGGGTGTTTTCATTTCAAGGCAGTTCAGCGCCGCTCGAAGTGCTTTCCGAACGGTTGATAATTGTGGTAGGCGACGGCATTTTTTTGCCAGTGGGTGACTGTGGCGTCGTAGAGGTTGCGCATGTGGTTAACGCTGGCTGCGCGAGAGGGATCGGCGATGGCGTTAGTTAATTCGTCGGGGTCGCTGGAGAGCTGATAGTATTCTTCGGTCGGTTCAAAATCGCCTTCGTCCCAAGGCCAGTAGATGAACTTCGCATCGGCGGTGACGACGCCGAGGCTGTGACATTCTTTGGGTCCCCAGACGTTGATCAATGGCAGGACCTCGTGAGTCGTGGCGCTGGGATCGTCGTATAGTGCTACGAGACTCTTACCATCGATGTTGTCCGGGATGGGTAGTCCAGCGAGGTCGAGCAAGGTCGGGGCGATGTCGACGTTACCCGTAAGTGCCCGACAACGCAGTTGCCGGCCGCTGTTCTCGTGGCGCGGGTCGACCATGATAAGTGGTACTCGTGATCCCTCTTCGTAAGGCAGCACTTTTGAACCGTAGCCGTGCGAACCGCAGAAGAAGCCGTTGTCAGAAGTGAAAATGATCACCGTGTTATCGGCTTTACCGCTTTCGATGATGGCTTCCCGGATCATACCTACGGCGATATCAACGGCGTAAATCTGCTGATGATAAAGGGCCATCACCCTGTCGTAGTTATCTGCGTAGCCCCACGATTCGAAGCGTTCATACTGGCGTCCTTCACGGCTTTGCAGCGCGAAATGTTCGCCGTTCTCCCGTCCGTAATTTGCAGGCCGGGTGAATTTTTTGCCGGCGTAGATGTGGCTGTCGAGTGGATCGGGGGTCGCAGGTTGGTGCGGTGCCTTGAAACTGATCGACAGGCAATACGGTAGATTTTCCGCGGCAGCAGTGCGGATAAAGTCACGGCCGAACGCTCCGTAGGATCGGGATGAGTGGGGGAATTCCGTGGCGTATTTTGCCATCGATGGATTCTTAGCGGTGGCGTAGTTGGTCTGGCCGGGGCCGCCTCCCCACAGGTCGAAGTCGGCTTCGGGAAGGTCACCAGTGTCATCGGGTTTGTCGGCAACTTCGAAACCGAATTTGCCGGCGAAGGCGGTGCGGTAACCGGCTTCTCGAAGCAGCATGGGGTAGCTCTTCTGCCAATGCTCACGCAGCAGTGGGCCGTGCTCGAAGTTGCATCCGGTCTTGTATTCGAACATGCCGGTCATGACGTTGGCGCGGCTGGCCATGCAGATGGCGGTGGTGTCGTAGTGGCGATCAAAGGCGATGCCATCGCTGGCAAGTTGATCGATGTTAGGCGTCTTGACGTCGGGATTTCCGTAACAACCGAGCGTGTTGAAGCTCTGATCGTCGGTGAACAGAAATACCAAGTTGGGGCGTTCATCAGCACTCGCTGTGAAACTGAAGGAAGTTAAAAGCGTCGCGAGTAGCGTTAGGAAAATCGGCTTTAGCACAAGTGTAAGTGGCGAGTGTTAACAGGGATTTGAGACTATTTCTTCTGATCGGACGGAAGACCCGTTGAGGTGGTTTCACCCAGTCCAAAGTCGGATGGGGTGAGTTTGCGTTGTTCGTAGTATTCTTTTGGGACGCGCGAGAAAAAGGTCGGATTGAATGCATCGATGGGAGAGGTATCCATTTCTTGCGGGACCTCAAGGGTGGTCAAATACAGGACGCCGTTGAGAATCAGGCGGCGGAGTCCAGCGCTTTTAAAGTCTACCGAAGAGCCCATGGTGGTGGTCAGCGCGGTCCCGGTTTTTCCACTCGGGGCGGTGTAATCGCGAAGCCATGCGGCGGCTTGAGTCGGCGAGTTCTTTTCACCCGTGACGGCCTTGGATTTTGGATCGAGACTCTCAGTCACTTCCGCGCGCAACAGGACGATCGCTTGCGACTCATCGAGATTCTTGACGGTGTAGACATCACTCTCGGCGAACACCTCACTCACGCCCCTGAGCACAGTGTGATCGGCATTTTTTTCAACGACGATTCCACGGGCCCCTTCGACCTTGTGTCTGCCGTGATGGGAGACCCAGCGTTCGCCGAGGTAGTCGAGACCGAACTGGTTCCAGTTGACGCCACCCAATTTGCTGCCGCCGTTGAACGCATGCGTCGCGGTGCGCAGGCCGATGATCGGTTTTCCCGCGTTGACGTAGTCGAGGATATGCTGGAGCTGCTCGTCAGGGAGATTGCGAAATCGTGTGTTAAGCACCATCAAATCCGCGTCGGCGAGTGCCTCCAGACCGGGAATGTTATTATTGATCTCGGGGTTGATGATGCCAGTCTCAGGATTGATCGCGAACAGCACCGTGCATTTGAAGCCAAAGCGCTGGCTCAGAATTTTGGCGAGCATCGGATTGGATTCCTCGGAGCGGTACTCTTCGTCACCGGATACGAGCACGATGTGCTTGCCGGCGCCAGGGCCTTCCCCGCCTTCCAGGACCAGTGTGTCGGAAGCGGAAATTAGCGATGCTGACAGCAGGTGGGTGGCAACGAGTAAGAGCAGGATGGAGTAGATTTTCATGGTGGACGCCGAACACAGGATTGAAGCTACTACCGGAGTCGATTGCAAATCTTTCGCAATCCTTGTTTAGGTTGCTAGCCTAATTGGCATCGCGGCGAATTAGTTGCAGAATTGTTGTGGAGCGTCGAATTTCGCTTGAGTTCCCGACGCCTACGCGATCGGAGTTGTCGTATTATGAATTTTCACGTCCTGTGCCGCTTCCTCGGACTGATCGTCGGTATGCTGGCTCTGGCAATGGCGCTTTGCTTCGCGGTGGACTGCATCGATTTCGAGCGTGGTGCCATCAACTCGAGGACGGGGAATGGTATTTCGTGCCTGATCACCACGGTTGTCGCGATGATCTTGGTTATGATCGGACGGAAGGCCAGTGGATTGGACATCATGCGTCGTGAGGCGCTGGCGATCGTGGGTCTTGGGTGGGTCGCGGCGGCTGCTTTCGGGAGTTTGCCGTTCATGCTGTGTGACAATCCGCTGACGTTTTCGCAGGCTTTTTTTGAAGCCATGTCCGGATTCACGACGACGGGTTCGACGGTAATTTCAAGACTGGCGGATTACCCGCACAGCATCCTGTTCTGGCGTGCCTTGATGCATTGGATCGGTGGCCTCGGGATTCTAGTGTTATTTGTCGCGCTGCTGGCGATTCTGGGTGTGTCAGGGAAGCGTTCGCTGGTCGGCAATGAATCGTCTTTAAATCTAGGCGATTCATCGATGGCTCGTCTCAAGGATCTGGCGACCCGCTTGTTTGTGGTCTACTGCGGTCTGACGCTGGCGTGTTGGATGGGCCTGTGGGGCATTGGTGCGTTGCTGCATGACGCCCGGATCGACCTGTTCGAAACCTTGCTCTATGCGTTCGCTACAGTCTCGACTGGTGGCTTTGCTCCGCAGGACAGCAGCGTCAACTATTTCGACAGCGCGGCGGTCGAAGCATTTCTGATCGTGTTCATGATCTTGAGTAGTCTGAGCATGCTGTTGCTGATCAACATCGCCACCGGACGCAAAGATCAGCGAGCGGGCCGGACCGAGGCAAAGTGGTTTCTCGGGCTGTTGGCAGCGGCGACGATTCTGGGCACAGCGGACCTGTGGATCCGCGGCCATGAGACAGGATGGCAGGCGTTTCGTGAGGTGGTTTTTCCGGTGGTCTCGATGGGATCGTCGACTGGTTTTGGGACGTCTGATTACGATCAGTGGCCAATTTTCGCGCGTTGCCTGTTGCTGATGGTGATGGTCGTGGGCGGCTGCACCGGTTCGACAGCGGGAGGAATTAAGGTGATTCGCGTGGTCGTTGCCGTGAAGTTGATCAGTCAGGAAATCATCAAGGCCTTCCGGCCAAATCAGGTGTTTTCGCTTAAGCTCGATGGTCGGGTGGTCGATGCCGACGCTCGCCAGAGGATATTGCTGTATTTGGCGATGGTGGCTTTCCTCATTTTAGTTTCGATGATCGTGATCAGTTTGCTCGAGCCATCGATCAATGACTTTGGCACGTTGCTCGGCACGGTGGTGGCGACATTTTTCAATATGGGTCCAGGCTTTGGCGCGGTGGGCCCGACCGAACACTTCGGCGCGTTGCATCCCGCGACGCTGACTTTCTTGAGCTTGCTGATGTTGCTTGGCAGGTTGGAGATTTTTGTGGTTCTGGCCCTGTTTTCACCGACCCTCTGGAAGCGCTATTGAGGCGGCAGGGCACCATGGGGTGGCGCATTTTTGCTCGACGGCGGAGCTCGCCAATGCATTGTTGGGGACTGTTCAGCTTTTTCTGCCAATCGAATTATATGAAATCCAAAGTCTTTCCGTTCCTCCTCATCGTCGCCGTTGCTCTCGGAGGTTTTTTCCTCGTCAATGGGGCTGACAGCCGTCTTCAAGCCGCCGATGCTGACGATGCCAAGCCGCTGCGAATTCTATTGGTCGCCGGCGGTTGTTGTCACGACTACGCGACGCAAACGCAGTTGCTGAAGGCCGGTATCGAGTCGCGAATCAATGGGGTTGTCACGGTTGAGCATAATCCTGACACTACCACCAAGGCCACCTTCGGTGCCTATGGCTCGGACGACTGGGCGAAAAATTACGACGTCATTATTCACGACGAGTGTTCCGCTGACGTAACCGATCCAGCCTACGTGAAGCGTATTCTCGACGCCCATCGTAACGGCGTGCCGGCGGTCAATCTGCACTGTGCGATGCACAGCTACCGTTGGGGCAACTTTAAGGAGGCAGTCAAGCTCGGTGACGACAATGCCGACTGGTATGAAATGATCGGCCTGCAGTCGACCGGCCACGGACCGAAGACACCGATCGATATCAAGTTTGTCGACAAGAAGCATCCGGTCACGGTTGGTCTCGAGGATTGGACGACGATCGATGAAGAGCTCTACAACAATGTGCAAATCTTCGATACGGCACACGCATTGGTGAACGGCACTCAGATTCAGTTGCCGAAAAAGAAGAAAAACGAACCCGCTCCGACCGGCGATGCCGCCAACGGCAAAGAAATCACCGAAGTGGTCGTCTGGACCAACGAATACGGCGATAATAAGACGAAAATCTTCAGCACCACAATCGGCCACAACAACGAAACCGTCGCCGACGATCGCTACCTGGATCTGGTCACACGTGGTCTATTGTGGACTCTCGATAAGCTGGCTGACGATGGCAAGGCAAAGGCCGGCTATGGGAAGTGAAAAACGGCGAGGGACTTCCGTTGCCCCGGGGCTGTTTACAGTCAGGCGTTAGATTGATGGTCGCGGGCAGTGTGAAAAACCAGTTTCATTGATCGTAATGTTCCCCAGGTATCGGGGGCGGATGCTGACTGTGCCCTTTGGTAGACGATCTCGGGGGCAGATGTCGGCGGCGATAACGCCGATGTATTTCACGGCATGCCGAACATTGTGCGTTGGCGAAATCGAGAATGAGTTTTTCTAATCGAAATGTGGCTGCGTCGATCTGCTTACCCACGCGGGTCAGCATTCTGACCGTGCGGCTCCGGTGCAGGTGATGATCCTTCCGCCTGACCAGACCGTTCAGTACGGATGGATCGATTGGCTAATCTAGATCTGCATCGTAGCCAGTCTTAAATCACTCGACGCTGAAGGCGATGCCTTCGGCTCGTGACAGACGTTCGCGCCGATCGGCGGGACGGACGAGTCGGGCGAGGAAGCCCTCCCAGAGCTCCATGTCGGCGCGGGTGTAGGTATTGAGCAACAGGTTGTTGTTGATCGTCCGGGCTTGCAATTTGCGTGGGCCAAAGGACGGACCACTGATCGTGGCTTCGCGAACTGCGTCCGGAAGCGTGCGATACATGACGTTGTAGGGAAGGGGATTGTCTCCGCGCTTGAAGCCAAGCCGGTTCCAAATGACTTCATTGCGATCTGCTGCCAGCGCCGGCAGGTAGAAGTTGCCGACGTTGTAGGTCATGGCAAGGCGCAGATCATCGAGCGACAAGCCACCGGGAAAATCGACCGAGTAGTACATGTCCTGCCGCTCGGTGGCGAGCGGTGGAACGCGGAAATAGATCATGGCGGCATCAGACTGACCTTCGGGAGGTTTCTCCGCGATGTAGGTGCCAGTCACCGTGTCTTCCTTAAACCAGAAGATGACCTCAAATTCGATCTCGTCTTCAAGGATCATCTTCCACCTAAACTCTTTGCCATCGAAGCTGGGTTCCTCGGCGTTACGCAACCAATTGCGACGGCGGTAGTGGGTCTTCTCATCTTTGCCGATGAAAGGCTTGTGGCTGTGATATCCGAAAATAATCGGATTCTGAATGTATCCCTCCGGCGTTTTCATGTAGATGAACGCTCGTGCTTCGGGTCCCACAAGAACGATGTCGAAATTCGGATATTCAACGATCTTAAGTTCGTCTTTGAAGCGCACCTGCCAGTCACCACTGTCCCAGTAACCGTAATTTTTGATAACGCCTGGGCCGTCCCGGGTTTCTCGTTTGGTGGCGAAAGTGACACCTTCAGGTGGTGGAACCATCTCTTCGTCCTCAAGACCGGCGAGAAGGGAAACTTGTTCCTTGTTATCGGGACGCAGCAGCATGGTCAAAGGAGGCATCTCACGACCCTTGGTGCGATTGGCAACCTGCACCGATACGGTATGCAGATGCTCAGTCTGGGCAGCGGCTGGCTGCACGTAGGTGCGTACTTTGTTGCGACCGAGCTTTTGTCCAATCACTTCGCAGTATTCCTTATCGACGAAATCTTCCCAATCAGAAAAGATGTACAGGGAATCACATTTCTGCTCGATCAGGAACTCGGCAGCAGCGCCGATGCGGTTGGTCCCACCGAGTGCGATGAAGGTGTTCGGGCGCTCTTTAAAGATTCCGATCAAGCGATCGACCGATTTTTGCGGTGCCTTGCGAGGCAAGTCACCCCAAAGAAACCAGTACGGCGTACGTCCCTCACGGATGTCTTCCTTTGGCCAGTGCGCCATGATCTCTTCCTTTTTTACGGGATAGATCTCGATCTTCTCGGTCGGGCCACGCATTTCGGCGTGGTTAACATAGACAATCGGGGCATTCTTAAAATTCTTGTCGACTTCCTTGATGACCATCGGCAGGTATTCGGCCATCGATCCGGATACGTCGAGAATCACACCGAGCACGTCGCCTTCCATTTTCTGACCAAACATCATCTTCGATCCCATCGAGGTGGAGGTGTCGCCAAAGCTCATCGAAGGCTCGAAGGACATGCCGACGCTCGGCTGGGCGGACAGTCCGTCGAACTCGATGTTCGACATGGAAACGCTGGACATGTTGCTCGAAACAACCACATCCATCGAAGTGGTGGCTGCCGAGCTGGTCTTGACAGTGGTTTTGCTGACGGTCGTTGATTTGATGTCTTCCTCTTTATCGACGGCCACGTGCTGGGCGACGATTTGTGGGGGGACATCGCGTGGCACGTGGATGACCACGAGCGCTAGCGCAAGCACGATACCAACGTGAAGCAAAATGGTAATCGTCAACGACGTGAGTTTGTCGCGGCGAATCGCGCCCTTGCGTTTGGCGTCGAGAGCTTCAAGTCGCTCGCGCAGGTGCATGTCGTCGAGGTGGCTATCGGCTTCGAGTGCGTCAGGATGGGGCTCATCATCGGGCGCAGCGGTGGCGATGAGCACTTTGGTATCGGCGACTTTAGGAACGGGTTCCGCGTTTTTGGACGGCGTGGCAAGTTTAACGGTTTTGACACCACTGGCAATTTGGGCGGCAGGCTCCGGTTCTGCGGCAGTGGCAACCACCACGGCTGCCGCCTCTGCTTCTGCTGCTTCGACTGCTTGAACTTCAGCCTCTGTGCCAACGGCAGGAGCGGCGAGCGGCAGAATACGCCGGATCGGCTTGGGCTCCTCCTCAGCAATCTCAGCCTCGGCTTCAGCGACTTCTTCAACAGCGGCTGCTTCTGGATCGGGCTCAGCGTCAGCGACCACAACAACTGCCTGTGCCACGTCGTCCTCATTGTCGCCTTCGGACTCTTCAACGGGAGCGGCTTCATCAGCTACCGGTTCTTCGGCAGGAGCTTGGTTGACTTCAGTCTCGGCCTCTGGCTCGTCGGTTTTGACCAAGTCTCCGTATTTCGCTTCGAGTTTGGGATTAGAAAGGTTCGGATCGAGACTCGTGGCGGTAATGAAATGGCGAATCGCCGCACCCGATTCGCCCTGGCTGTCAGCGATCGAAGCTTTTTCGATGTGGGCGGCTGCACTGGCAGGGTTGGCACTGAGCACCGAATCGAGGATGCGTCCTGCATCCGCTGTCGAGCCTACGGCTGCGTAGCATTTCGCGGCGTTGAGCAGCGACATTTCATCCGACGGCAAGCTGTCGACCTCGTTGAGTAGGGCGGCCGCTTCGGTTTGCTGACCGTCCGCAAGATGGGCCTCAAGCAGGGCGAGACGGATCTCCCAGTTCTCCGGGGCAGCATTCAGGGCGTTGCGCAGGGCGTTGGTGATGGCGCTCATAGTAGTTAACAAAAAGAAAACATGAAGAGGATCGGCAAAATTGTCACGACAAAGTGTTCACGAAATTCGATACGATGTTGACGTGGAGGAACCATGTTTTGGCAGCTTTTCCGTTAATAGGCGGCGAGCGATCAGTGGCTAACCGAATGTTCGCTGTCCGTAGGGCATTGCCCGTTTGGTGAGAAAATGTGACTATTTTTTCAGCAAATTGCTGAATTGGCGGCAGTTGCGGGGAAATTTCGATTCACAATGCCGCTGGCGTTGGTTTTCGTCTGGCGCTAGGCTCCGCGCCTGCCATGAAAAATCCTAAGTTTCGATCAACTGTGATCGGTGTCGCTGCGGCGGTGTCTGCCATGATTTGGGTTCCTGCCTCGGCAGACTCGGTGCCCGAGGATCTGATCCTGACGACATTCTGCGGGCCTGAACTCACGCCCAGCCCTGCTTGTCTCTGTGCCGCCGCCGACGGGACGGTCTTTGTCGGTGTCGATCTAAACGGCTCTCTGGGAAAAGGGCCGGGCAAGGGACGAATCGTGCGTCTTACGGACGCCGATAAGGATGGCGTCGCCGATAGCCACACAGTGTTCGCTGAAATCGACAATCCGCGTGGCTTGATTGCACTCGGTGACAAGTTGTGGGTTCTGCACACGGCATTTGGTGAGGATGGGACTTCGACAGGCATGGATTTGGTTGTGCTGACTGATGCTGATCGCGACGGCGTGGCTGACGGCCCGGCTGAGGTTTTGATCGAAGCCATCTGTTCGGCGCATCAGATCAACAGTCGAGGCACGGATCACTCGACTAACGGCATTCGCATGGGGATCGACGGCTGGATTTACATCGCCGTCGGTGATTTTGGGTTTCACAACGCCATAGATCGCGACGGCACAAAACTGACGCTGCTCGGTGGTGGTATTGTCAGAGTACGGCCGGACGGCACTGAAATGGAACTTTACACGACAGGTATGCGCAACATTTACGATGTCGCCATCGATCCGTTGATGAACATTTTCACCCGAGGCAACACCAACGATGGTGGCGGTTGGAATGTCCGTTTCGTGGATCACATTCAGTCGGGTGAATACGGTTACCCGCGTCTATTCATAAACTTCGCCGATGAAATATTGCCCGCTCTGGAAGATCTCGGTGGTGGCTCGGGAGTCGGGGCGATGTTTTTGTCCGAGCCGACTTGGCCGGCGAAGTACAACAATCAACCTTTGATGGCCGACTGGGGTCGGAACGCGGTCTATCTGCATCGGCTGAGTTCGGACGGCGCGACCTTCACGCAGCAGGCGGAGGATTTTGTCCATGTCTCTCAGGTATCGGATCTCGATGTCGATGGTAGTGGGCAGATGTTTTTGAGTGCGTGGGACGGCGCCGGATTCAAAGGCGATCCGAGTAAAGGTTATGTGGTTCGCGTGGTGCCGAACGACTGGTATCCCATGCCCAGCCCTGATCGCTCGATCCTCGATTGGGACATAGCCGAATTGGTCCACCGCCACACTCATGAAAGCGCGACGATCCGATTGGCAGTTCAACAGGCACTACTCAGCAAAACTGATAGAGAAAAGGCATTGCCGGAGCTTAAGCGATTGATTCTAGCCAAGGAATTGGATCCTGGACCTCCGGCAGTGAGAGACGAAGTGCCTCTTGATACGCGCCCTGTCGATCAGGTGCTCAGAGTTCGTGTCGCTGCGTTGAACACATTTTCTCAGATAGTAAATGATCCCAGCGAAATACTGGCGTTCGCCGACGATCCTGTGCTGCGCGAGTTCGCGCTTCGTGCCGCGACCGATCGCATACCCCGTTTGCAAAACGCCGATCTCCCACTCGAACCGTTCGTTGCGGCGCTTAACGACGGCACACCCCGGGAAAAAGCCGCCGCGGCAATCGCTCTCGGTCGCCTTGGAAAAGTCGAAGCGGCTTCTGCCTTGCTCAGTGTCGCGTACGAAAAGCCCGCCGCCGAAGGTCGACCGACGGCGACTCAGCTCGATACAATTAAGGGAGGCCGAACCACTGAGCTGAAGTTCGCCGTGGGCTCCGGTGAGACGCT
Source organism: Verrucomicrobiales bacterium (assembly GCA_037969585.1). GTDB lineage: Bacteria > Verrucomicrobiota > Verrucomicrobiia > Verrucomicrobiales > DEV007 > JBBKXR01. The sequence goes on from JBBKXR010000071.1 coordinate 15,345, forward strand.
GTATCTCAATCTCGCCGAAACCAATGCGGTCGAGACGCCCTCAAAGTTAGCTTTCGCAGACGCGGCTTTTGTTCTGGCGGACAATACGAAGGTCTGGCTGAGCGACCTGAAGCCTCTAAGCGGTGAAATCGGTAATATTATCCCGGTCGCCAATGCTAAGCCCAATAAGAAAAACAAGTTCGATAATCACGCATTCACCGTCGAGTCACCGGCGACAGTGGCATTTAAGGTGCCGGACGGTGCCGTGGAATGGGTCGCAAAAGTAATGCCGGCCCCCAGTGCCGATAAAGGTGGCTCTGTGGATTTCTTCGCCTCGACTGTGCAGGCTGCCAGAGGTGGAGGGCCAGCCACAGCTACCACCAGCCCGCGCCACGCGACGCCGAATGCGGATGTCGTTGTGCCACACCTCGCCGCGAAGGCCCTGGTTCGGCTGCGGGCGATCGATGAATGCCTCGCCGCCGTCGGAACTTCGGCAGAAGACCTCGGCTTGTGGGCACTGTCTTATTTGCACGATGATAAGGCCGTCGCCGGGTTGCTCGACAAGCTGGTCACCAGCGAAGTCGGTAGCGCATCGCGAAAAAAAATCATCACCGCGCTGGCCCGTCTTTACCAGAGGGAGGCCGCCTACGACGGATCGTGGTGGTGGACGACTCGACCCGATACGCGTGGGCCCTACTACAAACCGGAAACGTGGCAATCCTCGGCAAAGATCGCCGAAGTTCTCGAAGCAGAACTCGGCAACGATGACCCGGCATCGAAGACCTTTCTCGCCCAACTGAATGATTCACACCGTCTCGGCCTCGGGAAACTCGGCACCCTGCAGACCGTCGAAGAAGCTGATGCAGAAATGCCGACGGTCGATCTGGCCAAAATCGCTTCGAAGCAAGGTGCCGTTGGCACGACACCGGTCGAGGATGTCATTCTGTCGATCGACAAGCTGAAAGGCGATCCAGGCAAAGGCGAAAAAATATTCACTCAACAGGGCTGCGTCGCCTGCCACGCACTCAAAGAGGGTGGACCCGTGCTCGGGCCCTTCATGGGCCAGATCGGATCGATCATGAATCGTGAGCAGATAGCGACCGCCATTCTTCGGCCGAATGATACCATTTCGCAGGGTTTTCAGACGGCGCAAATCACGCTCAAAGATGGCGCGATCCACATGGGCTTCGTGACTGCCAGCGATGTCGACAAGGTCGTGCTGCGTAATGTCGCCGGACAGGTGACGACGCTGAAAACGGCCGACGTGGCCAAAGAAGAGCATCTGCCGGTGTCGATGATGCCGCCCGGATTGGCCAATGCGTTATCGCTTGAGGACTTCGTTTCCCTGATCGACTTCCTCGCGTCGAAGAAGCAGTAGATTGTGGGTCGCTCTTATGAGTGCATTTACTCCAACCGTCGCGTCAACCGGATGACATAGAGCAGCGGTAATATTCCAAACACACCAAACGCGCAGTCGATAAAGCGCCAGCCGAGCGGGATCTCGCGGACGGCACCGCAGATCAACGCTGTCGGAATGACCAACACGCAGGCGGCAACGCCCACCCAGAGGACCGCGATGTTGCGTTTCGGATCGATCCAGGGAGCGATAAAAAACAGCGCAATGATGATGTGGCCGAACGCCAACCAGTCGGTGCCGTAGGCGATAAACGGATCGCGGGCATAGGTGCGCTCAAGCCCTTCATGCACGCGGAGAATCCACTGCGTCCATCCGCTGGCAAGATCGGGATCGAGGGCTGATGTCCATTTCACCAACAGATTGAGTTCCCAAAGCAGAGGAAACGCCGTCACGCCGCTGATGACGAGTCCGACGATGAACAACGAGATCCAGATCCGGATGGTTCGGAGTGGCCTGTCAGTTTTCGTCATCGGTTGGGAAGTCCTCTCGAAAAAGGATTACGACGCCTCAGAACTGTCCGGTTTGCAAAAGAACCAGGGTGCAGGCGTTTTCGGTGGTGATGCCGGCGGCGTTGAGCTTTTGCTCCAGTTCGATCGACTCGGTGCCGGGGTTAAAGATGACCCGGCGCGGGGCGAGTTCGATGATTTCTGCGGCGAGCGGTTGAGCAAGTTCCGGGCGCAGGTAGAGGGTGAGTGTGTCGACTGGAGCGGTGATCTGGCTGAGTGAGGAGACAACGGGAATGGCTTCGATCTCGCGCAGGTTAGGGTGCACGAGGATGACTTCGTGGTCGTGCTCGCGCAGCATCATTAGGGCGCGGTGAGAGTAGCGTTCAGGTTTGTTGCTGGCTCCGAGGATAGCGGTAATCATGAGGAGAGAGGAGAGAGTTTCGTCAAAGGTTTGATCGTCCACTGGGACCGCCGGGACGGCGCTATCACATTTGCGTCCAGCTGTGGGGCCGTACAGTGGAACAAAGGCTGGAAGCTTTTGCTACGCGACGCTACTTTTTCACGGGCTTTTGAAAGATCATGAAGTGTTGGATGGGGAGGAAGTCGCGAGTTTCAACGTGCTCCATGCCGACGGCTTTCATTTCGCGAATGCATTGTTGCTCGGTCATTTTGTGGAGGGGCTTGATTTGGACTTCGGGATCTTCGCCGCGGTATTCGATGAGAATGATACGGCCGCCGGGGCGGAGGCCTTTGGCCATGGAGGTGGCCATTTCGAAAGGGTGAGAAAACTCGTGGTAGGCATCGACCATAATGATCGCGTCGACTTCGCCTTCAGGAAGCTTGGTATCTTCGATCGTACCGAGCACGGTTTCGACATTACGCTTCTTTTTAAGTTTTTTCTGTCCTTCGATAAAATTGAGCATTTCCTGTTGGATATCAACGGCAAGCACCTTTCCATCCGGCACCAAGTCGGCCAATAGAAAGCTGAAATAGCCGCTGCCGGCTCCGATATCGGCGACCACGTCGGTGGGCTTGAGCTCCATGTTTTCGATGACTTTAGAAGGCGCTTCTTCGGTCTCGCGCTCGGGGCGTTCCAGCCATCGGACCGCGCCGTGACCGACCACCTGAGAAATTTCCCGGCCCATGTAAATCTTACCGATCCCGTCGCGCGACGGGGTCTTGCTTGAGTAGTGCGAATTTTGCGAATCTGCGCTCTTGTCGGTATTCGGTGAGGCAGCTTCGTCTGCTTCCGTCCAGCCGCGCAGTCGGGCGTGGACTTGCGCGACTTTGCCCATGTAGTGTTCCATGCGGTAATCGACGGCGGCCTTGCGCATATGAGCCTCGGCCTTTTCATCGTTACCGAGTGCCTCGTGGTAAAGGCCGAGGTAGAGGTGAGCGTAACAGAGGTGATTACGCACGCCTTCCGGTCCGGCGTTTTCGTTGCTGGCGGCATTGATCACTGCGGCCTCGTCGCCGCTGCCTTCGAACAGTGCGTGGATTTGTTTCATCGGCACGCGACCATCGGCGTTGATATTGATAAATTCTTTGCGAGCCGCTTCGACATTGCCCCCGGGCGCACGGACGGCACACAGGAAATGCCAGACGGCGTTCTCGACATCCTGGCTGTTAACGTCCTGATGACGCTCGAACTGGGCTTTGCCCTTTTCGTATTGCTCCGCGTAGTAGTATGAAATACCTCGTTGCCAGTGGTGCGGATCGCGCTCTGGGAAGAGTTTCAGGTAGCCGTCGAAGTCGGCGATGGAGCCTTTGATCTCGGCGCCAAAGAATCGTTCCTGGCCGCGTTGCTGCAGCGCTTGTGAGCGCGCCTGAAAGATGACATCGCCGGGGGAGGCGCTGTCGATCGTTTTATCAGTGGCGGCGATCACTGCGTCCCAGTCGCCGTCCCGTAGTTGTTGGATCAACGCCTTTTCCTGAGCGTTCGGAGCTTCCTTGTCCTTGGGATCGTCCTGTGCGTAAGTGAGGGCAGGCGGACTGCAGAGCAGGAAGGACGCGGTAAAGAGGGCGGCGGCGAGGAGGCGAGTGTTCACCCTGCCACGGTGGCGGATTTTTCGATCACTTGCAAGGGACGCAAGGGGCATAACGGACACAAGAAAAGCCCGATCCTTTCGGACCGGGCTTTAAGTGGAGTTTCGCAACTAGCAACAAACCAAGCAACTTGTCGTCTCAACTCAAAGTCTTTGCCTAACCGGAATGCGCCGACAGGCGGTTGTGGTATTCGAAATACTTTTTGGTCGGAACCACCAATTCCTGACCGGGGCGAAGGATTGTGCTGCGGCCCATTTTGTTGAGCTGCTGAATTTCCTGCTGGGTGGTGAAGAAGTCGCGGGAAAGGGACCAAAGGGTGTCGCCTTTCTGGATCGTGTAAGCGCCGAATTCTTCTTCGCTAGCCTCCGGAGCTGGATCAACCGGAGTGTTCTTTGCCAATTGCGGAGCAGGGGCAGAGGTGGCGTCGGCTTGATTGCTGCCTGCGCCGACTGGAATCTGCAAAGGCTGGTTGATCGAGATATGGTTGGCGTTGTTCAGCTTGTTGGCGCGAACGATGGCGTCGACCGAAACTTTGTTGCGGCGGGCGATGCTGCTCAAGCTGTCGCCTTTTTGCACCTTATAGGTGGTGAACTGCGCACCGCCATTGGCAGCAGGCTTCGGCGGAGCAACCGTCGGCGCGGGCGCGGGTTTCTTGGTGGGTGACGGCTCGGTGTTAGCTTTTTCCGGTGCCTTGGTAGCATTGTTCGCCAAGGTGGGGTCCGACTGCATCGAAGAACCGGAACCGGCAGGGATGATGATTTCGTCGCCGATGTAAATCTGCTGGCCTTCTGTCAGGTTGTTCGCTGCCATCAGGCTGGAGCGGGCGACGTTGTGACGGCGGGCGATTTCGCTTACGGTATCACCGGTCTGAATGATGTAAGTGCGCGGGCTGTTTTCCTGGCCGGCGTGGTATGCGGTGTGCTGAATGACGCTGTGACCACCTTTGAAATCGAGCTTCTGCATTTCCGACTCGATCGAGGCGATACGGGTCTCGTGATTGGTCACGGTATTGTTAAGACCGAAGAGGGTCGGGGTGGGCGCTTTGCTTTGCTCGGCCTCGACATTGATGGCGGCAAGAGCGAGCGCGACAACAGTGCTCGAGAGCGTAGTGGCGGCAGTGGTTTTCATCATGCCGTAAATTTATAAAACTTTTGCCCTTAGGACAAGCGAAAAGTTAAGATATCTTGATTAAATTTAGACTATTTTCTCTAAAAAATATGAAAAGTAGTGTTCACGCAGGCAGCTCTGGAAATATTTGGGGAAATTTAAAAAGTTTTTAAAACTTTTCGGTTCCGGGATAAAGGTGCCACCGCAAGGCAAAATCAACCGTTCAAAGACGGTGTGGCACGAAGCTTATTCGGATCTCAGGAGGAGATCGGCCACACCGCACGGGCGTGGTCAGTGTGCAACCAGCCGCGCAGATTGCCGGGAATAGCGACAAACCGCCAAGGCCCCCGACGTTCGAGAATGCGGACTACGGAACCCGGCGGCAGGGCGATGACTTCGGCGGCGTCGGGCACCGCGTTGACGCGGGCGCTTACATTCATGGCGGTGACGACGGCGTAGTTGCGACTCGACAGGCGATTTTCCCAAACGTGCTCTGCGTATCGGGAAGTGGTCAACAGTCCGAGGCTGAGAACGGTAATGATGATCAAAGCTGGCAACCACGGTCGACTGCGGCGCACGCAGCAGGCGATGACGAAAGCCAATACCGCCAGCCATAGAAAAACGCTGCTGGTGATCGCAAAAAATGCCGGGGACAGCTTTGCGATCCAGGCGTCGAGATCCTCGTTCTCAATGATCAGCGCTCCTGTTTGATCTTCGATCACCGTCAGGTTCTGTCTGGCTTCGGCCATCGCCGGTTCAAAAACCAGCGCGCGATGAAAATTGAGCGCGGCTTCACCTAGATCGCCCAGGCGATAACGGGCATTGCCAAGATTGAAAAACAGATCTGACGAGAAGGCCTGATCGTTGACCAGCGTTTCATAGATCACTGCGGCGGCTTTGAAATCGTCAGCGTCGTATTTGCTGTTGGCGGATTCGTAACGACTGTCGATCTCGGCGTCCTGAGCGTGCAGCGGATCAGCGCAAAGCAGCGAGCCGGCGATGAATGCGAATGCCAATAAAGGAAGCGCGGTTCGCATGGAGTGCCTGAATGTCAGGGACCGTTCTGATACGGAATGGAAAGCTCGAAGGCGCATGCGGTCGGGTTCGAAAACGGAAAACTGTGGTGCTGGAAGCGAGGGGCTCGAAGGGTGCTGCTGCGCGGTGTTATCGCAAGTTGGCTGAGATTTGGTCAAGAGTGCCACCGGCTTGTTCGATCTCACTACCGGTCGGTGGACTGCTTCGATCACCTGCTGCGCCGCTATAGAAAAGACCATGAATGTGTTGCTCGAGTTCGGTGACGCGAGATGCGATGGCCATTGGCAGGCGGGTTTCAGCTTCTGCATTTTCGCGTCGCCAGGCGTCGAGGCAGCGCTGGACTTGTTGATAAAACGCTGCCCGGCTGGCGAGCACGGGGGCGCTGTTCAAGCTTTTGCGAAGGCTCAGAAAGCTGGCTTGTTGCTCCTCAGTGCGACGAGCGCCAATGCGTTTGCGCGCGAAGCGAGTGGCTGCACCACCGACGAGTAACAGCACGACTGCCGCCGGTAGGATTTGTGGAATCCAGAAATACCACCGCTCGCTGAGTTCGGTCGCCTGCTTGGTCCAGGAGGGTTTTCGGGTTTTGATCGTGAGGATATCAGTCAATGTGGCGGTCGGTTTGCCGCTGGTCGAATAAGAGGCTCCAGCAGCGCCGGCATTGTTGAGCGCGGTCGAACCAGCCAGCGAAGGGGCAGGGGTGTCGACTGCCACGGTCAACGGGATCGGGTCGCTGCGCAGCGTTTGGTAGCTGGCCGATTGGGGATCGAAGTAGCTCATCGTGAAGCTGGGCAATTCAGTTACTTGACCCTGAGGGATCACAATCTGGGTAAAGGTGACGCGACCGGACGTGACGCCATCGGAAGTTTGCGTCGGATCCTGATTGCGGCGCGCTTCGTAAGTTCGCCAGAGTTTTGCGTCGCCACTTTGGAAAGTGGGCACGGGCACGTTGTCGAAATTTCCGACACCATTGATGACCACATCGACTGAGATCGGGTCGCCAACTTTGACATCGGTCGGACTGGCGATTGCGGAGATCTCAAAGCGACCCACGGTATCGGCAAATTCTGCAGGTTGACCTTCTTTGGGAAGCGGTTTGACATTAACGGCGATAACATTGCTGGCCATGGTGACTGCCTCGGTTGTGGAGAAAAATGCCCGCAGGCCTCGACTGCGCGACGAAGTGGATTGCTCGATGCGACTGTCGATTTCCACCGGGCCGAGTTTGTGCTCACCGGAACGAAGCGCGAATGCTGAGGAGGCGATTTTGGCGCGGGTGTACTCGAAGCCATCGATGTCCATAGTTTCGGTGGTCTGCGCGCGCGGAAACGGCTTGATGACAAATTCGCTGTCGCCAAGTTTTGGTTGGCTGACTTCGCGCAGCGTGCCGCGGCCGCGCGAATAGACCGATATTTCGACCGGAATCATCTGGTGCTCATAGACATCGGTTTGAAGAAGGCCGAGCTTCAGAAAATACGGTTTGGAGGCATTCAGTGAAAGGTCGTCGTCGCTTGGTTGGTAGATCGCCAGCTCTACGGGTTGCGTGGCGTAGTCGGTGCCCCGAATTTTCACCGTTATCGCCGGAATGGTGAACGAACCGGCATCGTTGCCGACGACGGTATAGTAATAATAGTGATCGACTTGTTGCACGCCGTTGAGGATGCGGCCCTGCATGTCATCGCCCTGAAAGTGGATGGTCAATCCATCGGCTTTGATTTCGCGCGGCACGTCGTCGGGGCGCCCGTTGGCCACGTGAATGATGAAGGTGCCTGCCTGGCCGGCGGCGACTCGCCGACCGAGTAGTTTGCCCTCGACCGAAACGGTGGCGACCGTGGCCTGAGCCTGCGCGTAGAGTTCCGGCGCAGGGAAAAGTCCACACACGACGATCATGCAGCTAGTGATGAGAAAACTGCGGGGAATGTTCCACTGAACGAGGCTTGAAATCATGGAGACAGAGAAGATGCGGAAATGGGGAAAGGCTTACCAAGTTACCAATTGCGGTAGCCACTTTTCGATGAGGGTACACGCACACGCATCATGCGCAGCGCTTCTTCTGACTGTGTGTTGAGCAGCCGGCGCGCCTCGGAGGGGGTAAATCCCGTTTCGCTGTTCATGATATTGGCATTGGGATCACCTTCGCTACGTTCGCCCTGGTCTGCTTGGCCTGCTTTCGCTTGTTGGCTCTGCCCGGGAGAGGCGTTAGCGGGTTGGCTCTGCGAGCCGGAATCGGCTTTAAGATCACCCTCAGGAGTGGGTTCGGGCTCCGCTGGTTGACCATCAGCGCCTGCGTTTTGGGGCGAAGCCGGGGGTTGCTCTTGCTGTGGAGATCCATTCTGTTGATCCTGCTTTCCGTCGCCGCCTTCCGGCTTTTGTGGCTCGCCCTCTGGAGTCTGTGGCTGTGCACCCGGCGGTTGCTGATTTTTTTCCTGATCGCTGTTCTTTTTATTCTGGTCGTCGCCACCGCCGTCGGGTGACGGTGGCTGCCCGCCGGGAGGTTGCTGGCCTTGATCACCGCCGGGAGGTTGCTCGCCATCGCCGCCTTCGGGGTTCTCGCCCTTGTCGTTCGATTCAGGATTCGAATTCGGATCCTGCGATTTGTTGGGATCTTGATTCTGGTCGTTGTTCTTCGAAGGATCCTGATTCTTATTCTCGTCCTGGCCGTCGCCTTTGTTGTCCTGATCTTGGTTGTTTTCGTCGCCTTTATCCTGATCGTCTTTTTTGTCGTCTTTGTCGTCTTTGTCCTCCTCCTTCTCATCTTCTTCCTCGTCCTCCTTTTCCTCATCTTCCGGTGGCGGAGGGTCTTCGTCTTCTGATTTCGGAGGATCCTGTTTTTCCTGCTGCTCGCGCAGTTCGGCGAGGCGTTGCTCAACGACTTCGGCATTGTGGCGGGCTCGATCATTGCCAGGATCCAATTCCAATGCGCCGCGATAGTGCTCCAGTGCAGTGTCCCATTGTTCTTCTGCAGCCTTGGGATTGGGGGCGCCGACTTCGGCATTGAGAAAGGTCTCGCCGTGTCGAAACAGGGTGTTGGCCAAGTTGTACTCGCCACGTGCGGCGAGTTGGTCATTGGGGCTTTCGAGAACTTTGCCGAACGCTTCCTTGGCTTGTTCAAAATCACCGAGTTTATAGGCCGCTGAGCCGAGACCGAGGTTGAGCTCGGGATTCTGGTCGGCCAAAGTCTTGTCAGTCAGCGCTCGCTGATAGCCTTCGAGGGCGGCTTTGTAGTCCTGCTTTTGCAGCGCGGCCATGGCAGTTTCAGCGGCGACTCGGCCGTCGACGAATGCGGGCGCTGTTTGCCCGGCAGGCTCCACGTCATCGCTACCTGCCTGCTGGGCATTTACAAATGTCGGCACGAGCAGTGGCAGGATCAGTATAACGGAAACTCTCGCGGCTGTTTTGCTGCGCTTGACCGGCTGTGGCGGCGGCGGCGGGAGGTCAGTAGCGTTGCCGCTGCCTGCGGGCGTGGCAAATTTCGAGCGCATGGTTTTTTTCGACGCTGACGGCGATTGGGAATGGGTGACGACTGAGCGACGGCGCTTGCGGAAATCGGGCAGTAGCCAGGCAGCGATCATGAATAGCAGACCGAGGCCGAGAAAAATCGGAAAACGTTCGATCGGTCGCTCACGGGCGATCTCGTCCTGTGCCGTCTCTTCCAGTTGTGACAGTGACGCTGCGACTACGCTGGCAATCGAGCGTCTGCCGTCGAGCATCAGGAACAAACCGTTCTCGGCTTCGGCGGAAATTTTCTGCAAGGCGAGCGGATTGAGCCGCGAACGGACGATCTGTCCGTTGCCGTCTTTGACAAAAACTCCCGGCTGATTGGCTTCGGGATCGGGTATGATCGCTCCACTCTCAGTACCAACAGCGATGGCAACAATGGTCATTCCAGCGCTGGCTGCTTCGCCGCGCAGTTTCACCAGTTCTTCGCCACCTTCGAGATCTTCGCCATCGCTGAAAATGATCAGTGCGCTCTCACCGATGTCGGCTTTTCGAAAAGTATCGATGGCCAGCGATACGGCGCTGCTCAAATTGGTGCCGCCGCGCGGGATGAGCTCGGTGTCGAATTGTTGGAGGGTTTCGTTAACCGCGGCGTGATCGATGGTCAGCGGTGCTTGCACGTATGCCGAGCCGGAAAAGGCGATCAGTCCGATGCGGTCGTTGGGCAGCGCATTGACAATGTCCTGGGCGGCGAGCTTGGCGCGGGTCAATCGGTCGGGGGCGACGTCATTGGCCATCATGCTGCGCGAAGTATCGATGGCGATGAGGACGTTGCGCCCCTGTGATTGGGCTTCGATTTTTTCGACGCCCCACTGCGGCCGAGCCAGGGCGATCGTGATCAACGCGATGGCCAACGCACCGAGGCTGAATCGCAGCCAGCGCCACAAGCTTCCCGTGCCAGAGATCAATTGCTCTCGCAGCTGCGGTGAGACCAGTCCCGGCAAACCCCGGCGCGACAAAAAATGCGCGCGCACTCGCAATGTCAGCACCGGCAGCAGCGCAAGCATCAGCAAAAGCCATTCGGGGTTAGCGAGTTTAAATTGAGTCATGGGGTAAAGCGGGCCACTGGCCCGCGATCTTGATTACTTGGCTGCTCTATCCTAGATTTTAAATTCTTTCTCCTGCACTCAAGGCAGACGACGTGAAAAGGTTTCATCCGCAACCATCGATAGCAACCCGAAAACCAGCGCCGACACGGCGAACCACGGGAACAGTTCTTCAACGTCGCGCATCACCTGAGTCGACAACTCGGTCTTCTCAAGCTTGTCGATACTTGCGAAAATTTTCTCCAGCGAGTCGGTGTCCTGGGCTCGGAAATAGGCACCGTCCGAGATGGTCGCCATCGCTTGCAGCGTTTCCTCGTCGTATTCCTGACTGAGCGGTTGCGGGCCGTTCGGCGTCGAAATGATGTGATTGCCGTAGGTGCCGACAGCGATTGTGTAAATGCGGATACCGAGGGTCTTGGCCAGCTTGGCAGCGGTCTCCGGCTGCAGGGTGCCGGAGTTGTTGACACCGTCAGTCAGCAGAACGATGACCTTGCTTTTTGACTCGCGCTTGTCGAGACGTTTGGCGGCTGCGCCGACCGCGGAACCAATCGCCGTGCCATCTTCGACGGTACCGATTTGCACCTGGCTCATATTCGATTCGACCCACTCGTGGTCGAGCGTCAACGGGCTGACCAAGTATGGCTGACCGGCGAAAGCCACTAAGCCGATGCGATCGCTGTCGCGACCGCGGATGAAATCGCGGGTGACCTTCTTCGCTGCCTGCAGTCGATTGACCTTGCGTCCGCCAATGAAGAAATCTTCGGCCTGCATCGAGCGCGAGACATCGATGGCGACGATCATCTCGACACCACTTTCCGTGCGCGTCACCGATGAGCGAACTTTTTGCGGCCGCGCCAGGGCGAAAACCAGCAGGGCGAGGGATAGGTAGAGCAGGGCGACTCGAAAGCCGCCCGCCTTCGATCGCGCCTGGCGACCGAGTTGGCGAAGGATGTGCAGGGATGAAAACTGCACCGAAGCCGGTGAGCCGTGACGGCCTTTGAGTACGGCGAGCACCGGGATCAGCAACCACAGCAAAAGCAGCCACGGATGCGCCAGCCCGAAGCTCAAGTCAGCGAGCAGCGGGTGGAGTGGAAGCATGATTGGCCGGAGGGCGGTTGGTTTTGGGTTTCGATTTTCCTGGAGTGGAGGCGACGGGTGCCGGGCGATCGTTGACGATACAACGCGCCTCTTCGAGCAGTGGCTGGCAGCGCTGGCTGGCATCACCGGGGCGACCGAATTTCAATTCTTCGCAAAGGTCCACGAAGTGGGTCAGCGATTGCCGGGTTACCGGCGGAAGACCGCTCGTCGTAGTGTCGTTAAAGCGGGATAGAAATTCCTCCGCCGTTTCGAAGCGGAAGCGGTCGCCGTAGTTGGCGTGCAGAAAATCTTTGATGATGTCGGAGAGTCGAAGCCCGAACTCGCTCGGCGTCATGCTTGCCGCCTCACTTTCCAATCGGCTCATGCGCGAAAGGGCGACCGTACGCGGACCGCTGGGTTGCGAGCGACGCAGTTTATCCTGACGTATGAAATAAACCAGCAGCCAGGTAACGACGATCGCCAGAGCCAAGGCGAGCGCGATCCACAGAGCCATGGCCATGTAATTGGGTGGCGGCTCGGGGATGTAGATGTCGAGAATGTCGGGCATTTCGGTCGACGACGGCGAGGAGGTATTCATCGAGGTCGAAACAAAAATCAGGCGGATGCCTGACGGCGGTTTTTGAAGAAGCTGTGCAGGGCGGGAAGGTATTCCTGATCGGTGCTCAGTTCAATTTTGTCGACCGCCAGTCGCCGGCATTGTTCGTTGAGTTGTTGTTGCCATTTTTGCGCCTCGGCGCGGTACGCTTCGCGGACGCTTTGGCTGGAGCTGTTGATTTCAAAAAGCTCACCGGTTTCCGGGTCTTCAAGTCGCACGCGACCGACGGCGGGCAGCTCACGCTCCGCCGGATCGCTGATCTGCACCGCGACGACATCGTGTTTGCGCGAGACGGTTTTCAGCGAATCGAAAATACTGTCGTCGAACAGAGAGTCGGACAGCAAAAAAACCAGCGAGTGGCGATGGATGTGGTTCTCCAGAATGTGGGTGGGTCCCTCGAGCAGTGTCTTCCGTCCGCTCGGTTCGCAGTAGAGAATCTCGCGGATCAGTCGCAGCGCGTGCGACGAACCTTTTCGTGGCGGCAGGTAGAGTTCGACCTCGTCGGTAAAAAGAATCAGTCCGACTTTGTCTTTATTCTGCAGTGCACTGAAAGCGAGCAGGGCGGCGACTTCGGCGGCGAGTTCGCGTTTGCTAGGGCCGTGGCTGCCGTATTCGCCGGAGGCACTGACGTCGACCGCGAGGAAAACCGTCAGTTCGCGTTCCTCGACAAATTTCTTGATGAATGGCGCACCCATCCTGGCGGTGACGTTCCAGTCGATGGCACGCACTTCGTCGCCGTGCTGATACTCACGAAAATCTTCGAAGTCGATGCCCTCGCCCTTGAAGCAGCTGTGGTACTCACCGCCAAAGCTGTCGCGCACCAAGCCGCGCGTGCGCAGCTCGATCTTGCGAATTTTTCGGAGGATATCTGAAATATCTGGCATCAGTCGTGGGCCGGAGCCGCGCATCAACGCGACAAGCGCAAGTGTGCCCGCACTGACCGCGCATCGCAAGCGGCAAGCTGAGTCAGAGTGCGGGGCAATCGGGCTTGCGAATGATGGTTAAGGCATCTAAAGGAATTGGAGGCGCCGCCGCTCAATCCGCGGTTTTAAAATGAAGAAAGCACTGATTACTGGCATCACCGGGCAAGACGGTTCCTATCTGGCTGAGCTGCTGCTAGAAAAAGGATATGAGGTTCACGGCATCATTCGGCGCGCATCCAGCTTTAACACTGAGCGGATCGATCATCTCTATCAAGACCCGCACGAGTCAGGGCGTCGTCTGGTTTTGCACTACGGTGACTTGTGTGATCCAGTGGCTTTGGTCAAATTGCTCTATGGCCTGAAACCGGACGAGATTTATAATCTCGGAGCGCAGTCGCACGTGCGCGTGTCGTTCGACATTCCGGTGTCGACCGGCGATATTGTCGGGCAGGGGACTTTACGGATTCTTGAGGCGATTCGCGAAGCAGGGATGGTTGGGCAGGTGCGTTTTTATCAGGCGTCGTCGTCGGAGATGTTCGGCAAAGTTCAAGAAGTTCCTCAAAAAGAAACGACCCCGTTCTGGCCGCGGTCACCTTATGCCTGTGCCAAAGTCTACGCTCATTGGCTGACGGTTAACTACCGCGAGTCGTATGGTTTGCACGCCAGTAGCGGTATTCTGTTCAATCACGAGTCCCCCCGGCGCGGTGAAACTTTCGTCACCCGCAAGATTACTCGTGCAGCGACACGGATTAAGATGGGACTGCAGGACGAGTTGTTTCTCGGTAACCTCGATGCTGAGCGCGACTGGGGTTTTGCTCAAGACTACGTCGAAATGATGTGGCTGATGTTGCAGCAGGACGAACCGGACGATTATGTGATCGCTACCGGTGAGACTCATAGCGTGCGCGAATTTTGTGCGGAGACATTTGCGTGTCTGGATCTCGATTGGGAACAGTACGTTCGCTATGATAAGGCCTACGAACGTCCTGCTGAAGTCGATCAGTTGATCGGTGATGCCTCGAAGGCGAAACAAAAACTCGGATGGGAGCCCAAGGTAAGGTTTCCTGAATTGGTGCGCCTTATGGTCGAAGCGGATCTCAAGTTGGCGAAGCGGGAGAAAGTCCACAGCGACGCCGACGCCTTGCTTTCGGATGACAAAGATGGCGGGCGTGACACGAACTGAAACCGTGAGAGCTGTGAAAACGTTAAGCCTGCAGATCAGGTAGATAATTAGACAGAGATGAAAAGGGGAAAACTCTTCATAGCTGGTCACCGAGGAATGGTTGGCGGAGCTCTGGTGCGGCTCGTGGAGCGGCAATCGCAGAATTTGGAAGATGCAAACTGGTCGCTGATCACGGCGACCCGTGAGGAGTTGGATTTGTTTGACCAGGCGGCGACCGAGTCGTTTCTCGCCGACCAGCGCCCGGACGCGGTCATTGTGGCGGCGGCGAAAGTGGGCGGCATTCAAGCCAACGCGAGCTATCCGGCGGAATTTTTGCACAGTAATCTGCGCATCGCCGACAATTTGATTCACGGTAGCCACCGCGCCGGAGTCGGTCGGCTGCTGTTTCTGGGCAGTTCGTGTATTTATCCCAAGCTCGCGCCGCAACCGATTCCGGAAAGCTCGCTGCTGAGCGGACCTTTGGAGCCGACCAACGAGGCCTACGCGATTGCCAAGATCGCCGGACTGAAGCTGTGCGAGTTCTACCGTCGCCAATACGGTGTCTGCTATCACTCGGCTATGCCGACCAACCTGTACGGTCCCGGCGACAACTATCACCCGGTGAACTCACATGTTATACCGGCGATGTTGCGGCGCTTTCACGAAGCGAGACAGAGCGATCTCGCCGAGGTGGTGATATGGGGGACGGGATCGGTGCGCAGGGAGTTCCTGCATGTCGAAGACCTCGCCGAGGCCTGTCTCTTGCTTTTGGAAAAGGACGATCCGCCGGACTTGGTCAATGTCGGAACGGGCGAGGACTTGAGCATCCTCGAACTTGCGGAGCTGATTGCCGGGGTGGTTGGTTATGCTGGGAAGATCAGCCCCGACCCGACGAAACCCGAGGGAACCCCGCGCAAGCTGCTCGATGTCTCGCGCATCCAAGCGCTCGGTTGGCAAGCGAGAACGCCGCTCGAGGAAGGGCTGCGGACGACCTACCAGGCGTTCTTGAACGAAATGGTTAAGAATTAGTAATTTTTACTTATTTGGCTTTGCCGCATTTCGCAACTTCACCTGTTGTTCGGCGCGTTTCCAGATTTCCAAGTTGGCTTCGAAGGCTTCTACGGTTTCGCCTGCTACATTCTCAGGGCGCTCCGGCAGAGGCAGTGGCTCCGGGTCGGGACCTTGCTCAAACGGGAGTCCTCCGTTTTGCCAGGCGTCGTAGCTTTCGTAAAAGGTGTAGATATTTTGAAATCCAATTCCGCGCATTAAAGCGATAGCAGCAGCAGTATCCTCGACCATGGCGACGGAACCGTAGACGAGGTATTTTTCCTCTTTAGGCAGTTGGCCGACAAACATCTGAAACAATTCCTTGTCGGCGAGCCAATCGACGTTGGTGGCTCCGGATAGATGACCGGCTTCGTACTGGTCAGCAGGACGACTGTCGATGATCGTGGCGCCAGGAAACCGTTTCACGAACTGCTCGGTTTGCGCCAGGTTGAGGTGAAAGATAAGCTGCTGCACTGCTGGGTCGAAGGGGGCGAGTTCGTCGACCTTATCCGCTTCGACAACATTGCCTTCGGGACCGATGGTTAAGACGCTTTCACCGTCGTTGTTGCCACCACATGACTGCAGGCCGGCGGATAGGGCGAGTAGCCCGAGGAAACGGCAGCATTCTCGAGCTCGAGGCAAAATTTTCATGCGCCAGTTTACGGCTTTCGGGACAGCCTTCAAGCTCGCTACTGTTCGACGTGGTGAAGGCGAAGATTTGCCCGCTTGCTCGCCGGCCCCGCTTGCGACGTTTCCTTTGCCCCGGATTATGTTAACCGACAACTTGTAGTGCGGGATGCGTATCACACGTTTTCCGATGAGTTAAAATCTGGACGACGTCGGGGTCAGGCCACCAGGATAGCCCAACTTGAGGCGGCTCTTGACCTGCGAATGGCACAATCAGTGCCATTTTCGCAATTTCCCCAAGATTATTCAGCCTTCAGAATTATCAAGAAAGCCAAATTAATTGATTGTCAGCGGCTTCGCCGCCGTTTACACAAAATAAGCACTACTAGACATAACTAGTCGGTCCTACCTGCCATCAACCGAACGTCCCTGCTTCGAGCCCTTTTTTTCGGGCTTTCAGGTTTTGGTTTTCAGTGCCGGTCGGCCAGCAATGTCGATTGGTAAAAATGCCATCACAGCCCTTCCCAATGACGGGAAACGGTACACATCCCTAAACTCCGACGGACTGGTTTCCTGCTTGAACGGCGGGACCGACCAGGGGCGGCAGCGTCGCTACCTGTAAAGCGACGAAAGCAGAGCGGTAATATAGGGGCTCCGAATTGAATTAGCGTGAACGACTCTGGTTCCAAGGCAACTATTTCCTCAACCGGCGAGAGCTGGGATCTGGTGCTGTCGCCGAAGATCGGTTGGTTCGATTTCCGACTCAAGGAGCTGTGGCGATACCGCGATCTTATCGGCTTGTTTGTCCGCCGCGACTTTGTCTCGGTCTACAAGCAGACTATCCTCGGACCGCTGTGGTTTCTGATTCAGCCGCTGCTCACCACGCTGATTTTCACCGTCATTTTCGGACGAGTCGCGAAGATTCCCACCGACGGCGTGCCGCCGGTTCTGTTCTATCTCGCCGGAGTAACGGCGTGGACGTATTTTGCAGCCTGCCTGAACAAGACGTCGAACACCTTCGTCGGTAACGCCAACATCTTTGGCAAAGTCTATTTCCCAAGACTGACGATTCCGGTGGCGGTGGTGATCAGCAATTTGATCGCGTTTGGCATTCAGTTCCTGATGTTTCTCGGATTTCTCGCCTGGTATGCTCTCGGCAAAGATGGCGGCATCAGTCCGAATGCATGGATTCTGGCGACGCCGTTACTGGTGCTTCAAATGGCGTTGCTCGGTCTCGGCTGCGGCTTCATTGTTTCTTCGCTGACCACAAAGTATCGCGACCTGACTCAACTGGTCGGCTTCGGAGTGCAACTGTGGATGTATCTCTCGCCCGTCGTCTACCCGGCATCTCAATTGTCGGAAAAATGGCGCACCGTCATGGCCTTCAATCCGATGGCACCGATCATCGAAGTATTTCGCTACGCCTTCCTCGGATCGGGTGACTTCAATGGCGTGCATTGGGCGATCAGTGCGGCGATGACGCTGCTGATCCTGGTGGTCGGCGTGACCTTGTTTACCCGGGTCGAAAAGAATTTTATGGATACCGTCTGAGCGAATGCCGCGTCCTGTCATCAGAGTCGAAAATTTGTCCAAGCAGTACCGGCTTGGCACAATCAGTCATCGGACCTTGACCAAAGACGCGCAGCGTTGGTGGGCGAGTTTGCGTGGACATGAGGATCCGAATGCTCAACTCAGCTCGGATTTTGTCGGAGACTCCGCAAAGCCCAGGTCGACGTCGAACGACTCTGATCGTTTTCTGGCTCTGGATGATGTGTCCTTTGACGTGCTCGAAGGTGAAGTGCTTGGCGTCGTCGGTGGTAACGGAGCAGGCAAATCGACGTTGCTGAAGATTCTCTCCCGGGTGACCACGCCGACGCGGGGAACGGTGAAAATTCGCGGGCGCGTGGCGTCACTGCTCGAAGTCGGCACCGGATTTCATCCGGAGTTGACCGGGCGGGAAAACATCTTCCTCAACGGAGCGATCCTTGGCATGAGCAATGCCGAGACGCGAGCCAAGTTCGACGAGATCATCGATTTTTCCGGCATCGATGCCTTTGTCGACACGCCCGTGAAGCGCTACAGCTCGGGCATGTATGTGCGCCTGGCGTTCGCGGTCGCGGCGCATCTTGATCCGGAGATTCTGATCGTTGACGAGGTGCTCGCGGTAGGCGACGAAGCGTTCCGTCGCAAATGCATGGGCAAAATGCAGGACGTCGCGCAGGGCGGGCGGACGGTGCTGTTTGTCAGTCACAACATGCCGACGATTCGCCGTCTGTGTTCGCGTGGCATTCTCATGGAACGTGGCCGGGTAGCGATGTGTGGTTCGGCAGCGGAAGTCACCGAGCGCTATCACCAGAGTCTTGAGTCGAGTGTGCAAAACCGTAATGGGCTCGCGGCGGGGGTGCTATTCGACGAGCCGGAAGCGGCATTCGAAGACGGCTGCGCGATCACTGGAGTGCGAATGTTTGACGAACAGGGGCAGCCCAAAAGCACGATCAAGACCTGGGATTGGGTGCGGTTTAAAATCGACTTCCGATCCGAGCGAGACATCGAGCGTGGTTCGGTCGTATTTCGGGTTGCCACCCGCGATGGTGTCGCACTCAGTCTGACTTCGACCACGCCGGACTGCAGCGTGCCCTGTCATATTCGTGAGGGCGAGCAGAGCGCCGATTGCATTTATCTGCGTTGGCCTTTTTCGGAAGGCGACTACGTGATCGGTGCCGGACTGGCTATCACTGGAGTGCAGATGATCGGTTGGCAGGAATCGCTCTGCGAAATCAAAACCGATGAACAGGATGTTTATCAATCCGGGCTCGCGCCGAGTTCGTCGCGTTACCTGGTCGCCACCGAGGTCGAGTGGCAGGTGCCGTCGGTGAGTAAATGAACGAGGGCTTGGAGAGTCAAATGGACAACACCGAACCGCCAGAAAAGTGTCGAATTTGTGGCGGCAGTGAGATCGGTGCTGGTGTTGAAATGGGTCCGTTTAACGATTATGCGCTGCGGTCATATGCCAACCAGACGGCTCCCGAAAATGCGCGAGGCAAACTTTACCGCTGTGAAACATGCTCGATCGCCTTTAGGCACCCCTGTTTGAATGGTGATCAGTTGGCAGAGATTTACGCTGAAGCTGATGATGATCAGTACCACTACGACGATGAGCAAAATGCGGCATGGAATCGTGCGCGGAAGATTCTCGCGAGCAAGGTTCAACGGGGGAAGGACTTAAAAATTCTCGACGTCGGTTGTTTCCACGGAGGCTTTCTCGAAAGCTTGCCGGATGAGTGGCAGAAGTTCGGCATCGAACCGTCGCGTGCAGCAAGGGGAACGGCAGAGAAAAAGGGCGTCACCATTATCGGTAATTCGATCGACGAACCGCTCGACGATTGGCAATCGCAATTTGATGTCGCCTGCCTGTTCGACGTATTCGAGCATCTGGAAAACCCTGTCGAAGCTCTGGATAAGATCGTCGGGCTGGTTAAACCTGGTGGCAGTCTTATCGTGTCGACGCTCGATTTTGATTCATGGCTACCGCAGCTTATGGGGGTTGATCACTGGTATCACCAGTTGCCGCAGCACATCACTTTTGGCGGCCGGCGCTTTGTAAATTGGTACTGCCGAACGCGAAATCTAATGCTCAATTCGTTGCGTAACATTGCGCACCGCGACGAAAACGCGGGCACGGTAATGCAGGAGACGATCAGTGCCGTGTCGTTTCGAATGCGCCGCGGCAACCGACTGATGCGTTTGCCGCTGCAGGTGATCTATCGACTGCCGGCGTATCGGCATTTGATTCACTCCGACCTGATGCTATCGACGTTTTCGCTTCGCGATCACATGGTATTTGAACTGACTCGTAGCTCGTAGCGATGTCGACTCTGGATAAAATGTGGCAAACGGAAGCGCCGCGACTTCTGATAGTCACCACGACGCTGCCGGGCGAGGCAAATGTCGGCGGGTTAATACTCGGTGACCTGTTGGCTGATTATCCGGCTGAGCAATACCAGTTGGCTCACTTGGTGGCGGTGGGCGAGGAGCAAGCAGCGAATGATATACCGATTCCGGCCTGGGCGGGCAGGAAGCTCGAGGGCAAACTCGATTCGATCAAATCCCACGCGCAATTTGTCTCCACCTTCGTCCCTGGAACTCGTTCAACTGCAGATGTGCTACTCGCCGCGATTGATCAATTCAAACCGGACAAAGTCTGGCTGATTCTCGACACGCCCGCAGCGATCATGGTCGCGGGTGCCGTCGCTGGAGTGACCGAAGTGTCGATTCTGTGTCTCGTTTGGGATGCGCCTGACTATCTGCTCAGCAAAGCCGCGTTTGGCCGAATGTCGCAGAAAGTGGTTCTCGATCACTTCGCCAAAGCGCTATCGAAATCCGAAAAGATCGCCGTCGTTTCGGACTCTATGAAAGAGCGCTATGAACGAGATTACGGTTGCCCGTGTGTCATCATGCGCCACGGCTTGACCGCCGCCTCGCGTCGTCCTGCGGCGACTTCGTTGCATTCGGACGACGAATTGTTGATCGGTTTTGCGGGTGGTCTATATGCGACCGATGCATGGTCGGCATTTCTCGCTGCCCTCGACTCGATGGATTGGAAAATTGGCGAACGCCGGATCCGTCTTCGGCTGATGGGGGAATCGTTTTTGGTAAAATCAAAATGCGCGGCGCAGTTCGAGTATCTCGGCTACCGGGATTCGATCGAGACGGCTGACTTGCTAGCCGAGTGCGACTTCAACTACTTACCGCAGCCTTTCGAAGAACGTTTGAAATCGCTCGCAGAATATTCTTTTCCCACCAAGCTGAGCAGTTACGTCGCCACAGGCCGGCCGGTGCTTGTCCACGCGCCGTCGTATGCCAGCCTGAGACCTTTCTGTGACCGACATCAGGTCGGTGTTGTGGTCGATTCGTTGGAGCCGGGAGCGATCGCAGCCGCGATCGGGACGCTGTTGTCGGGCGACATGTATCGGACAAGTTCAGGCAATGCGGCGAGGGTGGCTGCCGAGGAGTTGGGAGCGGAACAGTTTCATGCCGCATTCAGAGAGTTTCTCAGCGGGACAGAATCATGAATCAACGAACGGTCATGTTCATTTCACAAACCGCGTCGCCGTTCGGCGGGGTCGAGACGTGGCTGGAACACTTGTGCGATCATCTCACCCGGTCAGGCGAGTGGCGGCCCGTGGTGGGTATCGTTCGCGGTCTGCGTGTCCACGATGCCGCGGTCTGGCGCGCGGCCCATCCCAAGCTTGAAACTGTCGAGATCGATGGACGGGGCTTGAACAGCGAAGGTCGAATTCGAGCGACGATGCGCGCCGTGCAAAAAATTCGTCCCGACATCCTCGTGCCGCTGATCGTCGTCGATGCCCATGACGCTGCTTGTCGACTCAAGCTCGCCGGCGATCCGTTGCGCTATCTGTTGGCGATGCACGGAAATTTGCCACGCCAAATCGGCGATACTCAACGCCTTGCGCCGTTTGCCGACGCGGCTGTTGCCTGTGGAAAGCTCACCGAACGACTCGCTGCTTGGGCGGGTATTCCCGCTGACCGCCTGGGCTACATCGCCAACGCCGCAGCAATGGCCGATGTCCAGCCACGCTTCGAAAAACGTTCGCCCGAGACTCCGATCAGGCTGGCTTACGTCGGTCGAATGACCGCGGAGGACAAGCGCGTGCTCGATATGGTTGGCGTGGTTGATCAGTTGGTGAAGCGGCAAATTGCATTCACGCTCGACGTGGTCGGTGACGGCCCTGATCGAGATGAACTGAAACGAAGTATCGAAGGTCTCGCGCCCGATGGAGCCATCACATTTCATGGCGCTCGCGACGCTGACTATCTCTATGGTGAGATCTATCCCCAGCTCGATGCTTTGCTGCTTTTTTCCGAATCGGAAGCCTTCGGCATCGTTTTGGTCGAGGCGATGATGCACGGAGTGGTGCCGGTGGTTTCAGATTTTCTTGGTCGGCAATCCGAGCAATTGGCAATTACGGACGATACCTCGCTGGTGTTTCCAGTCGGCGATTCGAACGCGGCTGCTGATCAAGTCGAACGGCTCGCTGCCGATCGCGATTTGCTGCAACACCTGGCGCGTCGGGGATACGAAAAGGTCATCGGTCGCTATAGCTGGGAGCATTGCCTGGAGGACTGGCGAGCGGCGTTGGATTGCTGTTTGGAAATGCCCGTGAGAATTCCCGTTAGCGACGCTAAATCGTTCTCGCCGGGTGTGGTCAGTGCTCCGTCGAGGATGGAGCGGATGGGGGTTCCTGCCTCAGTGATCGATTTGATTCGGCGCATACGTATTCGCTGGTTTGGCGTTCCGGCGCATCTTTCGGGTGGTGAAGAATGGCCTTTTGCCGGCAGCCGCTATTCAGCCGATGAACTCAACCTTTACGACAAACTTCGTCGCACTCTGGACGGCGGGTCGAAGCTGTCGAAAATTCCGGCGCCGCCAATCGATTGCCGACTTTGATCGTGCGAAAAATGGACAGTGAGAATCAAAAGCGGGTGCTGATCGTGGCCCCGTCTGCCTACACCTTGAGTGGCTTGGCGACGTGGTTGGATTACCTCGAGCCGGGGCTTACCGCGCGAGGCTGGGATGTCACGATCGGATTGCTCGAAGGCAGTGAATTTCACCGTCCTGAGGCGTATCTCGAACGGCACCCCCATCGGCAATCAGTGGCGATTCCCTGTTCGACGGCAACGCCGACTGGTCGGGTCCGTGCGTTGGAAAAATGCCTCACGGATCTCAAGCCGGACATTGCGGTCGCAGTGAATTGCCCTGACCTCAGCTACGCAGTCAATCGTTGGCGTCTACGCCATTCCCATCCGGTTCGGATGGTGACAACCATCCACGGGTTTCAGCCCGATCTTTTCGATGATCTGATCACCTCCGAAGCAATCGTTGATGCGGTCGTGTGTACCAATAGACTAACGGTTCGCATGACCGAGCTACTGACGTCGCATGAAGGCGAGCGCATTTTTTACGCACCCTACGGTGTCGAGTTAACGAGATCTGTACCCGATCTTGGGTGGCGCGACCGGGATCGTCTGCGGCTTGCCTATTCGGGACGTCTCGAGGAGTGGCAAAAGCGCACTTCGGACCTCGCGGAGATCGCCAATCAATTGGCGATCCAGTCGGTGCCCTTCGAATTGCGGGTGGCGGGTTCAGGACCCGACGAGCAGGCATTTCTGGATCAGCTTTCGCCGCAAGCAACGGCGCAAACACAAATGTTGGGATTTTTAAAGCCCGAGGATCTGCGTGAGAAAATCTACGAGCATGCCGACGTCGTGGTGATTCCATCGCTCTGGGAAACGGGACCGATCGTGGCTTGGGAAGCGATCGCTGCTGGGGCGTTGGTGCTGAGTGCGAATTTTTGGGGAAGTCAGCGGGAGGGAGCGCTGCTGGATGGAGAAACGGCGTTAATGTTTGAAATAGGCGACACCGAAACGGCGCTGCGACAATTGATCGATGTCTGGCGTGAGCCGCAGATTGGCGAGGCGATCCGGCGTAGGGCCTATGCGATGGTCGAGGCTCGCTACAGCATCCCGGTATCGATTGATGGCTGGGATCGAACGATGCGGTCTATCCTGGAAAAAAGTGCCAAAGCGCCGGTCTCACTTGAGGTGCCGACCCGCCATAAGAGTCGCTTGGATGACTTGTTTGGCGCTGAGATCGGTGAAACGCTGCGGTCACTTTTCGGGCGTCCGACAAGCGCTGGTGGTCCGGGTAGCGAGTGGCCTCACAGCTACTCGGCCAAGCCTCTAGATGATGACAGCTTTTGGGGAAAAATTGCGGAGCAGGAACAAGCAGCTGAGGCTGCAAGGGTATGAATTGGTTACGAGCACTCTGGAATATCTTTCGGACCGTGGGCTTGCTGCGTGATCCGCTGGCGTACCGAGCGTTGGCGGAAATATTGAGCCGGCAACGCCAGGTTGAAAACCTCAAGCAGAGTCATCCGCAGTTGAAGCTCTCGACAGGGGTGCGTCTGATCGGCTTTGCCAGCGAGCGTCTGATCGCCGGCGAACAGTCCGCAGTTTGTGAGGGAAGCATTCTCAGTTTTGGTGATGAAAGCGAAGGTTTCGGTAAGATCGAGATAGGCGAGAACACATGGATAGGTGAGCGCAATAATATCCGTGCCAATGGAAGCGGTGATATTCAGATCGGCAGGGATTGCCTTATTTCTCAGTTCTGTAATCTGATTTCCACTAATCATGGCGTCGCGCGCGATGGCATCATTCGCGAGCAGAAACCGGATAGCGCTAGAAACGGTATCATCGTCGGTGATGATGTGTGGCTCGGCGCTGGCTCAGTGATCACTGCGGGCGTTTCGATCGGCAAAGGTGCTGTTGTAGGGGCTAATGCCGTGGTCACCAGGGATATTCCTGCTTACGAAATATGGGCAGGCGTCCCGGCGAAGAAGATCTGTGAACGGCAATGAGATCGCCAAGTATCAAACAGAAAATCGGCTGCTGGCTGAACGAGCGCTGGCGACTGGAGTTAGTGTTGCGGTTGCCTGAATTAGCTCGCCGTCTCGGCATCGGTCCGTGGCAATGGCTGCGCAATCGCAACGAGTCGATTGAGGCAGTAGGTGACTCGGTCATTTGCCATTGGCGCGATTCGTCGTTGCTCACCGTTGCAAGGGTGTTTCCAAAGAGTGGCGGTCGCCTACTGGAGCACGCGATGACCGATTGTCCATTTTCGAACTCTGGTTCGCGAATCGAGGCAGCGCCGCAAATTTCGGTAATCATTCCCATCAGCGGTGTCGATCGCTGGCCTCAGTTGAAATTGGTGATCGCTCGCCTTGATGCGCAGGCTGATGTTGCGCTTGAGGTCATAGTAGTGGAGCACGATCCCGACGATGAGCTGCGTGAGCGTCTGCCTGAAAGTGTTCGCTATTTCCACGTTCCCCGTAGGCTAGGTGAGCCATTTAACAAATGTTTGGCGATGAACCATGGGGCAAGGTCGGCGCAGAGTCCGGTGCTGGCCTTTCTTGATGGTGACTGTCTAATTCCGCACGGACAACTCGCTGATATCGTGGAGAAACTTGGGTTAGACAGCGGTTGGCAAGCGGTTCGACCGATTCGATTTCTGTTTTTGTTAGGTGAAACCGATACCCGCAATTTGATTGATGGTGAGGAAGTTGAAACCGTCGTCGAAGTGAGTGAAATTCAGCAGAATAATCCCGGTTTGTTTACCTGTGTCACCCGCGACGTCTACTGGGAGATCGGCGGGCACGATGAGCGTTTCGAGGGATGGGGAGGCGAAGACAATGAGTTTCTCGAACGATTGGCTACAAGGTCCCTGTATCCAGGCGGCTATGCTCCGACGATTCATTTATGGCATGAGCCTGCACCGAAGAAAGCATCAGGTGACCGAAACATGGACTTGTATCGCGAGATTATGCGGGTGCCGGTTCAAAAGCGAATTGACGATCTCTGCTCGTTGATTGCAGCCGGCCGACGTGAATGAATGAATGAAGAAAGGGGAAGGGAACCGATGAAAGTGTCAGTCATCATCCCGGTGTTCAACCGGACCGATTTTCTTGAAGCGGCGCTTCTATCGGTCATCGACCAGACGATCGAAGACTGGGAGGTTATCGTCGTCGATGATGGCTCGGAACCGGGCTGCGCAAATGAAATTGAGAGCCTGACGAAAATAGATGAGCGGATTCGCTTGGTGAAGCAGGAAAACAGTGGCGTTGGCCTAGCGCGTCGCCATGGGCTTGAGGTTTCAAAAGGAGAGTTTATTCAATTTTTAGATAGCGATGATTTGCTGCTACCTGAAAAGTTTGCGCTTCAACTTGCGGCGCTGGAGAAGAACCCGAATTGCGGCATCGCCTACGGCATTACCCGTTTGATTGACAGCGATGGAACGCTGCTCAAGGAACCCTACAAATGGACTGCGGAAGTCCATCAACAGTTGTTTCCGAAACTGCTGGTCGACCGATGGTGGAATACCCAGACACCACTGTATCGGCGAGAAATTTGTGAGCGAGCTGGGCCGTGGATCAACTTGGCGATGAGTGAGGATTGGGAGTTCGAGGCACGCATCGCTGGAATGGGTGTGGAGCTGGTGCATGTAGCGGAGGTCGTCTGCGCAACGCGTCAGCACGAAGCCATTCGTCTCACCGGACAAAAGGAGAATGCTGGCGAGCTGGCAGCTCGTGTATGTCTTTTGGAGAGTCTCTGGTCGAATGCGGAGAAGGTGGAACTCACCAAGGATTCGGGTGAAATGCGGCACTTTTCCCGTTGGGCTTTCTTCACAGCACGACGTTGTGGTCACTTCGGGCTCGACAGTTTGGCGGAGCGATCTTTTCAGGTAGCAGTGAATTCAGCGCTGCGAATCCCGAATGATTTTCGGATCTTTAAACTGCTGACAAAAATCGTCGGCTGGCGTGGAGCCGCACGAGTGGCGGTAATGGTAGAAAAACTTCGAGGCGGCAAGGGCAAGGCTGGTTCGGAAACCATGGAGCTGTCATGGATGTCGACATCATGAATGGGGTGAATATTCCCGAGGTTTCTGTCGTCACTGCGGTGTATAACGGCGGAGAGTTTCTACGTGCATCGATCGGCTCAATTCTCGAGCAGAAGGATGTTGGTCTGGAATTCATCATCGTTGATGACGGTTCCAGTGATGGATCGACGGAGGTGCTGCGTGAACTTGCGCAGGGGGACGAACGCATTCGGCTGATCGAGCAAGAAAACACGGGTTTAACCCTAGCTTTGATCCGTGGCTGCAGCGAAGCACGAGCAAAATTTATCGCTCGGCATGACGCTGATGATTTTTCCCACCCCGAGCGATTGCGCCGGCAACTCGCGCTCATCAATTCCGAGGATTCGCTGGTCATGGTGAGTTGTTGGGCAGACTACATCGGCCCGGATGGCGAGCCGTTGGATAAGGTCAAACGGTCGGGCACGCCGCGGGAAGTGACGATCCGGCTAGTGAGCGAAAATGAAGGGCCGCCGGCACACGGGACAATGCTTTTCCGACGCAGCGCTTACGAAGCGGTCGCTGGCTATCGGTCCCAGTTTTACTTTGCTCAGGATAGCGATCTGTGGCTGCGCTTAGTCGACCATGGTGACATCGGCTACGTTGAGAAATCACTGTATGACTATCGCTTATGGCCGGGCAGTATTTCAGTCGGCAAGCGAGCTTCGCAACAGGAGTTCGGCAAAATCGGACGTGCCTGTCACCGGGCGAGATTCGACGGCCAGGACGAAACGGAATTGCTGGATCAGGCCGAAAAGTTG
The DNA here is from genome assembly GCA_037969585.1 of Verrucomicrobiales bacterium. GTDB lineage: Bacteria > Verrucomicrobiota > Verrucomicrobiia > Verrucomicrobiales > DEV007 > JBBKXR01. The sequence goes on from JBBKXR010000071.1 coordinate 42,618, forward strand.
ACCAACCAGGTGCGGGACGATCGCGCGCATAAATCCTCGAAGCCGGGGAGTTCTGCGGACGGCTACTATTTCCTTGGTTCGCTCCTCGAACAACAGAAGCACCCCTCGGCACGAGGTTATCTGATGCAAGCCATACGGCGGAATCCTCTGCATGTGGCGGCGTGGTGCAAATGGCTGCGCTGCCGATGAAAATTCTCGTCGGCGCCGATGTTAATCCCAATCCCGATGCAGGAGCGTCCGGGACGGTGGTAGCAACCAGTCAGGCCTTTCGGGAGCTCGGACATGAGGTGGAAGAAATTTGGGCGAGTGATCTGGGTCGTCGAATTCAACACGGAAACTTGCACTACTTCCTGGAATTGCCACGATCGTATCGCAGAGAAGTGATGAAGCGGGTGGTCGAGTGTGATTACGATGTGGTGCAACTTAGCCAGCCATGGGGGTGGCTCGCGGCAAAGGCTCTGAAGGAAAGTGGTTTTCGCGGAGTCGTCATCAATCGCAGTCATGGCCACGAAGTGATGGCTGACCGCGCGGTGGAGAAAGAACAGGCACGTCGAGGCGTGCAGGCCGCAACATCGCCGAAGCAGATGCTGAGCGGATTGTTACAACGACGATTGCATCATCAGTGGCTTCACGCGCACCGTTGGTTTGACGGTTTCGTCGTTCCGGCGACAGACATAAAGGAGTTCATGATCGATGACGGCGGTGTCGAGCCAGCTCGCGTTGCTGTCGCGGCGCATGGAGTCCCGAACAGCTTTCGAGAAAGGGCCGTTGGACTGATGACTGCCGAGCGAGCCAAACGGGTGCTTCACGTCGGCCAGTATGCTTTTTTCAAAGGCAGTCAGACCGTGGTAGAGGCATTTCGTCAGCTTGCTGGAGTCAGTGAAGGAACCGAGTTCACGTGGGTCTGTGGTGAAGCTCATCATGCGATGATTCGCGAGCAACTCGGAGCGGTAGCTGATCGGGTTGCGTTGATTCCCTGGGGGGCTCAGGAGGAATTGTTGGCGACCTATGATCGTCACGGCATTTTCCTATTTCCCTCTATTTACGAAGGCTTTGGCAAGGCACCGCTGGAGGCGATGAGTCGCGGTTTGTGTGTGGTCGGTTCCAATGTTGGTGGCATGCGTGATTTGATCGTGTCGGGAGAGAATGGCCTTCTCTGCGAGCCAGGTGATGCCGCGAATTTCGTCGAAAAGGTAACGATTCTACTGGGTGATCTAGGAGCGCTGCAATCGATGAGCAAAGCGGCGCGGCAAACCGGAAAGCAGTACTCTTGGGCGAAATGTGCTAGCGAGGCGCTCGATTTTTACCGATCGGAGAACCTCAGGCGATGACTCTTTCGGTAGTCATTCCGACGCTGGGGCGCGAAGAAGTTTTGCTGAAGACGATTCGCGATTTACGATCCCTCGAGAACCCGCCCGCCGAGTTACTGATCGTTGATCAGACTCCGCAACACGAAGAAGAAACGGATCGCTGTCTGCAGAAATGGAGCGACCAAGGGGAGATTCGATGGCTCAAACGCAAGGCGCCTTCGATCCCGGCGGCCATGAATGAGGGACTTCGCGAAGCCCGCCACCCGATCGTGCTGTTTCTCGACGATGACATATATCCGGACGACGACCTGATAGCTGCGCACGTTGCTGCGCATGCTAATGACGAAGCATTGATCGCAGGTCGGGTGTTGCAACCGGGAGAAGAGCCGGATTTGTCGGCTGAAAGCGAATCGGCATTTTCGTTCCGCTCGTCGCAGCCGCGCGAGATTGAAGAGTTCATGGGCGGCAATTTTTCAGTGCGCCGAAGCAAAGCGCTGGCCATGGGGGGCTTTGATGAAAATTTCGTCGGTGCCGCGTATCGCTTTGAGCGTGATTTTGCTGATCGATGGCTGGAGTTGGGCAACACGATTCGATTTGATCCGTCGGCCAGCTTGCGTCACTTGCGTGCGGAACGGGGTGGCACGCGGGCCTATGGCAGTCATTTGACGACAACGCGTCCGGACCACTCGGTCGGTGAGTATTACTACCTTCTCACCTCACCAAGAGTGACAGCGCGTGGTCGAAAAATGTTTCGGCGTTTTGCGAAGGCAACGATGACTCGACATCACTTGTGCCGTCCCTGGTATATTCCGCTTACGTTAATCGCCGAGGCTCGCGGTTTGGCACAAGCGATTCTGCTTCAACGAGTTGGTCGCAAACTGGTCGACGTCCCCAGTTAAAATGCAATTTCTGGTTCTTATCGCCCTGGCGCTGATCTGCGTCGCAGCCATGTCCAACGAGCGCGTCGGCGTGACGCTGGCATTGCTGGTTGGCTTGGCTCAGGATCCGGTGCGTAAGATTATTCCCGGTGAACCGGTTTACATGACCGCGCTAGTCGGCGTCGTGGTGGTCGCGACCTTCGCTGGACTGGTCCTACGCGGCGAGCATCTCGGGGCGAATGAGCTGTTCGATCGCATGCCGACGATGCGCATCCCCGTCACCCTATACGTCGGTTGGGTCTTGTTGCAGGCGGGTCATGCGTTCGTTACGAGCGGTAGTCTGGTGTTGCCGATCATCGGCCTCATTGCCTATCTCGCGCCCCTGGTGACGCTGCTGGTTGGCTATCATTTCGTACGTTCCAGTGATGATCTATGCCGTGCTCTGTGGGTCTATGTCGTCGCGGCTTCGTTGATGTGTGTAAGCGTCGCCGCATCTTACTGGGGCGTGAACTCCCGGTGGTTCGAAGCGGTCGGTGAGGGCCTGAATGCTTTTGCGGTTCAGGGCGGCATCCTCGAATTGCACAACGGTTTGTTCCGGGGGTCGGAACTGGCCGGGTGGCACGGAGCCACTGCCGGGATCTTTGCGTTGATCGTGGCACTGTTTTGGAATCGTATCCCGGGTCCACGCTGGCTCTACCTCGGCTTGGCTATGTTTTGCCTGGCTTGTGTGTTTTTCACTGGTCGCAGAAAGTTCATCGTGGAGGGCGGTGTTTTCGTGATCCTGCTGACGTGGTTTGTGGTGCGTTTAAAAATGCCGGCCGCACGCATGCTACCCAACTTGATTGGTCTGCTGCTGCTCGGTGTCATGGTCGTGGCCGGGGTGAAACTGTACTCGGCCGACGGTGACTGGGATCGGTATTTCGTGCGCCTGGTAAAGGTCAAGGATGAGGCTCCGGATCGGATCAAGAACGTCGGTTTTCACAACCTCAAGTGGGTTTATAAAAGAAACGGGTTCTTTGGCAAAGGCGCGGGTGTCGCCAGTTCCGGGGCGCAGCATTTTGGCGGTGGCTCGAAGTTGGTCGGATCGGCGGCGGAAGGTGGTTTGGGAAAAATTATGGCCGAACTCGGCGTCCCCGGGCTGCTATTTGGCATCGGACTGGTGTTTGCTTTCGTTCGTCACGCATGGAGCCGGTTTCGGCAAATCGGGCGAATGGGCCGGGCTGAGGTGGGGCTGGCAGCAGCCCTGTTGTGTTTCATTTTATCGAACGCGTTGATCTTTCTCATCTCGCACATGATCTATGGCGATGTTTTCGTGCTGATTCTGCTCGGGCTCTCGGCAGGAGCGATGCTGCGCCTGATCGACTTGCCCACAGAAAATGGTGCGGCGAAACCCGGTGACGGGCAGCAGACGTCGCAACGAATCAGCAACGAAGCGTATTGGGCGAACGTTCGAATTTGAGTTGAGGCTTACGTTTCGATGTCTGGAAAATCGACGACACTGCGCCCTAAGGTGCATTTTTTGGTGACCCACCCGGTGCAATACTACGCGCCGTGGTATCGGGAATTGCACGACTCAGGCGAGATCGACATGAAGGTTAGGTTCAGTTTTTTGCCTGAGCCTGAACAGCAGGGGGCGGGTTTCGGCAAAGCTTTTCAATGGGATGTTCCCTTGCTCGACGGATACCCGTCAGACGTCCTGCCACAGCCACAAGGACGACCGATGTCGTTTGGGAAATTTCGTGACATTCGCAACCCGTCGCTGGTCGAAGCATTTCGCAATGACCGTCCCGATCTGATGATCATCAACGGATGGAATTATCTGTCGATGTTACAGGGTTTATTCGCTTGTCGCCGACTGGGCATCCCCGTGATCGTTCGTGGTGAAGCGAACGCGATGCGGCAACGGCCGTGGTACGCGAGAATGCTGCACCGCCTTTTATTGAAACAATACGCGGCCTGTCTCGCCATCGGGAAAAGTGGCGCGGAGTTTTACCGGAAAAACGGGGTTTCCCCTGAGCGCATATTCTTTGCGCGTTATTTTGTCGACGCTGATCACTTCGCCGATGGATGTGCGCAGGCGAGAATCGAGCGGCAGGAGTTACGGAGGAAATGGGGCATCGACGACGAGGTGTTTTGTTTCTTGTTCGTGGGTAAACTTGAGCAGAAAAAACGGATTTTCGATTTGCTCGCTGCCTTGGAAAAGCTCGATGGAAAGGCGCATCTGTTGGTCGCCGGCAGCGGTGAGCAGGAGGCCGAAGCGCGAGCGATAGTCAGCGAGAAAAATCTGCCCGTCAGCTTTACCGGATTTCTCAATCAGAGTGAACTGCCCACGGCATACTCAGCGTCGGATGCAATGGTGCTGCCCTCTGACTATGGCGAAACCTGGGGCCTGGTGGCCAACGAAGCGATGGCTTGCGGTTTGCCGGTGATCGTCAGTGATCGGGTGGGCTGCGGCCCGGACTTGATCGAGGAGGGCATCACTGGAATGAGCTTTAAATTTGGCGACACCGATCAGTTGGCGGAGCGCATGACCACGCTTATGAGCGATCGGGACAAGAGTTCCGCGATGGGTGACAGGGCGCGTGCCTTGGTCGCGGATTACAATGCCAGGGGAGCGGCGAAGGGCGCACTCGAGGCGATTCGCTACGTATTGTTGAGCCGCGAAGAAAAAACGTCCGTGGCATGAGTCATTCGAGCGACATGATCGAGGTGGTGCATTTTGAATCGATGCCAGGACAGGGGCATTTTTCGATTCAGCGCTATTTCCAAATCGTTCGCGATTTTCTGCCCGATGACGTTCGCTGCCATCAGCACGCCTGCCGTTTTCCAAACAGCGGATTGATCGGGCGGCTGCGAAATGTTTTCGACGCCCGCGAGCATCAGGCGGTGGTCAACCATGTCACGGGCGATGTTCATTTTCTCGCTCTCGGGCTGCCTCGAGATCGGACGGTGCTGACCATCCATGACGGAGAGATATTGCACCGGTTGAGTGGTTGGCGGCGCCAAATCATCTTTTGGTTTTGGTTTAAATGGCCGGCCCAACGGGCAACGGTCGTTACGACGGTTTCGCAGGCGTCGGCGGATGATCTGAAGAGTTTGCTGGGTGACGCTGCGCCACTTAAATTTCGAGTGATCCCCGTTGGCATCGATCCAGCGTTTACTCCTGAAACCGCACGACCGTTTCCCAGACGACCGCGGATTCTCGCCTTCGGTGGAACACCCAATAAGAACATCGTCCGCCTCGCCAGTGCACTGCAAGGCGTCGACTGCGAGCTTACACTGATTGGTAAACCGCGACCGGAACACGATGCAGCGATGCAGCGTCATGAAATCTCCTGCACGATGGAGCACGGCTTGAGCGACGAGGAAATGCGCAGGCGCTATGTTGATTGCGACCTATTGGCGTTCCCGTCGACCAACGAAGGCTTTGGGATGCCGATTGTCGAGGCGCAGGCGATCGGTCGTCCCGTGTTGACCAGTAATCGAAGCCCCATGCGTGACGTGGCTGGTGACGCAGCCTGCCTTGTGGATCCGGACGACGTCGGAGCGATCCGTCGGGGCGTCCAGCAGCTGATCCTGGATGCTGAGTATCGGTCGGATTTGATCAATCGTGGTTACGTAAATGTGAAACGTTTTTCTCCCGGGGCGATCGCGCGGCAGTATGCCGACTTGTATCGCGAAATTGCAGCTTCCGTCCGTGCATGAAAATTGTTGTCAACGCACTCTCGGTCGACAATCCAAGTGGTCGAAGCGTCCTGCTCGGCCACTTGCGCGAGTGGGCGAAATGGGATGACATCGCGGTGAGTTTTGTCGTGCTCTATCGCACTGGCAACGCCGACATGATTGAAGAACTCGGACCGCGGGTCATGTGGCACGAATGCCATTTGGGGCGACAGAATTGGGCGGCACGCGCCTGGTGGGAGCGTCAGCATTTGGATCAAGTTGTCGAGAAGCTCGAAGCTGGGGCCTACCTTGCGCCATCTGGGATCGCCGCTTCGAGCTTGTCGGTGCCGCAATTGATCATCGCTCAGAATCCGTGGTGCCTGGTGGATGCCAGTCACACCGGTTTTGCCGATAAATTTAAAGCCATACTGCAGCGTTGGGCATACAGAAAAACCGTCGCTAAGGCTGAGGTGATTCTATATGTGTCGCGCTATTTGCAGAACGCTTACCTGGAAAATGCCGGCTGCGATTCTGATCCTGGCAGTGGCGCCATTCTTCACAATGGGCTCAGCGCCGATTTGCTGAAGCTGACGGAAGCCTTCGAGCCGAGTGAAACTAAGCGTGATGGCCCGATCGTCTGCGTATCCGTTTACGGTCAGCACAAGAATGTCGAAACGCTGTTAGCGGCCTACCGAATGCTGCGCGACCGAGGAGAAGCCCGTCCGATGAAATTGATTGGCGGGTGGCCAAACGATACCTACCGGCGTTTGATCGAATCCGAGATACGGCGTCACAAGCTCGATGGTTGCGTTGAAATTCTCGGGCATGTCAGTCGCGAACAACTGCTCGACGCCTATCGGGAAGCTTCGGTTTTTGCGCTGCTCAGTCGCTGTGAATCATTCGGAATTCCGGCTATAGAAGCGCAAAGTTTCGGTACTCCAGTGGTCAGTGCCGATTGCTGTGCGATTCCGGAGATTTGTGGAACCGGGGGGATTTTTGTCGATCCTGATGATGCCGCTTCTGCAGCCTCCGCGATCGGTGGTTTGTTGAACAGCGAACAAGAATGGCGGGCTTGTTCGCAACGAGCTCGCGACAACTCAGCTCGCTTTCGCTGGAGCGAGGTTACCCTGCCGATGCGTGACTATTTTCAAAAACTGGCCTCGGGAAAACCTCTCCGCGCCCAATCATGATGATGATTTGATGACAGACCAGCTCGATATTTCCGCCAACCGCAAGAGCCGCAAATATTCGCCGCGCGAGCTTGCGGGTAGGGTGTTGTGGGGCTTCGGTGAATGCCTGTTTCACTACAGTCCGCGCATTCTGTTCGGATGGCGGCGCTTCATTCTGACTAGCTTCGGGGCCGAAATCGGTCAGCAGGTGCACTGTCACAACTCGGTAAAAATTTCCTTACCCTGGAACCTGAAGATCGGCTCTTGGTCGGCGATTGGAGAGCGGGCGGTGATCTATAATCTGGGAGAGATCAGCATTGGCGAACGCGTGACGATTTCGCAGGGCGCGCATTTATGTGCCGGCAGTCATGACGATTCCGATCCGGCGTTTGCATTGCTGAAGCCACCCATTGTCATCGAAGACGATGCGTGGATCTGTGCCGATGCGTTCGTTGGTCCCGGCGTGACTATCGGCAGAGGGGCAGTGGTCGGTGCGCGCGCTGTGGTCACGTCCGACGTGCCGGAGTGGAAAGTCGTTGCCGGTAATCCAGCACGAGTGGTTCGCGACCGGGTTTTTAGACAGGAAGAGTCGTGAGGGCACCTCCAGAAACGCTGCGACGGATGATCGGAAAGAAATCTAGTGAGATAAGCGGCTTCGCCGAAATGCCAGGAAAAAAACGATCCTGCGGGCTGTGGCCCTTTTCTCCATCACCCAGTTTCTGGAGGTGCCCATGAGTTTTTCGATCGTAATTCTGACGCACAATGAGGTCGGAAACATTTCCGCCTGCCTCGATTCGGTCGCATGGTGCGATGATGTTGTCGTGCTCGATTCCGGGAGTAGCGACGGCACCGTTGAAGTCGTCCGCGAGCGCGGCATTAAATTGGTCGAGCATCCTTTCGAGAATTTTGGGGCGCAGCGGAATTTCGCCAACGATTCAATCGATTTTCAACACGACTGGTTGTTCCACCTCGATGCCGACGAGCGCTTCACGGATGAGTTGCGTGATGCTTGCGATGTGGTGATGCATGCGGACGAGCACAGCGCGTACTTTGTGCCGAATCGGATGTTTTTTCTCGATCGATGGATCAAGCGTTCGAGTCTTTATCCTTACCCTCAGGTGCGCTTTTTGAAGCTCGGCGAATTTCGCTACGAAGCGGCTGGTCACGGTCAACGAGAGGCCGAGTACACGAGGGGTCTGGGCAGTATCGAAGAGCCCTACGATCACTACAATTTTTCCAAAGGCATCGCCGATTGGGTGCAACGTCACAACCGTTACTCGACTCTCGAAGCCGATGCGCTCGTCGGTCAGCGGGATTCGACAGACGGTCAGGCGGCAAAAAGCGAAGCGCCGGCCAACGTTCAGCAAATGCGTGGCATGAAACGCCGACTCGGGGCGTCACCTTTTCGGGCGATTGGCAAAGTTTTCTACCTCTACATCTGGAAGAGAGGCTTTCTCGATGGCGTGCCGGGCTTGTTTTACTGCGGATTGCAGGGCTTTTACGAATTCCTGATTGCCAGTAAAGTGGCGGAGCTGCAATCCGAGCGAAGGAAAGGTGACGATGAAGGCTGAACACGATTCATCGCCCCGGCTGGTAATGGTCAGTCAGGTATTCCCTCCGGATCCGGCAGCGGTGGGGCAGTACCTGGACGAACTCGCGATCGCTTTCGCGGAGCGCGGCTGGGATGTGACGGTGCTCTCGTCGTCACGTGGCTACGACGATCCGAATCAACGGTTTGCTAAAAATGAAAAGCGCGATGGCCTGCGTATTCGACGTTTTGGTTTGTCGTCGTTCGGGAAGAAAGGGCTGTTGATGAGGCTGCTGGCGCAAGTGCTGTTTGTGATTCAGGCGACGACGTACGCGCTGTTTCGCTGTCCTTCGGGCACACGAGTTCTGATTTCCACGTCGCCGCCATTTTCAGGTGTGGCGGCATTGATTTTGAATCGCCTGCGAGGTTTTCCGTTTTCCTGGTGGGTGATGGATATCAATCCGGATCAGTCTATAGAGGCCGGTGTGATGAGCTCTGGCCATCCCTTCGTCAAATGTCTCGGGATATTGAATCGTTGGACACTAAAAAGAGCCGATGCGGTCCTGACACTCGACGATGACATGGCAGCTCGATTGAGGCAAAAAGGCTGCGACGACGACAGGTTGACGGTCCTGCCACTATGGACCAGCCACGGCCTTGGTGATCATGGCAAAGACGAGGCGATCGCAGGTGCGATCGTTGAGGAATTGGATTTAGGGGGCAAATTTGTGGTAATCTACAGTGGTAATCACAGCCTGGTGCATCCGATGACAACCTTGTTGGAAGCGGCGAAATTGCTGCGTGACAAGGAGGGCATCGTGTTTATTTTTTCCGGCGGTGGAGCTGGGCGTGCGATGGTCGAGGAGTTTGTTTCCGAACACGATTTGTTGGCGTCTGGTAGAGTTCGGTTGCTGCCGTATCAGCCGGTCGAAAAGCTTGAGGCTCTGTTCCTTGCCGCCGATGTCCACATGGTGGCGATGGGTGAGGCGATGGTCGGTTGTGTGCATCCAAGTAAGACTTATTCGGCATTGGCGTGTGGACGACCGCCGATCTGGATCGGTCCGAAGCGTGCTGCACTGGCGCAATTGATCACTGCCAACGACGTCGGTTGGTGCTTCGAGCACGGCGAGGCGGAGGAGCTTGCAGAGCATCTGCTCGAACTGGTCACCAGGGGGAGCGACGATGCTGAGTTCGTGGAGAGGGGTGCGCGCGCCGCAGTTTTGGCTCAGGATAAATTCTCTCGGAATCACTTGGTTCATCAGGCCTGCGATATTCTGGGCGGTATGGGGGTATCTAAGCAATGAATCGACGACGCATCATGACTCTTGGAATCGGCGCAGCGATCGGATTGCTGGCGACGGAAGTGTTTCCACGCTGGGCGTGGGGCAGAACTCATCGGCGTGAGTCGTCGGCTTACCATGATAACGTCAATTTTGTCGGCAAGTGGGCGGACGATTCGGGTCTGAAAGTGAAGTCTTTGAAAGTCGAGGAACAACAGGTGGCGGGATTGGCTTATCATCAGGCGCAACGCTACTTTTTGACCGACGGGCCGGACCAGGGAATGGAACTCCTCTATCTGGAATATGACGAGGGTAGCCCGCACTATTTTGAGGACCTTTTTTATCACACGCCAGAGCGTTGCATGGCGGCGACGGGCAAAGTGGTCGATTTGAAATTTCGCCACGTGAATCTGGTCGACACAGATGTCGAAGTTCGCTGCGTGACCTTTCGAGAAATGCAGTCGGGACGCCTACTCTATGTCTACAAAGCCATTTGGTTGCATCGCGAATTTCCGGTGCGCTTGGGCGCGGCGATGCATTTGCGTAAGTTTCAGGCCGCACTGGCATTCAAACCCAATCCGCCGGCGCGCATGCTGATGGCTGCTGTGTTCGGTGCCGAGAGTGAGGAAGCCGCGTGGAACCGGTTTCGTGGCCTTGGTTTGTCGAGGTTAACCGAGGTGTCAGAGGGGCAGCAGTGATGACGACAAATATTTCAAGTAAGGCTGAGGGCCTTCGTCAGGAAGATCGCAGCGCAACAATGCTGGCGCTGGTATTCCTTGCGGCGATCTGGCTGCAACTGTTCGCCGCGCTGATTCCGACTTGGAATGGCGGCACCTACTATTCTTATGGCTGGGTGGTGCCGTTGCTGACCGGGCTGGTATTCTACCGCCGCTGGCAGGTAGAGAGTCGGCGACTTGTCAGCTTGGCAGGTCGCTCGGCAGGTATGAGGCGACTGGTGATTGGTGGTATCGGATTGCTACTGTTTGTGGCGGCGATGCGAATTTTGGAACTGTCCGATCCGCGCTGGCGGATTCCGCTGCTGGGCCATGCCATGGCTGTGATGATTTACTCGGTCTGGCTGATGTCAGAGCTGTTGGGGCTGAAGAGTTCCAAGCATTTCATTTTCGTGGGATTATTGGCGGTGAGTGCCGTGCCCCTGCCCTCGAATATGGAGGTGCACTTGGTCGAAGGATTAACCGAGATGGTCATGGATTCAGCGTCGGTGGTGGTGGCTTTGATGGGCTATCCGGTGGAAATTGACGGCTCGGTATTGATGATCGACGGGGCCGTTCTGGAAGTTGATGACACCTGCAGTGGCATTCGGTCCTTTCAAAGTATCTTTATGTATGCAGTGTTTTTTGGCGAGTTCTGGCGCTTGTCGCTGATCGGCCGGGTGACGTTACTACTGCTCGGTGGAGTGGTCGCCATCGTCACTAACATTGGTCGTGTGGTGGTGCTGACGCGAGTTTTTGTCGACAAAGGCCAAGGTGCTTTCGATGGAGCACATGATACCGTGGGCTACGTTAGTTTTGCAGCGGCGACCCTCGTTCTTTTGATTGCTGGAAAATATCTCGACGCCCACGACAGGGATGAAACTAAGCCGGTGAAATTAAGCGAAAGCGATTGAGGATTCCCAGCCACTATCTACGGCAATTTATTTCTGCATCGAAAAGCCCGTCTATATGACGGGCTTTTTTGTGTCCAGAAGCCGCCAATGAATGCATCAGGCACGTCTCCGACTGCTCCAAAGTATCGCCAAGTAGACAACAGCGACGATTTGGATGACGCCGATGCGCATCGGGAAATCGATCAGGGCATGCGTTGCGAGGAAGGATAGGGCGACCAGTGACACCGCGATCGAGAGTGTCAAAGGCCTGGTATTTCGGTCGGGCCGGTACAGCTGTCGGTAGAACGCGCCACCGACCAGTGCGAGCCATGGCAGGGCGCCGAGCCATCCCCACTCGATCACGGTCTGTAGGTAGTCCTGGTGAGCGTGGATCCAGACACCGGAAATGCGACCGGAGTAGGGGGCAGAGTAGTAGGGGAAGAGGCGATGAAAGGTGCCGGCTCCGAAGCCAAAGGGCCCTCCGCTTTCGATCATGTCGATGCAAACCTCGTAAGCGACGAGGCGTCCACCTGAACTACCACGATGTTCAAGTTCCCACTTCCAGTTGTCGATCGATCGAGTCGCGACCGGCATCAACACGGCGATGATAGCGGCGCCTGCGACGACGGCAATGATGATAGTCTTGCCGGTGATGGCGGACTTGGAAGTGGCGCGTGTGTAGTAGTGGCGAAACAGCCAGCCTGCAGAAATAATCGCCGGTAGGACGGTGACGTGACCGTATTTCGAGGTATTGAACAACAGGGCAGCGATGATCAGAACCAGCGCGATGCCCCACACGACTCGAGGCCATCGAGTTTTTGGAGTAGCCATGCCGCGAACGAAAAGCGCCAGTGCAGCTGGCCAACACAGGTTGAGAAATGCGGCTGCGTGGCCGTGATAGCGGAACGCTGCGAAGAAGGTTTTCTGGTGTTCGTGATATTGTTTGTTAACCCAGAGCAACGAGGGGGCATCGACGAGTTTTTGCATGATGCCGATGATGGCAACGACGACGCCGCAGATGGCGATGACGGTTAGGAGTTGCCATCGGCGCGATTTATCGCGGAGCATTGCGGTAAGCACCAGCAGTGCAATCAGCAGGGCGACAATATGGCAGATCTCGGCGAGCGACGAAGCAGGGTCAGAGCTCGATGGTAGCCAGGACACGTTCGCTTCGGCGGCGACCAGGGAGTTCAGTTCGACGTCGTAGTGGTGCGAAGGATTGCTGTAGGCGATGGCGGCCTGTAGCAAAATCAGGCTGGTCAGGACGATCGGAACCACCATCGAACGCATTCGGCGGCCAAGCTTGCGGATGGAGAAAACGCCAAGCAACGAAGCGGCCAGGAGAATGATGTCGAGAGTGGAACGAGTCGACGGTGTGGCGGCACCGAAAGCCAGAGTGCTGTAGACCAGCGCGCTGCCAAAGCCGATGATCGACAGGTTGCCCGCCGATTTCTGTAGGAGGGCCGATGCGCTTCGATCGTCCATGGTTTCCTTCAGCTTCGACGCGATTATCGGCGGCGCATGACTCGCCTGGCCGCCGCTTCCAAGAAGCGCCTAGCTCAGCAATTCGTGAGCGTCGGAGCGATGTTTGCTACCTCGGCGTGCAGTGCTTTGCGTGCGGCGACGTTCGCGGCTGGCGTCGCGGGTGTTTTGCCGGTAGTCGTTGTAAGCAGCGCTGCCGTGGTAGCCGTAGTAGTAGCCGTAGAGCAGCTTGTTCTTCGGCAGGGGCAAGGCGTTGGCGATGAGACCGGCGGGAAGGGTACGATTGAGGGCGAGCGTTTTCATCGTGCGCATCAGCGCTTTGCGTGGAGTTTTGCCGAGTCGGCAGGCGAGCAGTACGGATTGAGCTTCGCGGGCCAGAGGCAGTGTATCGCTGACTGGCAGGATCGGCGCTGAATCGATGATGATCCTGTCGAAATGTCGCTTCATTTCACGGATGAAATCGCCAATGCCTTTGCCGCAAAGCAACTCGGCGGGATTGGGAATTCGGCTGCCTGCGGTGACCACTAGCAGATCGGGAGTGGCGGTGCGCTGCATGATCGATTCGAGATCGGCCTTGCCGGTCAGGTAATCGGAAATTCCGGGGGCATCCGGATCGCAATCGAAGATGCGATGTTGCACTGGCTTGCGCAGGTCACAGTCAATGAGCAGAGTGCGTTCGCCCTGCTGGGCAAATGATACGGCGAGGTTCGCAGAAATGACGCTCTTGCCTTCACCTGGAAGCGAACTGGTGACGAGGAATGTGGCTCGGTCTTCACTTTTCCCGAGCATGCTTAGGGCGGCGCGGAGTGATCGTAGTGACTCGGAGTGGCAACTCTTTGAATCTTCAAGAACGAACAGTGGTCGATTCTCTGTTTCGCTGTCGACATCGACTTTCGGGATGACGCCGACGACGGGAAGGCGTGCGGTGGTTTCCAATTCGCTGACGGTGCGGATGCTGGTGTCGAAGATGCCGATCAGAAAAATAAATCCAACTCCGATAGCGAGTCCGGCCATACCACCTTTGGCGAGCATTGTCGTGCGTACGGGGGCGATTCGACCGCTGGGAAGGTTAGGCGCTTGAATGATGCTGAACTGTTTGCCTTCGAATCCTTTGGAAAGATCTGCGGCGGAGATTTTGGTCATCAGTGAGACTTGCATCGCTTCTTGCTGGACGAGTTGCTTCTCGAGCAGATTAACCCGTGAGTGCAGAATTTTTTGCTGCATACCCAGCAAGCCTTCGCTACCGGCAGACACTGCCATTTGATCCGTCCAATAAGCTGCTTCGGGTTTGCTCGCAGCGAGGACATGGGCGAGCTCCTTGTCAAATTCTTCGCCCGAAAGGCGGATCAATTCCTGGGCTTCGATAAGGGGAGGCCACTTGTCGCGATAGCGGGTGCGCATCTGCACGATTTTGTCGTTAGTAGCGGTAATCAATCGGTCAAATTTGAGGCATTCGTTGTAGCGATCGAGAGCACTCTGCGACGCCATGATTGATTCCTCGATGTCTTCAGATTTTTCGAAAAGGAAATCCAAGGCATACTTCTCGCTGCCGGCGACCTGACCATCGATGTAGTTTTCGTATTCGACGAGCAGTTGCTCGAGCACATCGCGGCAGACTTCGGGTGATGAATGAGTCGAGGTAAGATCGACGATCGTAGTATTCTCACGCTGGTGAACGTTGATCCAACCGGGCATTACGGCGGCGAGCCATTGCGGAGTCGCGCCTCCCGAGCCGCTTTTCGATGCGCGATCCTGCCAGGGCAAGCGCCACTCGCGTTGCAGAGGAATGACGTCGCTGCGGTCCGCGAAGGTAGGGCTGGCCACGATGTTTTCGTAAAGGCCGGGCATTTTCAACTTCTCCAGCGTCGAGGCAAAATGAGAAGTGGCGTCGAGCTTGAGCTTTTCTGATTCGTCGATGTCGACGGCTTCGCGTTTAATACGTTTGAATTCAATCGAAGCCCAGGCTTGGTAAACGGGAGGAGAGACTGAGAATACATAGAGACCAAACAGGACGCCCATCACAGTTGTCAGGATGATGATCCAGACATGGCGGAGCGCCCAGTACAGGTAGTCGTTCAGCGATCGACCGAAGAAGGTCACAGGCTTCTGTTCGTAGCCAGCGTTGGTAATCGGCTCGGCCGAGTAGGCATCATGTTCCACAGGATGAGGTTCTTCGAACCTCTCTTCACGGGAATTTTCCGAATCGGGATAGTAGACCATTAGAATCGAGTTTCGGGGACGTAGATAGTGTCGCCGGGATATACTTGGAAAGGGTTGGCCTTGCCGTTGATGATGTCGCCGACGTCGACTGTGAAAGCTTTTTTGCCGCCATGGGGGTCGACGCGTCGGGTGATGGTGACTTTGGATTTGCGCGCAAGCCGGGTGAAGTCGCCAGCCATTGCGATGGCGGTGACGAGGCTGGTAGGCTGACCGAGATCGACTTCGACTTTGCCCGGTCGGGTTACCTGGCCGATGACGATGACGTGGCCAACCGCTTTTCTGACTGGGGTTGCAATGATTGGGGCCACAACTTTCTCCTTCACGACAACGACGTCGCCGTTCTTGAGTTGGAAGGATTCGTTTGCTGCCAGATTGACTCTATGGGTGGTCAGGCCGGATTCGTCGGCGCGCTGGATTTCAATGCTGTCGCGGATAGCGTGTTCAGTGAATCCACCGCTCTCGGTGATCGCCTTGATCAACTCGATCGGCACCTCTTTGGGATAGGCGACCTGACCGGGTGTGCGCACACCTCCGAAGACGAGGACGTTGCCAGTGCTGACTTCTGTTTTAGTAATTGATATGGAAACGTTGGCATCGCGGATGTAGTCCGCTTCGAGGAGTTGCTCGATTTGGATACCGATGCCGGCGCTGTCCGAGCCGGCGACAGCGATACGTCCGATCAAAGGATAAAGAATGTCGCCGCTGGCATTCACCGAAAACACGCCGGAGATAGAGGGCTCGTCGTAGACGTCGACTTTGACTATATCTCCAGGCGCAGCGGAGGGAAGTACGCCGGTGTGCACGGTCTTCGAAGCGATGGCGGCCTCGCTGTCTGTCACGTCAAGTTGTGCCTGACATGGCACGCAGATTCCTATCACGACGGCAACGGCGAGACTCCATCCGGTGAACGAAAACAGCTGTTTGGTGAGGAGATACATACCGGGTAGTCGTTTAAGGCATGAACGCGGTGGCTTCTTCGCCATCGACGGTGTCGTCATTTACTAAGCCGAGCTCGACGAAGTCGTAGTCGGATGTGTCGGTGATCACGGGAATAGCTAGAAAATGTTCGGGGGATTCTGGCGCGACTTTGATACCTACCGTTCGGATGCTGACCTCAGTTGAGAATGAGATCCTGAGTTGGTAGATGCCGGGAATCAAATTGGCGAAACCAAAACTGCCAAGAGAGGTCGTAGGCTGTTCGGCCAATTGCTTGCCCTGTTGGTCGAGAAGGCGAATCATGATACCGGTGCGGAGGACTTCACCTTGGTCGAGAATTGCGTCTTTGTTAGAATCGTTGAAAACGATGCCTTCGATCTTTCCTTTTTCATTACTGGCTTCGTCCGCAGCAAGAAGGATCGGGACATGACCGGTTATAAATAGCTGAAGGAGAGCAACTAACGCTACGGTCCTTCGTATGGTAAATATGGAAAACATAATAACTCTTATTAATTACCACTATTTGCGTATAAATTCAACTTAAAATAACGATTTCAGCTATCCGCAGGGTGCTTCCAGCTTTGCTTTAAAATTGGAGCCTCACCCGGACGCCGGTGAAGCTCTGTGAAAAATCGCCTTCATCGGACGATGATGTGTTGTCGCGATAATTGTGAAAAAGTGAAATTGTGGTGTCGAAATAGCGTGACGTATCAAATTGTCGCGAGAGCGATGAATTAACCCACCAGTAGTCATCGGAACGGTCAGTGGATTGGTTGGAGATCGTCGATTCGTATTCGGCCCGCTCATAGGCACCCGACGTGCTTGCGTTCAATTTCCAGAAGGGAAGGCGGTAGTTGCATTGCAATCGGAATCCGGTGGAGTCATACGCCTGGCCAAACGATTGCAGTGAAGAGCTGTAGTCGCGATAGCTCTCCAAGCGGAAATCAAGTTGTTCGGACGCACGCCATTCCCCGCCCAACGCAAAAGTCACGTCGCCGCTCGCAGCGGTGCTGTTTTCGCCCTCATAGTCTCGGAACATATAGCCGACTCGGCCGTCAAAGGTCGTTTTGGGACCGATCTGATAGCGTGATCTGAGCGACGGTTCGACGAAGCTGATGTCTGGATTTTGATCGGTAAGGTATTCACCGAGTCGCAAGCCGACGCCGGCGCTGGTCTTTGGCAGGGCGGTCGGTTGGTAATACCACGACACGTCGCCAATCCAGGAAGTTCGATCATTCAAGCCCGAGGAGCCATCAAAGTTTTCGATTGAGTAGTCAAACGCGGTGGCTAGTTCGCTGTGATCGAACAGGCGGGCAGCCATGACTCGTACACCGCTTCGCTCGCTTTTTTGAGCTAGCGATTCGCGGCTTTGATTTTCGCTGAAATAATCTTGGCCGTCGGTTTTGTCATAGGACAAGTCGGCTCGGATGATCGTTTTTTGACCGCCAATTCCAAAATAGGGTGTTATATGAGGGAGGAGTGTGTCTCCACCGGAGTTCCCGTTCGGACCGCTGCTGAGGGAAAAAATGGAGCCTCCCAGATCGATTCCGTAAAAGAACCTGCTGTCTCCGAGTGTAAAATCGCGATCATAGCTGGCTCCGATTTCCAGCCAGGTCACGGTGCTGTCGTAGTTGCTTTCAGCGCGCTGCGCGTTCGTGGAATCGTAGCCGATACCTGAATCCAGCCACACACTGAGTCCATTAACTCTGTTCGGTTCGGTTTCTCTGACCGAGCGATAGCGATCTACCGCTGAGGTATCACCAGGACGGAGAAATTCCTGACCGGAGATGGTTACCGGGCCATCGTCGGAATCATTTTTCACTAAGGCGTTCTCGTATTCGTCGAGTGCGGCTTCGATATTTGCGATAGTGGAATCTGACAGGGCCGTGGCGTCATCTGCAGGTGAGTCCTCTGTCCCTGATGTAGACTGAAATTCGTAACTGAACTCTTCGGGAACGATTTCGTCGTCGTCGGCGATTGTCCAGGTAGAGAGATTGACCGCGACGATCAGCCCAAGCCGCAAATGGCGAGCGACGCAATTTTTGCTGCGTTGTCTACGGGCTCTTTGCTTGGAGCTGTATTTCGAGTTGTTCATTCGGGTGTAGTGGTCGGCAAGTTCAATCTGGATAGAAATGGGGTTACTGAACCCATGCCGAAGTGGAGGTGACATCCGCAGCTTTTACCGATGGAGTTTCTTTCGGAACCGGAGCGAGAAAAATTCCGCAATCTCGGGGAGCCGCGAAGCGCTTTAGCGCTTCTGACATGCTGGGTACGAAACACTGGGCAACCTTGCGCCAGTTCCATTCGCATAGCTCGGTGTCGCCGATATAACCGACCTGCCAATGCCCGGCGCTTCCCAATCCGATCGAAAAACAAAAGCTGCCGTCGGATCCAAAACTGGTACTGTTGACAGTGAGCAAGCCCGCCTTTTCCACGGAAGCGTGAAAATTACTCCAGAATAGATCCGGATCTGAAGTGAAATCGAGTTCATGCTCGAGCACCTCCGAGAGACGAATAGCGTAGCGGACATGTCGACGTGCCTTTAATGCTTGGCAAATGCGAAGCGGGAGTTCTGACAGCCGGGGAAAGTAAGCTCGAGCGTAGAGCGCAGCCAGCACGACGATGCCGAGAACACCGGTTAACACGGGCAGCGCCAGTCCCCGGTTTAGCATTATTCCCAGGCCGCCGAGAGCAAGGCACATAAATACGGCGTAGAGCAATGCAAGCAGCCAGCCGCGAGGCAGCCCAAGCGTGACCATGCGATGATGCAGATGTTCAGCGTCGCCTCGGAATATGGGGAACCCGTAGATAAAGCGGCGGCATATTGCGAAAGTCGTATCTGCCATTGGGTAGGCGAGCACCGCGATCACCATCAGCAGAACGATGGCTGTGGTGCCTTTCTGAGAAGACTGCACTGCGAGTAGCGCCGCGTAGAAGCCTATCAGGTAGGCACCTCCGTCACCTAAATACACTTTCGCAGGCGGCAGATTGAAAGCGAGAAATCCACCGGTTGCAGCCGCCATCGTGAAGGCTAGAATGGCGGCTTCGGTGTTGCCAACGCTGAGCGAGGCAGTACCGATTACCGCAAAGACTATCACTCCTAATCCGCCGGCTAAGCCGTCCATTCCATCGGACAGGTTGAAGATATTCGGAAGCGCAACCAGCCAAAGGACGGTTATTGGTAGAGCGAAGATGCCGAGTTCGATGCGGCTTATGAAAGGAAGGTCGATGCCGTCAATTCGAAATCCCAGAAAGTAGGCGGCGAGTGCGACCAACAATTGGCCGGTGATCCGTGTGCCGACTGGAAGGGGATTGAGATCGTCTGCAAAGCCAATCAGAAAGATCGCAGTGCAGAGTAGGATTGTGCTGCTGATCATGGTGCTCCCGGGCAGCTTGCCCAGTGCGACGGAGAGGAGGATGCCCGCAACTAGACCGATGAGAATGGCGAGCCCACCAACCCGGAGGACGGGCCGCTCCTGAGATTTCCGAAACAGATCGCCACGATCAATCGCGTTAGGAAATTTCCAGCAGCGCAACAACAGACCCACGGCGGCGATGGAAACAGCAGCCGCAGAGAAGCAAATGCCGAGGTTGGAATACATGACGGGTAGGGTTGCTCTCTCTGGAATTAAAATTGAGACGGAGCGATATTGTGAAAGCAAATATAAAGCTCTCTAAAATAAAAACAAGAAAAAACCATAATTATCATAATAATTATTTCAGCACGATTCCTTGTGGCATCAGGAGATCGCCAACGAAAGTCTGCTCAGAACACGAAACTGCTTAGGCCTCCTTGACCATCAGACCTTCATAGCTTTATCTAATGGCGAGGTTTGTCGGGGCTGAAAAAGGTGCCCGCCTGACCAGTTGGTAAGCATAAATTAAATAATGAGCCGGATATGATTCGAAAAATAATAAGACGATGCAATCGGCGAGAGGTCTGGCTGCTCCTTATTTCAGTCGGCTTGCTCATGCTGATCTTGAATCCTCCCCAGACGTTTGTCAGCCGACATCATGCTTGGAAGGCGAAGCAATTCCTTGAAGCAGCGGAAAAAGCCAAACAAGCGGATGATTGGGATCTTGCGAAGGAAAAGGCGAAACAAGGCCTTCGGTGGGCTCCAGGTTCGTCGGCTTTGAGAAAAATAATCGTCGGTGCCGTTGCTAAGGAGGGGCGAGCCATCGATTCGGTCTTACTAGCGGAGCAGTTCTTTAATCCAGAAAGTAGCCTTGAAGAGCGTGCGAAACTGATGGAAGTCGCCCTTAACGGCGGCGATCAGGTGGCTTTCTCCCGGTTTTACAACCATTTGCCGGAAGAACAGCGCAATAATCCGGAAATCGTCATCCAGAGGATGCGACTGGGCTTGCAACTCGGTCGACACCAGGAAGTGGAGCAGCTCTTCGCAAGCTTAGCTGAGTCAGATCGTACTGCTGCCGCCAATGTGATTCGCTTGGCAGCCACAGTGCAAGCTGCCGCCACAACGGGGAACTGGGGCCCCGCCATCGATAATATCGACGAGTGGCTGGGAAATGCGGTTGAAGATAAAGCCATTTCTTGGCAGGTTTTCAGATTGCTGGGCGAGATTCCCGCGACGGAATTGGATGCAGCAAATCTTATCCGTGCGGGCGATTGGCTGCGTAAGAATGCTGAGGACGCCACCGCCGAAGATGAACTGATCGGCGCCTCAATTGAGATGGCCGCAATGGGTGAGCAGGCTCGGTCCATATTTCTTGAGCAGACTGTCGATCGATTTGCCGACAGCGCTCCGACCGAATTGGGCCGCTGGCTGGTGCGATTGGGGCATCCGGCCAAAGCACTGCAACTACCTGGCCTATCGGAGGCCAACGCCTCTTCTGACGTGGGCCGCTTCGACGCAAGACTCGATGCACTCGTTGCCGCTGAGCGATGGGACGACGCTATCCACTGGCTCGACCAGCCTCCGCCAGGGAGTCATTCGGTCATGTTGTGGTTGTCGCGTGCACAAATAGCCGACAAGATTGATAACCGCTCCCTTCGGCGGCAAAGCTTAATTCGCGCCATCGAAGAAGCCGGTGTGGTCAGTTCCGAGAATCGCTTTTTCGCTATTTATGAAGTGGCGATTGCTGTAGGCGAGAACGACTTGGCTGCCAGAGCGGCGATCGACGGGGTGAGCGTTCCCTCGGCGATTTTTCCGCCATCGGCCTATTTTCTGCCGGTGTTGCGTCATCTGTGGGAGCAGGGCAGTTTGGATGAGTTTCGGAAGCTAAACCTCGCTCTGCTGCGTAATCAGCCGGGCGATCTGGACCGGAGTAACGATGAGTTGTATGTCTCATTGCTGGTCGATGAACAACCCAAGCTAGATCGAATGGTCGAGATCGGCCGCCGACTCATCGAATTACAGCCGGCGAATGTGTCGTTTAGAACGACGCTTGCGTGGGTACTCCTGCGATCAGGTGAACCGGTCGAAGCAAAAATTGTTCTCGAAGAGGCGATCGTCGATTGGGACGATGCTGCCGCTGCCGACAAGTTAGTTCGTGCCCATGTCATGTTGGCCAACGACGATGCCGACGGTGCCATGCGGATTGTCGCATCGATCGAGGCACCGTCGGAATTGAGCAAGGTCGAAATCGAAAAACTCCTCAAACCGCTTCAACCGTAGGGGGAGGAGTGTTCGGCATTGGCAGGGCTTGGGCTGTAGTAGCCGATTGACCAAGGTGGAGCGGCTTGATTGGCGAAAACTGGCCACGCGGCGGTCTAAGGGTATGGCTTAGGGTGGAATAGGGGCAAAAAAAAGATAGGCAATACTTGATCATTTTAATTATGGTGATTATAATTACCATAATTACAAGTATTCCCCATATGATGAAAATTACTAACTTCCCCTCTGTCGTCGTTCGGCTTGTTTGCTCAATGGCAATACTGCTGTTGGTCTTCCAGCATTCAGCAACGGCTTCAGTTACCGTAACAAAAACGAATAACAGTGGTGCCACCGTCAATGGCAGTTCGACTAGTCAATCGGTAAGTTTCAGTGCGCTTGATTTTCCCGGATTGGGGACGACGATCACGAATGTTGCTGTCGCGGTGACGTTTTCAAAGTTGCTACCACTCGGAATCGTCCTTACTCCCGGCTTCCGCGAAGTAGGATTTACGCTGACAGGAGCGGGCATGACAGAAGAGTTAATCGACGGACTTGGGGGATCACGGTCTTTCAGCGAAGGAGGTGTTGGAGCTTCGTTCAACGGAACAGTGACTTTCGATCAAAATGCCGTGTCCATGGTGAACGCCAACCCGAATCAAATTATGGCGGGAACCTTTCGTCCATCGGATGGCAATCTGAACAACTTTATCGGTGCCGATGCAATTGGCAATTGGACGCTTGGCATCAGTGACAGCCGCGCCTTGGCGAGCAGCGGTCTTACTGTCAGTTCGTGGTCAGTATCGATCACCAGCGTTCCCGAACCGACGTCGATTGGCCTGTGGGGAATCGCCGCTGCCCTTGGGGCAATCATCGTATTCCATCGTCCTCGTCGAGAAGACCTTACCTTTGCAAGCTAAGCCGGTTGTTGAGACCGCGGATGAAAATCGAGGCAACATCGTTTCATGAAAATTATAGGATAGTCCTGCACTGAGCCAGCGCATCGATTATGATTATTATGGAATCCGTAAAAATTGTTACTTCCGCGTTACTTTGGATCCTACGTCTCTAATCAACATTATCCGTCTAAGGGGGGCTTGCGCCTTCTGGGGGGTGGTGGCATTGGCTATCATGGCACCCAACGCTGATGCGTCGGTGACCGTCACGAAGACCAATTCCACCGGAGCTTCGGTGAATGGCGGTTCGGTCAATCAAACTATCAGTTTCTCCGCAGCGGATTTTGGGGGCCTGGCAAACATCGCCAAAGTGACGGTGTCCATTACCTTTTCCAAGCTGAATTTGCTTGGACTGACTCGTGCTGAATATCGTGAGGTCGGTTTCATCCTGACCGGTGCGGGGACCTCCGAAGTTCTCATCCGCGATGCAACAAAGGGAGGAGGGTCGTTCAACAGGGGTGAAAGGGGGGCATCGTTCAACGGAACTATCTTGTTTGACCAAGATGCGGCCGTTGTCGTGAATGACGATAAGAATCTAATGAAGGCTGGTACTTTCCGTCCAGATGATGGTGATCTTGGTGATTTTTCGGGGCGGAATGCCCTTGGCAACTGGACGCTGACGATAATCGACAGCGACGGTGGTCTTTTAAATACAGGAGTTAGCGTCGATTCGTGGACGGTGTCGATCACCTCGCTTACCCCGGTCCCGGAATCTGGAGCGATCGGTATGTGGGGAGGCTTTGCGATGCTCGCCGGCGTGATCGTCTTGCATCGGCCTCGCCGTGCTGATTTCGCTTAGAGCGATAGCTCGCTGGGGCGGGTGGTGCACTGCGGAGTCTTAACTGGTCTGTTTTCGTCGACGTTCCGGGGTAGTCGATCCTGCTTTTCCCTCTGCAGCGGATGGTGATAGAGTATCGTATGTCAATCAGGGCATATGCGTCCTGTTGAAAGAGATACTCACTCCCACGCTGTTGAAAGACCCTTCTCATTCTACACGACCAGCCGAAGTGGCACTGCCTCAATCCGCTGGCGATCCAGCCAGATCTCCGAGGCGCAGGTCTTCGTTTTCGCGCTTCTGCCGATGGACCGCCAAGCTGGTACTAGCCGGCATATTATTGCTGCTTCTGCTGGCGACCATCTCGTGGTTTTCTCGCGATTGGTTGGTGAAAAAAGCGGAAACGGCACTCGTCAGTAAACTCGACGAGCGGGGCGTGTTCGTCAGCTACGATCAGGTCGAATGGCAGGTGTTGCGTGGCTTAGTGTTGACCGGTATCACCTTGTGGGAAGACTCACAGCGCTCAATGCCGTTGGTAAAACTCGGCGACGTGGCCTTTCGACCGGGCATGACTCAGTTGTTGGTCGATCGTGCCTTGACGGGACGCCTGTCGGTCACTGGCGCGGCATTGAACTTGTACTCGGAGGGTGAGTCGGTCGCCAATATCGAAAACCTCAAGGTTCACGCCAACCTTAAGCGTAACGGGCTCGATGTGAGTCAACTGGATGGGGCCATGTTCGGCATGGAATTTCAGTCGGAAGGTTACGTGTTGATTGCAAAGAATGAAGATGGCGAAGGGGCCGATAAGGATTCCGACGGAGGTGAGGATTCGGATGACGAAGATGGTAAAAAGAAAATCGATTTTGCGGCAATAGCTGCTATAGCCGAATGGGCGGCATTTGAATCGAAAGGCAAACGCCCGCGACTCAACGTAAATTTTAATATCGACCGAACCGCCGACGACCCGATCGTTATAGAAGTTGAACTCAAGGGGGATGAAATCACCTGGCGAGGCGTACCTTTCGACTCGGTTGACGTGGCAGCTAAATACAGTGACGCGGAAAAATCACTCGATATCTCCCGACTGAAACTTGGCCATCGAGGCGGTGAACTTGAGGGGGCCGTTCACTATGGTCTAAAATCACGCACCGTAGAAATCGGCAGTTTGCGTTCGACTCTAAACCCCTTCGCGCTTGTCGATGACCTGCCGTTTGATGTCGGTGATCGACTCGATATGGTAACGCTTGAGGATGAGCATCCGGAGATCCAGCTGGCCGGCATCATCGAATTGGCCAATTTCGGGCAGAGTGTTTTTAAAGCGGAAATCCCGAAGCCGATCGCGTTGACTTTGAATCTGGAAGAGGGTGAGTCAGTACCGCTTCAGAACGTGCATGGCACGGTGGCATTCGATAAAGGTAACATCGGCGCCAACGATCTTGCCGTTACGCTCTACGGTCTTGATGTTAATGCCAACGGTCTGGTCAAACTCGCACCGAAGTCCGAAGAACCGGGAGAACCGGGAGATCCGGGAGAAGCGGGAGAAGCGGTAGATGAAGATCCGATATCGACCGATCCGAAGGTTGAGCCTGATCTCAACCCTGAACCGGAAATCAACCCCGATTCCGTCGAAGGAGACGCTGTTGAACCTGAAGGGGAGAAGAAAAAGTCTTTGAAGCCGCTGCTTGCGTCAATCTTCGGATCGATCCAGAAATGGACCAGCTTTACCAGTGACTCCGACAACCCACAGTTAAATGCGAAGTTTGCGGTCGATGGTAAGGCGGCAGATCCGGTGGTCGTCGAGGGGAAACTGACGGGCAGGAATTTCACATGGCAAGGCGCTGCGATCGATTCGATGGACGCCGACGTGCTGTACAGTCAGCGCAAGAAGCTGGTCGCGGTGCCCGCCTTTAAATTCGGCTATCGCGGTAAATCGCTGCACGGTGGCCTCGACTATGGCGTGGGAACCAAGGTTCTTGAGCTGTATGGAGTCGAGTGTCAGGCGGACTGGATATCGTTATGCAACGAGTTGCCATTCGGTATTGAGAAACATCTGCAAGCGGTCGCATTGCCAGACCCGCCGGAACTGGTGGCTAACGGTAAGATCGCAATCGGTGACTATTCGGCGAGTGATTTCACTCTGGCATCTGTTCGTCCCGTTCCTATGGCGATCAAGTTAGGCGAACGCCTCGTCAAGATTGACTCGGTCAGTGGAACGGTACGCGGCTACCAGGGAAAGTATTTCAGCGATGATCTCAAGCTTCAGATCGGAGGCGGTGATCTATCGTGGCAGGGTGAATTTTTGCCCGCAACCAAAGGTTACAATGGCAGTCTCAAGGTCGATAAATTGCCGCTGTCCGAGCTTTTAAAGCTCGCGGGTAAAGATCCTATGAAGGGCACGATCAATGGCCAATTGAATGGCAGTGGTGATAAGGACGTGTTCATGCGCGAAGGTAGCGGCGATATTTTACTGACCGACACTGAGGCGCTGAAGATTCCGATCATTGGCGGCTTGCTGAAATTTCTGGCTACCGTTGTTCCTTTGGGAACCGGCAAAGATGAGCTCGTCACCATGAGCTTCGTCACTGAAGACGGCTTGATGAAAACCGACGATCTCAAAGCCAGTGGTGCCGGGGTCAAAGTTGACGTCGAAGGGGAAGTTGATTGGAAGGCGATGAGCACCCAGTTTCTTGCCGAAGCCAAACTTAGCGGAGCGGCCGGTGTGATCACCGTTCTGGCCTCGAAGGCACTCAAGATCGAAGGCTCCGGGCCTTTCAATGATGTTCAGTGGAAGTTTCGCAGCGTAGACCGCATCGGTGATGCTGCCGAAGGTGTGATCGGTGCCGGCGGTGACGCCGTGATGAAGGTCGGCGAAGGAGCTGGCGAGGGCGTCAAAATCATCGGTGACGGCGCCGAGGAAGGCGTCAAAATAATCACCGAAGGGCTGATGAAGCTCATCCCGAAAGGGATGAAGAAAAAGGAACCTGGCCCCGTGGAAGAGTCGAAACCGCCGGTTCCGGTTCCGGCCCCAAATGAGCCGGCTAATGAATAGCGCATCGCACGCCTTGCCATTTGAAATTTCTGACTCGGTCGATTCCCACACATACTTTTGGCAAATAGTTTAACTTCCCGACACCGGTGGGAGTCGGAAAGTCTGAAGGCTATCGGGCTCCAAAGAAATGACATGATGCCAACCGGACGGTGGCTCCAAGGAAGCGCGACATTCTTGTCGTGCTGCAGCGGGAATCGGTTTTCGAAAGTTTAGTGACAGACGCCGGAACGCTGCACTTCCGATCAACCCCTGTCCGAAGGCAAGGAACCACAGGAATGTGGTTCTTCCTTGGGTCGCGTTCTCCACAAAGCCTTCAGCCGAATCTCGCAGGAACCATCAGAGCAGCAGTGGTCGCCTTCGTTGGCAGGATTTTGCCGAGTGTGGTTTTTGCCACGTAGAGGGAGACGATTAGACTGATTGAGACCAGAATCAGCATCCACATCGGTGGTTTGTGCTCGCCGACGCGTCGCTGGCGAATGCCGAGGAACAGCAGGCCGGCGACAACCGCGGGACCGCCGATCACGGTCGATGCCTGGGCGATGACGATCGTAGTCGTGCGATCGAAGTCAGTGGTCAGTGCGAGCATGCCCACAACCATGCCGATCAGGAGTGCAGCGGTGGTGGCGTGCAGCGTCTTCTTCGACTTGAGGCTGGAACTGATACCCAAACCATCGGCGAACACATGGCCACCGATCATTGCATTGACCAAAAACGAGCTGAAGGCACCGGCGAGGAATCCGAAGCAGAAAATGTAGCTGGCAAAGGGACCGAAAGCGCTCTTTAACTGGGCGGACATCTTGCCTGCGTCGCTCAGTTCATCGGGGCTGACCTTGCCGTGAAACGAGGCCGCAGCGGTCATCATGATCACTGCCGTGACCCCAACCAGAACGCACATGCCGAACACCGAATCCTTGAAGCCGCTCTTTACATCGGCTGGCCCCCAGCCGCGTTCGCGAACCAGGTAACCTTGGTAAAAAGCCCCGGCGACCGAAAAGGTGGTGCCGATCAGACCCATGACAATGAGCAGATTATTCGAGTCACTGAACGGCGCAAAATCAGGGATCGCGCCACGTGCTGCGTCGCCGATCGATGGCCCCGACCAGAAGAAATTCACCAAGAAGGCGGCGACCATCAGCAGCACGAAAATTTTCATGATGCGCTCGACTTGTTTGTAGAGATCACGCGATCCGTAGAGGATGCCGATGATGATGCCGTTAACGACGAGCAAAGATAGAATGATTGCCCATTTCGGAAATTGCACGCCTTCGCCAAGCAGGGGTTCTATGCCGGCGACGACCGCCATGTTATTGCTCGATTGAAATCCGGCAACGATCAGGAAAAAGGCGATACCGATGACCGCACCGGCCCATTTCCCCAAGCGGTGATTGAGTTCGCCGCACAGCGAACGTTCCAAGGTTGACCCGAGCCAGGCCGCCAGCGAGGCGACGCCGATGATGAGGATCAGTAGAGCAATCAGGACCCAGATCATTCCGTAGCCGAAAGCGGCACCGACTTTGGTGCTGGTAGTGATGCTGCCAGGACCGAGAACCACCGCGGCAACGATGATGGCGGGTCCGACCGAACGGAAAAGTTGAGTGATTTTATTCATGACGGGAAAAAGGAAAGGGAAAGGGAAAGAAAGCGTGAGTTCAAGAAATACCAATCGCCTTGCGCGGATTGTTGCTGACCAGTTGCTCGATCTCGCTCTCTGGCAAGCCGAGCTCGACGGCGAGATTTTTGCGAATCTGCGGCATGGTCACGGTTGATCCGGCGAGATTTGGCGAGCCTGGACGCCGAGCGACGCCGGATTCATCGATCTCGACGGGAGCGCCGGAAAGTTGGTAGGTGCCCGGGCCCAGTTTGGCGGCGCTGATGGCGTCGGTGACCATGATGCTGCGCTCGACGCCCGAGATCGAGAGATAGTTTTTCAGGGCGAAAAAATCGACGTGCGCGCCATCGGGAATGTAGCAAGTCCAGATGCGGTCGCTCAGGCTCAAGGCACGCTGGATCATGTTGTCGTGGCGCGGCAAATTCACCGGGCAGCCGTTGCCGAGATGGGTCACCATCGACAGGCCGGCATCAACGGCGCCGCGCAAGGTATCCATCGGCGTATCACAATGGCCAGCGGAGACCGTGATCCCCTGATCGGCGAGAAATTTCGTTGTGGCAAAACCTGGGTCGTTTTCCGGTGCCAGTGTAACGATGCGAGTCAGTCCGGCTGTTGCATCGAGCAGGCGCTTCATGTCGTCAACGTTGGCCGCAACCACGCATTCTGGAGGATGGGCGCCGATGTAGCCCGGTGCCGAATTGAGGAACGGCCCCTCGATGTGAAAGCCCTGAAACATTGCCGCAATGTCAGGATCGGCCTCGCGGAATTCGACCATCTTTGCCAGCTTCGCACACAGGGAATCAACACGGTCGGTAATGACCGTGGCGAGGATGCCTTCGACGCCATCGGCGGCAAGCGCACGGCAGGCCGCACGGCACTGTTCGAGTGTCAGCTCGGTGGAGCAGAAGTCGGCGCCGTTGTAGCCGTTTACCTGGATATCGAAGTCGTTCACGGAGGTCGCCAGTCTGGATATTGATATCGTCGAAGTCAATCTTGGCATCACACGCAGACCCGTCTAATCTGCCCGCCGATACCATGGCGAAAGAATTGAACTTTAAACAGGAACTGGTCGGCTGCTACGGCTTCCCGGTTGCAGAAAATCCCACCCAGGCAATGATCGAGCCCGCCTTCCGGGCGATGGGGCTCGACTGGCGCTACCTGACGCTCGAGGTCAAACCCGAGGATCTTCCCGCAGCGATCGCTGCCGCTCGCGCATTCGGCTTTCAGGGCTTCAACTGCACCATCCCGCACAAGGTGGCGGTCATCGAGCATCTCGATGGCCTCGGCGAATCGGCTCGACTGATGGGTGCCGTCAATTGCGTGGTCCGCCAGGACGATGGGCGCCTGATCGGCGAAAATACCGACGGCAAAGGCTTCGTCAGTTCGTTTCGAGAACTAGGTGACCCCAGCGGCAAGTCGATGGTGCTGTTCGGCGCCGGCGGCGCCGCCCGGGCAATTGGTGTCGAAATGGCTTTGGCCGGAGTCAAAAAAATTACCGTCGTCAATCGAGGTGCCGAACGCGGGCGAGAATTGGAAGCCCTGCTCAAAGGCGATGAATTAGCGGCGGCGATCGGCGGTGCGATCGACGTCACTTACTGTGATTGGGACGGCGAGTTTGTGGTTCCCGAAGGCACCGACATCGTCGTCAACGCCACCTCGATCGGACTTTTCCCCGACGTCGACGCACGCGTGCCGGTCGCCGTCGATTCGCTGCGCGATTATATGGTCGTCGCCGATGTCATTCCCAATCCACCGGAAACTCATCTGGTCCGCGATGCCCGCGCACGCGGCTGTAAAGTCATCGATGGCCTCGGCATGCTCGTCGCTCAAGGTGTCATCGGTATCGAATTCTGGACGGGCAAAAGTCCCGATCCGGCAGTGATGCGCGCGGGGTTGGAAGAGGTGTTTGGGTAGAGGTGCGCGGAGCATATCCGCCGTAGGATGGATCTCCAGATCCGTCCCCGTTGCGTTGGCGAGCGGTCAAAGGACATTCGCCAACGCACAGGATCGGATCAGGAGATCCAATTTACCACCAACGCAATACGATCAGCACAACGACGAGCCCGGGAGTGATTTTCTTCCTTGCCGGCCCAAGCAAGTTTGGATGCTCAAGGAAGTGGCTCATTTCTGGGCCACCCTTTGGACGATAAGGGACCACTCGGGCGTCAGTGGTATTGCTTCTTCAGTAGTGCCTCGAGACAAGTTTGATGGGTAGGATTGTCCACCGGCGACCGCCGGGACGGACGGTCTCACGTGATCGTCCACTGGGAACAAAAGAATACGGGATATTGAGGGCCTGGAGACACGTGGTGCTGCTGTGAACGCAATGACGCCACCGTTTTGGGGCTGGTGTCAGGCGCGGCCACGGGGCAAGGTGAGCGCGATGAGTTTTCGATATTTCCTCCTGTCCTGTCTCGTTGTCTGTGTAGCGGCTCCCGGGGTGCGCGCGGCTGACGAAAAGATGAACGTCCTGTTCATCATCTCCGATGATCTGACGTCGACGGCGTTGTCCTGCTACGGCAACGAAGTGTGCTCGACGCCGAACATCGATGCGATAGCGGCTAAGGGCACACGTTTCACGCGGGCTTATTGCCAGGGAACTTACTGCGGTCCTTCGCGGGCTTCGTTCATGTCGGGCTACTATCCGCATGCGACCGGTGTGTTGGGCTACGTCAATCCTCGTCCGCAGATCGGCGATCGTGCGACTTGGTCGCAGCATTTTAAGAATAACGGCTACTACGCGGCTCGAGTCAGCAAGATCTATCACATGGGAATTCCCGGGGGCGTTGAGTATGGCGGTGACGGGCGCGATCACGATGGTTACAACGGCGCCGATGATGTGCATTCCTGGACAGAACGCTTCAACAGTCCCGGCCCCGAGTGGCAGGCGGCGGGCGATGGCGAGACGCTTGAGGGCAACCCGGACGGCGAGAAGCCGGTGGTCGGCGGCAACACTTTCGTCGTCGTAGAAGCGGATGGTGACGACCTGACTCACTCCGATGGCAAGACGGCGGCCAAGGCGGCGGAACTGATCGCTCGACACAAGGACGAACCTTTCTGGCTCGGTGTGGGTTTTGTGCGACCGCACGTGCCGTTCGTGTCACCGCGCAAATACTACGAACCTTTTAAGCCCTATGACACCATGGTCCTGCCGGAGAAGGTTGAAGGCGACTGGGACGACATTCCCAAGCCGGGCATCAATTACAAGACCAGCGTCAACATGAAGATGGATGTGCGTCGTCAAAAGAAGGCTGTCGGTGGCTATTATGCCTCGGTCGCGTACATGGATGCGCAAGTCGGCAAAGTGCTTGAAACGCTACGTGACCGCGGATTGCAAGATAACACGATCGTGATCTTTACCAGCGACCACGGTTATCATCTTGGCGAGCATGATTTTTGGGCCAAGGTATCGCTACGTGACGAGTCCGCGAT
>JBBKXR010000072.1:0-15457 GCA_037969585.1 Verrucomicrobiales bacterium
ACCGACCGCATGCTCGGCATGTTCCGCAGCAAGAAAAAGTAACGCCGGTCGGTTGCTAAATTACTCAGCCTTACTCCTTACTCCTTCCGCCTTAATCATTAGCGCTCAATGGAACTCGACTCCATCATCAAGCTTGCCTATATCGCCGCCTCGATCCTGTTCATCTTCGGGATCAAAATGCTCGGCTCCGCCGACACCGCCCGGCGCGGCAATCGGCTGTCTTCTCTGGGCATGCTCATCGTCGTCGTCGGCGTACTCCTGACTCGCGGCCTTGAGTGGCCATGGATCCTCGCCGGGCTGATTATCGGCAGCGCCATCGGTGCGGTGCTCGCCAAGCGCGTGCAGATGACCGGCATGCCTGAGTTGGTTGCGCTGTTTAACGGCTTTGGCGGCCTCGCCTCTCTGCTGGTCGGCTGGGCCGAAGTGGTCGCCCGCCCGAACATGGATGTCGCGACTTCCATCGCTGTGGTGCTGACCATTTTGATCGGTGGCGTGACCTTTACCGGCAGCCTGATCGCCTGGCTCAAACTGGCTGGGAAAATGGGCGGATCGGCGACGGTGTTCGGTGGCCAAAAAGCCATCAACGCGCTGGTATTTCTTGCGCTGATCGGCTGCGGTATCGCCTTCGCGATGACCGGTGCCGCGTGGGCGCTTTACACCGTGATCGGCCTCTCGGTTCTGCTCGGCGTACTCGCCGTCATTCCCATCGGCGGCGGCGACATGCCCGTAGTCATCGCCCTGCTCAACAGTTGCTCCGGCCTCGCCGCTTCGGCTGCCGGTTTCGCCATCGGCAACACAGTGCTGATCGTCGCCGGCTGCCTGGTCGGTGCCAGTGGATTGATCCTTACCATCATCATGTGCAAAGCCATGAACCGCACGCTCGGCAACGTTCTGTTCGGCGGATTCGGTGCCGCCGCCGGTGGTGGCTCCGGTGCCGAGGTTGAAGGCGAAATGAAAGCCGCCTCGGTCGAGGACGCCTACTACGTACTCGAAGCCGCACAGAGTGTGGTCATCATCCCCGGCTACGGCATGGCCGTCGCCCAGGCACAACACGCCGTCAAAGAACTCGGCGAAGTGCTCGAAGCGAACGGCTGCGAAGTGAGATTTGCCATCCACCCCGTCGCCGGCCGCATGCCCGGTCACATGAATGTCCTGCTCGCCGAAGCCGACGTGCCTTACGAGCAACTCGCTGAGATGGATGACGTCAATCCGATCATGGCCAGCGTCGACGTGTGCATCGTCATCGGCGCCAATGACGTCGTCAATCCCGCCGCCGTCGAAGACGAGACCAGCCCGATCTACGGCATGCCGATCATCAATGCTCACCATGCGCGGACCGTTTACGCCCTCAAGCGCGGCCAGGGCGCCGGCTTCTCGGGTTTGGTGAACACTCTGTTCTTCCGCCAGAACACCAACATGCTCTACGGCGATGCCAAGGAAACGGTGAACGCCTTGGTAGCTCAGTTTAAGGAGTAGCGTCGCTTTAGAAACGCCTTCAATGGACCTTGTTTGACCATACGCCGGATCTGTGGCCAGGTTTTCAAGGGGGAAGGAATTTGCCGGATCTTTCTCCACCTCCCTTTGTCGGCACAAAGGAATATCGTCCTTGGGCCGATGAAAATAATTCAGCAAGGTTTACGACTCGGATACCTGGTCCTTCTGTTAGTTGTTTTCGCAACGCATGTGCAGGCCCGAACCTGGACGCGAAAGGATGGCAAGACCGCCGAAGGCGAACTGATCGCTGTGACCGGTTCCACGGCGACGATTGCCCTCTCTGATAACAATGAGGCGACGCTTATGATTGCGGAACTAAGCCCGGATGATCAACAGTTCATCAAAGACTGGATCCCCAAACGCCCGCTCAATGTTCCGGAGGCTGCGGTCTATCATCAGGGGAGTTGGTACCTCTGCGTCCTGGACAGCATGAGTTGGAAACTTGCCGTTCAAAAGGCGGAAAAGATGGGTGGGCATCTTGCCTGGGTGGATTCGGAACAAACCCAGGCCTTTATCACCAAAGTGGCGAGAGGCGTTCGCGTTTGGCTGGGAGCGACCGACGAGAAATCAGAAGGACTTTGGAAGTGGACCAACGACGAGAAAATGGCATTCAGTGATTGGGACGAGCAACAGCCGAACAATTTCAAGCGCAGACAACACTACCTCGCCACCAGCCCAAACGGCAAGTGGAACGACGAATACGAAAGCGATCAAAGGGTCGCGGGTTTCATCGTTCAGTGGGACTGACGTCGGGCTTTTCACTACTCCGTGCAGCAACCGCTGGCAGACCATTGCCGGGTAAACATCGCTCCTGCCGACAGCGCCATTGGAACGCGTCGCAGGCACCGTCCGACAAACGCAAACGTCGCCTCCGCCACTACCTTCCAATTTTCCTGTAGGGATTTCCCCGGCCCTTCATACTGATCGGGTATGGCAGAAAGCGCTCAGAGCTCCCTATTTCGGGAATGGCACCGCGAACATCGGGGAATCATCCTGCGAATCGCCCGTGCCAACGAGTTCAACCTCGCCGCTCAAGAGGATTTGATTCAGGAGATTTCGCTGCAGATCTGGAACTCGATTCCGAATTTTCGCGGCGACTGCAAGGCCTCGACCTGGATTTATCGGGTGGCATTGAATACAGCTATAGGTTGGGGGCAAAAGGAAAAACGCCAGCGCGAGAAGCATCGCGATCTGGCGGAGAATGCACGCTTTTTGAAAGCAACCACTGAGCCACGCAACGAAAAACTCGAATGGATCTACGAGCAGATCCGGCAGCTCGATCCGATCGACCGCTCGCTGATCCTTCTGCACCTCGAAGGCCAGAGCTACGCCGAAATCGCCGACATTCTCGGCATTTCCGAAAAGAACGTCGGAGTAAAACTTTCACGCCTCAGAAAAGATCTCACCCGGAAAGCGACAGACCATGAATTTTGAAGATCTAAAAGTTATCTGGGACGAAGAAACCTCGCGCCCTTCGTACACCTTCGACGCGGATGCACTGCACCGTATCGTCCTCAAAAAGGCGCAACGCTTCCGCAGCAGTATCCTGTTCAGGGACTACCTCGAAATCAGCATCGCAGCGATTCTGTTTGTCCAGTTCCTGCGCGGAGCCATTCGCAGTGCCGCAGAAGACGGCAGCCCATTTTCATTGATGAGCATGGCGCTCATTCTAATGACGATTGGCGTCGCGTTCGTCGGAACCTTTCTATTCATCGGTCGCCAGCGACAGAAGCAACGGGACACTGCCTTCGAACAGTCGATTGAAGGTAACCTTCAAAAATTACTCGCCAACGTGAGCTATCAGATCCGCCTGCTGCGCAACGTCGCCTGGTGGTATCTTTTTCCGCTGGTCCCCGGAATGGTCCTGTTTCTCATCGCAACTGCCGATGAGGGTGCTCTCGAAGCCGGCGGTCGCGGCCTCTTCTTCGCCAGCGTTTTCGGCGTCATCTACTGGATCAACCAACGGGGCGTTCGCACCCATCTGCTGCCGCAAAAGCGGGAGCTTGAAACGCTGCTCTCAAAACTTGAAGCCGAGAAGACCGGCGAATAAGCCCTGACCATTTATTAACCCGAAGACACGACAAAACAATGAAGACCTACGCAATCGTTATCTCAGCCCTCACCATCTTAATCCTGGTGGCCGTGGCCTGGCCGATCCGCTCCACAGATGAATGGAAAAAAATCTCACCGTTTACCGCCGTCCAAATCGAAGATGAAAAGATCGTCGCTCAGTACGAAGGTGCCTTTTACGAAGTCTCCGCCATCGCAGGAATCTCCAGTTCCAAGATCATTGAGACATCGCGGAAGACGTTTAAAGGCCACTGGCAAAAGCGAATCATCGAGGATATCGCCGAGGTCCTGGAAGCCGCAGGAGCACCGAACTCCAAGTTTGTCTCGTTGCAGCTAATCGAACCACAGAGCGGCGCGGTTAAGACCATCGAAAAAGCCGAGATGACAAAGGAAAACCGACAGAAAATTTATAGGGGAGCTTGATTCCGCGATGAGCAGCACGGTTTTGCGAAGCGGATATCTGTCTGACCCTTTTAACCGCAAGTAAATATAAGCGGCTTATATTTACTTTTTCTGCGGCCAGCGAGACAGTTGGACTGAGCCCTGTTTAGGCCTGAGCACCCGATCTCGCCTGGCTTCGCCACTGCCGGGAGCACGGCCCCGGCACACTTTATTTGACACAATCGATCCTGCGGTAGAAACTTTGCTCCGCGATGCGCAACCTATACCGATGCCTGACTTTGATGGCACTGTCGATCTATCTTCTGATCGGCGGCACCACTGGCTTGTGCAAAGTTTGGGAGAATCTGGCCCTTGAGCACCACCACCATTCCCATTCGCAATTGTCGCAGCCGGGCGACTCGGGCGGTGATCATCCGCTGCTTTGTTCGGATGCGGGTGCCACTGCAGAGTGCGAAATTCCGGCGATTCCCTGCGATGACAGCCACAAGCAAGACGGCAGTGAGCTGACGGCACTTACACCGGATTCCCCGGTGCCGATCGCTTCGCCTTTTGTCGGTCTGCTGCCGGCAGCCGTGACAGCACCGCCTATGTCAACCAGCCTGCAGATCGGCGGTTTGCAGACTCACAAGCTGGCGGACTCTTCCCGGCGCGGCTCTTCTCCCACCTTAGCGGCACAGCTGTGCCGTTTTTTGGTCTGATCCGCCGTGCCCACTTCGCGGCGCATTTTTCTGCGTGCGAAACGTCTTTATCGCGAAGCGTCGTCGTTTTGCGGTTGGTATTTCGCCCTGTTTCGCCGCCCCGGCCTGCCGCAATCGCTGTGCAGCGCCGCGTCTTGCCGCATGAGCAGAGGCTTTCCGCCTATCCGCTCTTTCTATCAGCCTGCTTCATCACTTACGCTTCCGATTCATGTTCCTTCATCATTCACCCGGCCTTCGATCATTGCCTCAATGGCATTTCCCTGCGATGGCACTCATCGCCTTTTGGGCGTGGGCTGACCTGCCAGCACTTCCCCTCTCGTCAGTTTCTTCACTGCACGCCGAAGAGGCGGCAGTTCGCTCTCTGGCGCCGTCCGAAGCCATTGCCATCGCATTAAAAAACAATCCCGATCTCAAGGTCGCCGAGTTGGAGATCGCTCGCGCCAATTCCCGAGTGCGCTGGTCGGGCCGGCTCGATAATCCTGAGCTCGAAGTCACGGCGGCCGATGATGCTATCGGTCTCGGCGACGACGAACGGACACTCGAAGTGGCATTCAGCCAGAGCTTCCCGCTGACCTCTCGGCTTCGCGATGAGACAGGCGTTCGTCGCGCTCAAGTGCTGCTCGCCGAAGCCGAAATCGCCGAGCGACGTCGCCAGTTGGCTTACGAGGTGGATCAGGCCAGCACCCTGCTGATGGTGTCCCGCGCCAAACTTTCAGTCAGTCAAAAACTGGTGCAACTCAACACCGAGATCGTCGACTTCATGCGACCGCTGGTCGAGAAAGGCGAAGCTTCACCACTCGACGTCACCCAGGTCGAACTGACCAATCGCTCGCTGCAACAAAACATCGGCAGCTTGAAAAATGCCGAACGCCAACAGGCGCTCCACCTCGCCAAACTGCTCGGCATTGATCCGAAAACCGAGGTACGCATCAAGCGCGGCCTGCAGTTGCCACTGACCCAGCCAACGCCTGCGAAGCTGAGCAATGCCGAATTGTTTCGCCGGAGACCGGATCACCTGCTCACGCTCGCCCAGCACGATGTCGCTCAAGCGGAAGCCCTGCTCGCCGACGCTGGTCGGTGGGAGGATATTTCATTGAAGGTGTTCGTCGAACGCGAGCAAGCCGTTGACGCACCCGACGGCCTCGAGCGAAATACCTTTACCGGTATCGGCGTTTCGATCCCGCTTCCGATTCGCCAGCGCAACGAGGACGCTATCGAGCAGGCTCGCATCGATATCGAAGTGGCGGAAAAATCCCGCACCGCCCGCGAATTCAACATTCGCAGCGAGTACGAAGCCGCCCTGCACGCCGCTCGTGACGCGCACGCACTCGCCGCCGAAGCCTCGGGCACAGTCATCGAACTGGCCGAAAAAAATCTCGCCGACTTCCGCACCACTTACGAACAGGGCCAGGCCAGCTTGTTGCAGGTGCAAAGAGCTCAGGAACAGCTGCTCGAACTGCACAATGCTTCGCTCGGATTTGTCGAAGACTATCACCTCTCCGAAGCGCGCCTGCGTTTCGTCACCGGCAACTATCCCGGCATCGAACGCCCGCGCCCCTCCTCGGGGAAATAGCCTCCACCGCACTCCCATCACCATGAAAACCACTCTTCTCTCCGCCCTCCTATGTTGTTGCTGGCTGATAACAACAGCGCCGAGCGCCGAAGGCCCGGTCGATGCTGAGGCGACAGCCAACACCGTTATTCTCGACGAACAGGGCGTGAAAAATCTCCGCATCGAAACCGTCGTTGTGCAGAAACAAGACTTCGAAACGACGGTGTTCGCGATCGGTCGTATAGAAGACATTCCGTCCAGCCGTTCGGTGTTGTCATCGCGCATCTCCGGACGCGCGGTCGAGGTCAACGCCTTCGAAGGTGACCTCGTCGAAAAAGATCAAGTCCTCGTCAAAGTCGAAAGCCGGCAACCCGGCAACCCGCCACCGACCATCGCCTTGCGCGCACCCAAGGCGGGTCTCGTCGTCGATTCTCACGTCCGGCTAGGCGAACCAATCGAGCCCGAGACCGAACTGCTCGACATTTCCGATCGATCCAAAATGTGGGCCATCGCCAAGATTCCCGAAAAAGAAGCATCTGGCGTCGCCGTTGGTACCATCGCCCGCGTTCAAGTACCGGCCATCGGCGGATCTCCTATCACCGTTAAGCTAAGCCGCTATCGCGTCGCCGCCGACCGTGAAGCGGGAACCGTCGATGCAATTTTCGAAATCGATAATTCCGATAACAAACTCCAGCCCGGAATGCGGGCCGAGTTTTCCATCATCATCGCCAGCCGCACCGGTGTTGTCGCCGTTCCACGAACCGCTATCCAAGGGGATCCTACAAAGCGAATCGTTTTTACCAAACACTTGGAACTGCCCAACTCGTTCGTCAAAATCCCCGTTCAACTAGGCGAGCAAAACGATCGCTACGTCGAAGTGCTGAGCGGTCTTTTTCCTGGTGAAGAAGTCGTCACACAAGGCTCTTACTCGCTCGGTTTCGCCGGAGGCGGCAGTGGCATTTCGCTAAAGGAAGCTCTCGATGCCGCACACGGCCACGAGCACGCAGAGGACGGATCCGAACTCACCGACGCTGCCAAAGCCGCTCAAGCCGATGGTCACGAAGGCCACGACCACGGTGGTTCCGACGGCGGCAGCAAGATGAACCTCTACCTGCAGATCTACGCCGGCGTGATCAGCCTGTTGCTGCTGATCACACTTCAGCAACTCTGGAATAAACGGCGCCAGAAAAGCGAAGCCACCGCCTAGAAAATAACAAAGAACTCGGACCACCAGCCCGCTCCTCATGCTCAACACTCTCATTCGTCTCAGCCTCGCACAGCGCGCCCTCGTGCTCGCCGTGGCGCTGGTTCTTCTCGTGCTGGGCGTGAAGAAAACTATCGAACTGCCCGTCGATGTACTTCCCGATCTAACTAGGCCAACCGTTTCCATCCTCACCGAAGTGCCCGGCTACGCACCCGAGGAAGTAGAAACTTTGGTCACCATACCTCTCGAAAATTCGCTCATGGGCGTCACCGGTGTCAGTCGCCTGCGCAGCACCAATGACATCTCGCTGTCGCTGGTATTCGTCGAATTCGATTGGGGCACCGACATCTATCAGGCACGCCAATTCGTTCAGGAACGACTCACCGGCGCCGTTGAATTTTTGCCCGAAGGCATCACCCCTTATATGACTCCCGTCGCCTCGCTGATGGGCGACATCATGATGATTGGCGTACGCGATCCAAGCGGAAAAACCAATCCCCGTGAGCTGCGCGAAATCGCCGACTGGGTCATCGGCAAACGCTTTCAATCGATCCCCGGCATTGCCGAAGTGCTATCGATGGGTGGCGGAGTGAAGCAAATCCAGGTCCAACCCGAGCCGGAAAAAATGCTCGCTCTCGGCGTAACCTTCGAGCAGATCCGAGATGCTGCCTCCAAGGCCGTCAAGAACACCACCGGCGGTTTCCTCACTGAACAAGATCAGGAAATCATGGTGCGCAATCTGGCCATGACCACCGACCTCGTCGAAATTGGCAATACCGTAGTCACCCACGAAAATGATCGGGCGATTCGTTTGTCTGATGTCGCCACCATCGTCTGGGGCATCGAAGCGCAGCGCGGCGACGCTGGACTCGGCACCAATTTGAAAGAATTCTCCATCGACGAAACTGATGAAGACGAACTCCGAGGTGATCCCGGAGTCATCATCAACGTCCGCAAATCACCGGGCTTCGATACCATCGCGCTGACCGAAAAGGTGGAGGCCATCATCGATGACCTGCAACAAACCCTGCCCGAGGGCGTGCAGTTGGTCACCATCTATCGACAACGTGATTTCATCGATCTCTCGATCGGCAACCTTGAGGAGGCCCTGAGAGACGGAGCCATCATGGTCGCCATCGTACTGTTTCTGTTCCTGTTCAACTTCCGAGTAACCATCATTACCCTGACCGCCATTCCGCTGTCATTGGCAATCACCATTCTAGTTTTTGACCTACTTGATCTAAGTGTTAATTCCATGACCCTCGGTGGACTTGCCGTGGCCATCGGCATGGTCGTCGACGACGCCATCGTCGATGTCGAAAATGTCTATCGCCGGCTGCGGGAAAACGCGGCACTCGCGGCCCCAAAACCAAGAATCGAAGTCATTGCGCTAGCGTCGGCCGAAGTTCGGTCATCAATATTTTACGCGACGATTTTGATCATTCTTGTGTTTCTTCCCCTGCTCGCACTGAGCGGTGTTGAGGGCCGTTTGTTCACACCGATCGCTATCGCCACGATCGTCAGCATGGGTGCTTCCTTCGTCGTGTCACTCACCGTCATCCCCGTGCTGAGCTCATTCTTGCTGAACCCGAAAGACAAAGCCGCGCACGGCGACGGTGCCGTGGTGCGGTTTCTCAAAGGCCTGTTCAGTTCTACGTGGTTGCGTTTTTCACTGTCCCAACCTCTTGCCGTTTTCGCGATCACCGGCGGTCTCTTGGTGGTGAGCTATTTCACCTACACCAAAATGGGAGGAGCATTTTTACCACCGTTCCGCGAACCTACCGCCGTCATCGCCATGACCACCGCCCCCGGCACCTCGTTGCGTACGACCACTCAACTGTCGCGCACGGCCCAGGACCTTTTGCTCCGACTGCCCGGTGTGGAAACTGTCGGATACCGTGTCGGCCGTGCAGAACGCGGCGACCACGTCGTGCCCGTGTCCACGGTCGAGTTCGATGTCGAATTTACGCCCGAAGGCGAGGCCGACCGCGACCAATTGCTCAAGGACATCCGTGCCACCATGGGAACCATTCCAGGAACGTTCAGTGCTATGAGCGGCCCCCTCGCCGACCGGGTCGGACACATGCTCAGCGGTGTCTCAGCCAAGGTGGCAGTGAAAATTTACGGTCCTGAACTCGAAGAACTGCGAAGCCTCGGTACTAAAGTCGCCGCGATCGCACGCGCGATACCGGGGCTCGAGGAGGCACGCACCGAGCAGCAGGCACCAATCCCGCAACTCCGCATCGAAGTCGATCGCGAACGCGCCCTAGCTTACGGCGTCACACCTGGCGATCTGAATACCGAGCTTGCATCACTGATGGGTGGTGAAGTGGTCAGCGAAGTTTACGAGGGCCAGCGCGTTTACGATCTGGTCGTTCGGCTGCCGCTCGAGTGGCGGGAAAATCCTGACCGATTGGAAAACCTTTACATCGATACCCAGAGCGGCCAGCGCATTCCGCTCAGCTACGTCGCCGAAATTCGCAACGCAACCGGTCCTAATACCATTCTCCGCGAGAATACACTGCGACGTTTTGTGGTTTCCATCAACCCGACCACGAGCGATCTCAACAGCGTCGTCGAGCAGCTACAGCGCGATGTCGCAGCAAAGCTCACGCTGCCCAAAGGCTACTCAATTTCCTTCGAAGGCGAGTATCAAGCGCAGCAGGCCGCGACGCGGACCATCGTCATCATGTCGTCGATTATTTTGCTGGTCATCGTGTTCCTGCTTTACAGCTATTTTCAGAGCTTCAGCTTCGTGTTGCTGGTGCTGACCAATATCCCGGTGTCACTGATCGGCGCCGTGCTTTACACCCGCTTCACGCTCGACAACGTCAGCATCGCCACACTGGTCGGCTTCATCGCCATCGCCGGGATCGCCGCCCGAAATCAGATCATGATGATTTCTCACTATCTACATCTCATGCGGCACGAGGGTGAGGGCTTCAGTCGTGAGATGGTCGTGCGCGGCACACTCGAACGGCTGGCCCCGGTGTTGATGACCGCGTTGTCGGCCGGCATCGCTTTGATTCCGCTAATTCTCGCCGCCGATGAGCCGGGCAAGGAAATCCTGAACCCTGTCGCTATCGTTATCGTTGGTGGCTTGTTCAGTTCGACCTTACTCGGACTGGCCATCACCCCCGCGGTGTTCTTTAATTTCTGCCGGAAAGCCGCTCAACGGGCCGTCAATCGCAACGTCGCCGCCTGTGGCTAAGTCAGCTTCTGTTTTCTCAATTTCTTTCACAACTCGCGCCCCGCCGCTTGTCTAACCCTGTAAAACTGATAAACCGAACCAAAAAATCCTATGAATACTGCACGAAAAATTCTCAACACCCTCACCACCTGCGCCACCGTCGCCAGCCTGAGCCTTTTTACCTCCTGTGGTGGCGGCGATGACCACGACGGGCATGATCACGGCGAGCATGCCGATCACGAAGGACACGACCACGGCCACAAGCACGAAGGTGAAGAAGGCCACGATCACGCGCTGAAGGAATCCGGACCGAACGGTGGTCGCATTCTCACTGAGGTCGAACCCCATCTTGAGTTTCTTCTTTTACCGGATCACAAAGTGCAGATCACGGCGCTCACCGACGATGCCAAAGCGACCCCTATCAGTGATCAAGTCGTCACCGTCACCGGCGGCGACCGGAGCGCTCCCGCCGATCTTAAATTTGCCAAACAAGGCGACGTCCTGGTCTCCGATACCGCCTTTCCCAAGGGCGAAAATCTTCCAGTCATCGTGCAAATTCAAACCGGCACCGATGATGCCGAGCCGGTGTTCGCCCGTTTCGCTCTCAACCTCAGCGAATGCCCCGACTGTCCGAACAAAGAGTACGCCTGCGTCTGTGACCACGCACATTGACCCTGACAATCCGGCCGTTCAGCAGTGATAACTGAACGGCACCTATAACTCACGCTCTCGTTGCGATGACCGAGGAGATTACCTTTTTGCGATGCGCTCGTGCGCTTGATTTTTCGATGAGGTTCAGCATCTTGTCGGCAAGCCAGCGAACGATCGCCAAATGCCTAAGCTAAAACATGTCGCTATCGCACTCGTCGTGGCTGCCGCAGTCCTCTGTGGCGGCTTCTTCGCGCTAGAGCATTTGGGTGTTGTAGCACCGGGCCCCGGCTCTGGAGAATCACCTATCCTAAGTCTACCTTCCGGCGCAGCGCAAGCACCACCGTCAGAGGCCGGATCCGAACCCGCTATAACCGGTTTCAAGGACAGCGCACTACAGTCGGCTTTCGGGCAGACTACCTCGCCGAGCGACCTCGCCGCTGCGACCAAAGACAAAGCTCTGATCACCACCAGTGTTCGCACCACTGCCTACACCCACACCGAAGCCGACCACATCAAATACGGCAAGAAAACCGCACTCGGCACCAACCTCCGCTACACCCCCGAATACCACTCCGTAGCCGCCGACTGGTCGCGCTTC
This sequence comes from Verrucomicrobiales bacterium, assembly GCA_037969585.1. GTDB lineage: Bacteria > Verrucomicrobiota > Verrucomicrobiia > Verrucomicrobiales > DEV007 > JBBKXR01. The sequence continues at coordinate 11,860 of JBBKXR010000072.1, forward strand.
CCGCTCGGCACAAAATTCCGCATGAAAGGCGTCGATCGCCTGTTCGTGGTCGACGATTACGGCAAGGCTCTAGTCGGCTCGAGAACCGTAGATATTTACTTTCCAAGCAAACGCCAAATGAATCACTGGGGCGTCCGCAACGTCGATATCGACGTCGTCGAGTTCGGCAACTTCCACGAGAGCCGCAAAATCCTCGCCGCCCGCGCCAACTACCCCCACTGCCTCGAAATGCTCTCATCCATGACCAGTGACGATTGGTGGAAGGACTTCCGCTAGCACCCAGGCTCAGGCTGCAGGTCGCTAGTCCTCCACCAGCATTCAAGCAACTCCACAGATCGTTATAGTGGTGATAAATATATGCCGCTTTTATTTACTTGCCATTTTGGGCGGTGGTTGCAGAATGTCGTCACGATGGCGAAGCAGCAACGCATTATTCTTCCCCTTGGCGGTGCTTATCACGCGGTGTCCCGGGTGGTGGATCGCAATTTTGTGTTTGGCCCGGTAGAGAAGGATGTGTTTCGTTCCACGATTCGGCGATTAGAGACCTTTTTGGAGATTCGGGTGCTCACGTATTGTCTGATGTCGAATCACTTTCATCTTTTGCTGGAGGTCCCGGATCCGGAATCGATTTTGCCGCTGAGTGCTGATTCGCTACGCAAGAAACTGCCTCAGCTTTATCAAGGTGAGGCGTTGGCGATGGTGGTTGATGAACTGGATCGAGCGATTGCCCATTCGGAAAGTGCTACAGGTTCGGAGACTTGGTTGTTGGAGATTTTGGGCCGGTATCAGGTGCGGATGGGCGATTTGTCGGTATTTTGCAAGGAACTGAAAGCGCGCTTCACACTTTGGTACAATGCGCGCAACGATCGTTCGGGAACTCTCTGGGAGGGACGCTTTAAGAGTGTTGTCGTCGAAGGGGATGAGCACGCTCTGATGACAATGGCGGCCTATATTGAGTTGAATCCAGTGCGGGCGGGCATCGTTGGTGACCCTAAGGATTATCGGTGGTGTGGTTATGCGGAAGCGGTGGCAGGCGGCAAGTTGGCGCGGCGAAATCTTTCGAAGATGCATGCTCGGACGCGGGCCTGGGACGGTAGGTCGGCGAGTTGGCGGGAGGTTGGTTCGGCCTATCGGATGCATTTGTTTGGCCATGGGGAAAGGCGCTACGGTGATCCGCGCAGTGGCAATGTGGGGACGCGGACTGGCATCGACCCGCAGGAGGTCGAGCGGGTGGTTGCGGATGAAAAAGGCAGGCTACCGGCCCACGAGCTGATGCGGTCCCGGGTTCGTTACTTTTGTGATGGCACGGTTTTTGGGCGGGCTGAATTTGTCGATGGTGTCTTTGAGCAGTTTCGCGACTGCTTCAGCGAGCGACGGCAAACGGGTGCCCGGGTGATGCGCGGTGCGGATTGGGGCGGGCTGACCACGGTTCGCAATCTGCGCAAGGATGTGATCGGCCACGAGAGAACATAGGTTGCTGCTTTCCCGTCGCACGCATCCACGTCGACTTACCGATTGAATCGAAACGACCTCGCGTTCAAAGTGTCGGCATGGCTGACTTACCCGAAGGAATTCGCATCCGCTCCGCTGACCTCGATGCCGCTGAAATCGCCTGGTTCAGCGCCTTGTGCAATGAGGACTGCCGTCACCTTGGCGTGCTCGACGAAGACTTGCGCAGCAGCTGGGAACACTGCTCGGATATCGTCAAAACGGCGGACCGATGTGGCTACCAGAACATTTTGCTGCCATCGGGATACGTTGTTGGTCAGGAGCCCCTGGAGTTTGCCTCAGCGGTGGCTCCGCAGCTCGAGCAGCTGCAATTACTGGTTGCGGTGCGCATGGGTGAGATTCATCCGCCGATGTTGGGGCGGGCGATTGCTACTCTCGATCACATCATGAAGGGTCGACTGACGATCAATATCATCTCGTCGGATCTGCCGGGAACGAAGATGGAATCGCAGGCGCGTTACGATCGTTCACGCGAGGTGATCCAGATTCTCAAGGATGGCTGGACCAAAGATAAAATCGATTTCCACGGTGACTACTACGACATCGAATTAGGCACTGATCCGCTCAAGCCCTACCAACAGAATGGTGGTCCGCTGCTCTATTTCGGCGGCATCTCTCCGGCGGCGCAAGATTTGTGCGCGGAGCATTGCGACGTATTTTTGATGTGGCCGGAGACCGAGGACCGTCTGGTCGACACGATGCGCAACATGACGGCGCTTGCGGAGAAACACGGTCGCGTCATCGACTACGGTTTGCGCATTCACATGATCGTTCGCGAGACGGAGGAGGAGGCCCGGGAAGCGGCGCGCGAACTGGCATCTAAGCTGGATGCGGGGCGCGGCGAGGAGCTCAAGCACCGCTCGCAGGACTCCGAGTCGGCCGGGGTCAAACGCCAGGACGAATTGCGTGAGCAGGCGGCAGATGAAGACGACTACATCGAGCCGAATATCTGGTCGGGTATCGGTCGGGCGCGCTCGGGCTGCGGTTCGGCGATCGTCGGCGATCCAGATCAGGTTTACGAAAAATTGCAGCGCTACATGAGTCTCGGTTTCCGGGCGTTCATCTTCTCGGGCTACCCGCACAAGGAAGAATGCGAACTGTTCGCAAAGCACGTTTTGCCCCGCCTTAAAACCTGCAAGCTGCCGGAGGTCTACGGACGTGTGCCGGAAGGTGATCCGGTGACGCCACTGACGACGGCACCACGGAAGTGATTGGATTGGGGGCTACATTCCGACCAGCAGATACTTTATACCCATCACCAGAATGAAGGTGAACACGAGGAGCTTGAGTAAGTTTTTCGGTAATCGATCGAGCAATTTTTTGCCGAGCCAGATGGCGACAAGCGCGGCGGGAATGGAGCACAGTATCCAGCGAAAAAGTTGTGCGTTGTAGTCACCGGCGGCTACCATCATGCCGTTGCGGAACAATCCGGCGATGAGGAAGACGGTCTGCAGAACGGCGACGATTTGCAGTTTGGTCCACGGTTGCGAGTAGGCGTATGCAACGGCGGGCGGCCCGGAGACGTTGAAGGCACCACCGAGCAAGCCTCCGATCAAACCGAGCGGCCACACGCTCCACTTCGGCAGCGTCTGGAGGTCAGCGCCTGAAGTCGATGCGTCGACCGTCGCCCCAGCGCCGGGTGCCTGCTTCGGTTTTGAAAAGCGGGTTCGCCAGAAATTAACGGCCGCCAGCCTCAGATCCATCACCGCGACGACGATAAGGATGATCCCCAGAACGCGGATCAAAATAGTTCCATCGGCGTTTTTCAAAAACCAGAAACCGATCGGCAGCGTCGCGCAGATCGCAACCGCCAGCGGCCAGGTTCGTGCCCACGAAAAATCGCCACGATTCAGCCAGAGGGTACTCAGTGACACCAACAGATTGAACGCCGCGATCAGCGAAATCGCGGACTCCAAGCCGATGATTTGTGGCAGTGCGGCAACCGCAACCAGCGCGAAGCCAAAGCCGCTCGCCGACTGTACGAAGGCCGCGCCGGCGAGCACCAACGCCACCAGGGCGTAGTCGGTCGGGGTCATCTATCGATAGATTATTCAGGCAATTCCTTGCCCTTGGTTTCGGGCATGAACAG
>JBBKXR010000073.1:0-4835 GCA_037969585.1 Verrucomicrobiales bacterium
GGACCGCCGCTCATGAACAGAAAAATGATACTCTTGGCACGCGCCGGACGGTGCGCGACCGGAACCGGAGCAGCGCCCGACGCCTGATCGGCCATCATCGAAGCGAGGGCGATTGAACCCATCCCGAGCGTGCTGCGATGCAACATATCGCGCCGGGAAAAAAAAGTGGGCGCACCAAAATTGGGATCGGTTTTCATCGGATCAATTCAGGTAAACGAATTCGTTCAGGTTCAAGAGGGCGTGGCAAAACTGAACAAAAGCGAGGTCGGGGTCGGAGGCAGACTTCAGCATTTGGACCGCGCGAACTTTCTCTTCAGCATCGGGCATACGGCCAAGTGTCCGGCTGAATACGACATCGATCTGCTTATCAGAATTTTCCCCGGCAATGGATTTTACTTTCTGCGCAAGGGCCGCCGCACGGTGATTCATAAATTCGCTGTTCAACAGATAGAGCGGTTGCAGCGCCACGGTCGAAACACTGCGGTGTGAGCAACTCGAGATTGCCTCGGGGGCATCGAACATGGTCATCGCGCGTGGCATTTCGCTGCGGCGTTGGGCGAGATAAATGGTGCGTCGCAGAGCTTCTTCATCACGCTCGGGTGGGATGCTGGGGCCTCCAACCTCGGTATCCAGCTCTCCCGTGGCAATGAGAACGGCATCGCGAATCGCTTCCGCTTCGAGGCGACGGCGCGGCCAATTCCAAAGCAGGGTATTGTCAGGATCGATCGCCGCGTTCTCGCGATTGAACTTCCGCTCCTGACGATATGCCGACGAACGAACGATGAGTCGGTGCAAATGCTTGGTGCTCCAGTCGTGAGCCACCAACTCGGACGCGAGCCAATCGAGCAACTCCGGATGACTCGGCGCATCGCCTTGCGTTCCGAAGTCGCTCGGCGTCGCGACCAGTCCTTTACCAAAATGATACTGCCAGACCCGGTTCGCCCAGACGCGCGACACCAGCGGATTATCTGGATCGCCCATCCAGTCAGCAAATTCGGTTCGCGTTACATTTTCTGAATTCGATTTCCCCAACACCTCCGGCCAACCGCTATTCACGACCGGCCCAGGCTGGCTGACTTCGCCACGAACCAGAAGACGCGCTTTGGTGACTTTCAGAACCTCTGGATTCCACGGCAGCGGCGCACGATTCACTACTGGCATTCTTTCAATCCCGACATTCCCGGTTTTCGCAGAAACGAACCCCCAAGTATGCGCACGCTGCGTGTGTTCGAAAGCTTTGCCTTTCACCAGTTTGCCGGCTTCGCTCATGTAAAACTTGTAGCTTGCCGCCGACATCCAGTTTTCCAAGCGGGTAGGGTTTGGCGTTTCCGGATCACTCAACGAGAGGTTACCCATCTGTCCGTCGGTGAACAGCGCCTGCATTTTGTAGTAATCCCGCTGGCTCAGTTGATCGAATTTATGGTTGTGGCACTGCGCGCACTCGAGCGTAAGACCGAGCATGACACTGCCGGTGGCGTTGACCATATCGACCAGCGCATCGTTTCGCTGAATCGCTTTGTCCATCTGGTTACCGCTGATCCTGGCCGCTGCAAGGAAACCTGTGGCGATGACATTTTCGTCTGTCAGCGGATTGAGTTCATCGCCGGCGAGCTGCTCTTTCAAGAAGCGATCGTAGGGTTTGTCTTCGTTAAAACTGTTGATGACATAGTCGCGAAAGCGCCACGCGTAGGGGCGCGGAATATCATGCTGATAGCCATGACTTTCGCTCCACCGAGACAGGTCCAACCAGTATCGCCCCCAACGCTCACCGTAGTGAGGCGAGGCCAGCAAACGCTCGACCAAAGTGTCATAGGCGGTGCCGGAAGCGTCATTGAGAAATGCGTCAACCTCAGTCGACGTTGGCGGTAGACCGATCAGATCCAGCGAAAGACGACGGATCAATGTCCGCCGGGAGACTTCCTCCGCGGGTTTCAATTGCTTCGACTCCTGCGCTGCAGCGATGAATGAATCCACTGGCGTCCTCACCCAGTCTTTTTGCTTCACCGACGGCACTTTAGGGCGCTCAACCGGCTGAAAAGCCCAGTGGTCCGAACTGGCATTCGGCTCGGGTAGGAGCTGGTCATCCCACTTCAATCCCTGATCGATCCACGAACGAAGCAGATCCGATTCCAGGTGGGTAAGCGCATGCTCGCCCTCCTCTGGAGGAGGCATCCGTTTTAGAGAATCATCAGAAACGGTCAGAGCAAAAATTTTGCTGTTCGCACTGTCACCCGGAACGGCGAGCGGATCACCGGTGCTGTAGCCAAGGACTTCGCTACGGACGTCCAGGCGATAACCGGATTCAGAATTCGCTCCCTTATGACAGGAATAGCACCGCTCCTTCAGCAAGGGATAGACATCGTGCTTAAAATCGACCGTTTTCGTCCAAAGCGAAGGCGGCAGGTCCGGTTGCTGCTTTTCCGGAGCAAAATTTCCATCAGCGGAAAGGTTCAGCACATCTTCCCACGAAGAGCTCAGAGCCAAATCGTCGACAATTATCCGATCCGACTGCTCCGTCTTTCGACCGGTGGCAAACCCTACCCAACGCACAAAATTAACGCTGTTTTTCTGCATCACCGTGGCAACCGGTCTGGCTCGATCTCCGGCTTTCGGATCCACCCAGAGTTCGAGTCGGTCGTACGCTGCTCGCTCGTCGGGATCTGATTTACTCAATCGGGCGACGACCTGATAACTTTCGCCACGCTTCAACTCGACGGAACTCCAAGTCGTCCGGTCGCTTCCGATTCGCGCTATGAAAACCGCATGGCCCTTCTTCGGCCCCTGATCCGCGATGTGGATTCCGATATTCGGAATTCCAGCACCGTGCACGGCACGGTCGCCGCCATCGACGCGGTCCAGCCACATCACGAAAAATTCGCTGTCATCGGTTTTACCCTCTCCTTCGGGATCATACCGAAAATGGAAGCGCACAAACAATTCCGGCCCGCGGACTGGATTACTCAACTCGCGACGCATCGGGTTGTTCCGCTCTCCCGTTCCCTGAATCAAAATTTCACGGTCGTTATCGCTTTTCCCGTCGACGACAACCGCAGGGCGCTGCCCGGAAATAACCCAGCTATCTTTCCAGCCCGCTCCTTCTTTTCCTCCAGCCAATTCCGATTCAATGTACGTAAACTCCTCCGTCGCAATGCGATCCTCTGCGACCGCAGCGAGGGTGGTCAATAACATGAAAAGCAAAACCCGCATCAGAAAAACCAAAATACTAAAGTGCTGATACCGGTTGCTTTGATGTTATGAAATAGGCCGCCCCTAATCTTCGACGATCATGACCCCATTCATCATTCTCCAATGACCGGGGTAAGAGCACAAGAACGGATAAGCGTCAGCGAATTTGGGTGCCGTAAATTCGACGGTCTCCGATTCTCCCGGCTGCAAAAGCTTGGTGTGATAGAGAACGTAGTTCGAAGTGGGAATCGCCTGGCGATCTGAAAGGAATTCCGGATCGGTTGATTCTGCGTCTGCGGCGGCTCCGACTTCCTCCAGCTTACCGGGCTCGATGATCAGAAAATTGTGAGGTTGCAGGTCAAGACTGTCGTCCGGGTTCACCAGCGTGAGCCTAACTTTTTGACCTGCTTTGACGGTAAGTTTTTTCTTATCAAAGAGCAGTTCGGATTTGTGCGCCGTAATCGTGATTTCGGCGACGTCGGATCCCGCTTCGCCCATGCCAATGGAGGTCGCCGCCATACCGATGGCAACGAGAAGGAGAATGCGAACGGGCATGACGATCCGCAGATGTGCGGAAGCACGGGCGCATTCAAGCGCGTGCAGGGATATCGGACGCAATCTCGACTTCATCAAAAAATTGGATACGAAAATGGGAAAAAGTCTTCCGCTTGTTTTTCTAATGTCTGCTTCTCCTACTCCCCCGCCGATTGCAATGCGAACCACGCCCGCATTTGATAACTGCACTGGCACTTTGAAGAGCCATCGGGAACAAGAACGAGGCCATTTGCAGGGATCGCGTTAATCCAACAGCTTGGCCGGATGCCACCGTAATTTTCGGTGCCGGCATCGCGCGACAAATCCTTGTAGCCGAGCGTTGCTGATCGAAAAAGCATCAGGTTGGTTGAAGCCGAAATTTGACCGCAACCATACGAGCGCTCGAAATCGAAGGGCACGGATTCACCAGTGATCAAGTTCCAGGCGCCGCCCTGCGCGTAGATCGTGTAGTCGTTAATGAGCGGCCGTGTCTCATATTCTGCGGCGTGATCCCATCGCGGTTTTCCGGTTTCGAGATCGAAGCCGGCGAGACGACCACCGGTTTCGGATGGCAATGCGAAGAAATTGTGACGCAAAGCTTCATAGTTCATCATCAGCGTCGAATGGGTCTCGCTTGCGGCGAGTTGGGTGCCAAAAATTTCCTTGTCGTTGCGCCAAATTTCTTTGCCGGATTCAGAATCAAAAGCGAGCAAAACGCCGGACGGAATTTCATCGACTGGCAACGTTTTGACGTGCTTTCCGTTGCGCTTTGGATTCTCGACGTGATCCATTTTGACAATCGGACGATCAATCAGAAAAATCTTCTTTGCAGCGACAGCGATGGTGTTGTTGCGGATGGAATGTTCCGCATCGAACTGCCATTTCAGATCGCCGGTTTTCGCATCCATCACAAAAATCCGCGACGATTCGGTGCGCAATTTTGTGAGTTTGTAACGGGGGCTGACTTGATGATCTTCGTTCTGAATCGAGCCGAAAAGATTTCCGTCCTGATAAGCCAAAAACCCCCAATTCCGATTTTCCTCGCCCGCTTTGGCGGGCGTTTTAAACTCGCCAAGAAGTTTGCCCGTCAGCAAATCAATCCGTAAACATCGGTC
>JBBKXR010000074.1:0-15819 GCA_037969585.1 Verrucomicrobiales bacterium
TTCAATCTGCTTACAGAGCATCCGTCGGGATGAGGCTCGCGCGTCCACTGAGGCAGTTTAAAAAACTGCCCCACAAACCTCACCCCTTCCCCTGCCCATAGTAAGCACCGGGCCCGTGCTTGCGCAGGTAGTGCTTGTCAAGAATGTGCTCAGGCAAGGGCGCGACGTCGGGATTCAACTGCCAGGTGCCAAGCGCCATCTGCGCGCACACTTCCAGTGCGATCGAGTTTTTCACTGAGTCGACAGCGGTCTTTCCCCAGGTGAACGGCGCGTGATATTTTTGAAAACAGGCCGGCATTTCGATCGGCTTGAGGCCGCGCTCGCGAAAGCACTCGACGATCGCATTGCCGGTATTCGTCTCGTAAGCCTCGGCAACCTCGTCCGGCGTCAGCTCACGCACCACCGGAACCGTTCCGTAAAAATGATCGGCGTGTGTGGTCCCCTGACACGGCAACTCGACACCGGCCTGCGACATCATGGTCGCATGCGCCGAATGGGTATGAGTGATCCCACCAATGTCTTCAAACTCGCGATACAGAACCAAATGCGTCGGCGTGTCCGACGACGGATTGAGGTCGCCCTCAACGGCCTTACCATCGAAGTCGACTACCACCATCTGGTCAGCGGCAAGATCGGCGTAGGCCACGCCGCTCGGTTTGATGACGAACAGCGACTTATCGCGATCGACGCCGGAGACATTGCCCCAAGTCATTTTCACCAGACCTTCACTCTGCAAAAGCAAGTTGGCCTGCCAAACCTCGTGTTTCAGATCTTCGAGCATGATTCCGTTCGGTAATAAATCGTTGCCACCTCAGTTCCTCGCATGCTGACGGATGTCGATCAGCTTCTTCATCACCTTACCGATGTTCGCCGAATCATCGACGCCGCCAAAGCCATCGTGAAGCGTTCGATACAATTCGTAGAGCTCCGCATAAACCGCTTGGTTCTCAGGAATCGGCTCGTAAATGCGTTCGCGATTTTTGCAGACCTTGGACTGCGCATCCGCCAGCTCCATTTCACCGCTCGCCGCCGCACCGAACAACGCCGCGCCAAGGGCACAAGTCTGATCGCTCTGCGCCACCTTCATCGGCAAGCCAATAATGTCAGCGTAGATCTGCATCAGCGTCGCGTTTTTAACTGCCAGCCCACCGGTATTGACCACCTCATTGACCTCGACTCCATACTCACGCATACGCTTGATAATCGTCAGCGCACCGAACGCCGTCGCCTCGATCAAGGCGCGATAAATTTCGTGCGCTTTGGTGTAAAGCGTCTGACCGAGAATCATTCCCGATAGGCGAACGTCAACCAGAATGGTGCGGTTGCCGTTATTCCAGTCGAGCGCCAGAAGGCCGGTCTCGCCCGGCTTTTGCTTCGCCAGCTCCGCCTCCATGTTGGCGAATTTTTCACCGATCGAAGCCCCGTAGCTGTCGGGGACCAGGTTGCGGACGAACCAAAGAAAAATATCGCCGACCGCCGACTGCCCCGCTTCGATCCCATAATTTCCCGGCAGCACCGATCCGTCGACGACTCCGCACAAGCCTGGAACATCGGCCAGTTCATTCGTGTTCGGTGCCACCGTGATATCGCATGTACTGGTGCCCAGAATCTTCACCAAAATGCCCTCTTTTACCCCCGCGCCAACCGCCCCCATGTGGGCGTCGAAAGCTCCGACTGCCACGTCGATACCCGACTTCAAGCCAAGTTTCTCCGCCCATTCGTCGGTGAGCTGCCCCGCGCTAACGTCGGCGGTCATGGCACGGTCGTATAGTCGGCCACGCAGCGTTGCCAGCGCGGGATCGAGTGATCCGAGAAAAGCCTCTTCGGGAAGTCCACCCCATTCAGCGCAGTACATCGCTTTGTGACCGGCTGAGCAAATACCGCGCACGATTTTGTCGGGCGATTGATTGCCCGTCATCACCGCCGGCAACCAATCGCAGTGCTCAACCCAGGAATACGCCGCTTCAAAAACCTGCGGATCGACTTTCAGACAACGCCAGATCTTGCTCCACCACCACTCCGACGAGTAGATACCGCCGCATCGGGCAATGTACTGAGGATGAGTTTGCGAAGCCGTTTCCGTTATCGCCGCCGCTTCTGCGTGAGCGGTGTGATCTTTCCACAACCACACCTTGGCGTTGAGATTATCTTTAAACTCCGGCAAAAGCCCAAGCGCCGTGCCATTCTCATCGATGGGAATAATGGTGCTGCCGGTGGTGTCAACGCCGATACCAACGACGTGCGCCGGATCAAAATCCGCCCGCGCCCGCTTCGCTTGATCGATCGCGCCGGTAATGATCGCCACCAAGCCGTCTAGATAGTCCTGAGGATTCTGTCGCGCAACGTTGGGATCGGCAGGATCGGTGAGAATACCTGACTGCCCAGAAGGATATTCGAAAACCGTGGAACCGAGTTCCTCACCGGTATCGAGATCGATGAGCAATGAGCGACACGAGTTGGTGCCGTAGTCGAGACCTATGGAATAGCGTTTCATTTTTTAGAAGCAAGAAGCAGGGATCAAGATGCTGGATTCCTGTCCAGCAACCCTCACCGATATCACGTCCACTTTCATGCTCTCGTTAGCAGAATGCCTGCAAAGTGGCCAACGAAAAACCCGCTACCGAAAATCGGCAGCGGGCTTCACAAAAACAAAAATAGAATGAACGTCGTCGCTCAGTTCAGCTGATCTCAGCCAGTGCCTTTGTGGCCAAGGATCTTGACAGTGCGGTTGAGCTGATCGAACTCGATCGGTTTCTTGATCACTGTTACTGGACCACTTGAGAGAATCTTGGTGAGAATCTCGCTGTCAGGATAACCCGTAATGATTACGATCGGTAGATCAGGATGCAACGCCTTCAACTTGGCGTAAAGCTCATCACCGGGAATGTCCGGCAGCTTAAGATCGAGGAATACCAGATCAAACTTCTGCTTTTCGGCGTAAGACAGAGCTTCGGCGCCGGTTCCAACCACGATACGACCGAAACCAGCTTTTTTGAGGAACTGCTTGAACAGCGTCTGCAGCGCCGGATCATCATCGACCACGAGCACCGTCGGCTGTCCGCCTTCGTCCTGTTTGAGAATGTCGCGGTCGAGCAGACTGCGCTTGATACGCCAGCGTCCGCCGATTTGAATCGCCGGGAGCTGGCCGCGTTGGACGAGGTAATAAACCGTCGGTAATGGAATGCGCAGATACTCTGCCGTTTCCTTAACGGTCATCAACTCGGGTGCTTCTTCGTCTGCCATGGTGGTCGTGGATGTTGGAATTTACTAAATGAAAGAATGGGGATTAGAAATATGGGAACTGGATAGTTCAAAAATCATTCAACGAAAATTATAAAAAGTGTAACAATTATAAATACATCGCTGAGACATTCGTATTACAGACCATGATCGGCCTTCTGACAAGAACAATTTCCATAAATTTTCACATATGAAACGCATTTATCATATTTGTTATTTCGTTTTTCTTGAATATTTCGAGCTGTTATATTGATCAGCCGGTCCGCAATTCCTACCAAAGCCACCAAAATGATCGCGCTCCAGTCCAATTTTTCGAAATCCCTAAGGCGTTTCATACCCTACAATTTCAGACAGTTTTACGCCTTGGCTCTGGCCAATTGAACCATTCACCTCGTGAGAATCTGCAACCTCGGGTGATGAAGCTCCGATCAACTCAATGGGCGCTAAACATGTCATACAGGAATTTTAAACATGGTGGCTGCGGGTCTGCTCAATTGGCACGACTCCAGAAAAGCCTCTAGCGAACCAGCCGCCAAGCCAAACCTCAATTTCCATTTGGCGCGATCGAGCTATCTTAAAGATCATGTTGGCCCCATCCTCCCGACTCAGCACCTTGCGCTGGGCAGTTACCTGCTTCGCAATGGCGGCCGCTTCCGGCTCCGCCGAGTCGGAATCTTCGTCAACGTCGATCACTGACGATGCGGCAGTTTTTCGCCAGTACGCCAAGCTCAAAGCGGAACTTGGCACAGAAGCCGATGCATTGAATCGCGACACAGGCGTCCTCACTCTCATCAAGACAGTGGCCTTCGTGACAGCCGACACCACCGCCAGCCAGGCACACCGACTGGCTGAAGCCGAGACTCAAGCGGACAACCGACCGGTCGCGGCAGTCCTCTACGTTCGCGGCAACCGCAGCGCCGGCATTGGCACCAATTCCGCCTTCGATGCCATCGTACCCGCTTTTGAACTCGCTTCCCTGCCCAATCAGGGAGCCGCCGAAAATGCCGACCCCGCCGAGCAGATTTCCGAAATCTTCCGCCGACTGCACATGCTGGTGCGCCGCTACACTGACAAGACGCAGCACGCCGTCATCCCCCATTCAAACGCAAGTAACCGCATCGCCGAACGCTGGCTACTGGCTACCGTGCTGGCGATCAGCGCCGCCATAGTCGGCATTTGCGCCTGGTGCAGTCGTCATGGGAAGCCGGTAAACTGACGATATTTCCGCGCAGAAATAGAAAGCAAAGCGATCCTAAATTCCCCGTTGCGACCCGCTAACGCGCCGGTATCCTTTCCCGCCTCCCGCTGCAAAACGAGAGGCGTCGTTTTGCCGCCCTTCACTGCCCTGCCGTCCCCATGACTATCCTGCAAGCCATCGTCCTCGGCCTGATCCAAGGACTCACCGAGTTTTTGCCCGTCTCATCGTCAGGACATCTCGGCCTCGCCACCCACCTGATGAACGTCAACGATCCAGGCGAAACCTTCGAGGTCGTCGTTCACGTCGGCACCTTATTTTCTGTAGTGGTCTATTTCCACAGGCAACTCTGGCAACTGACCCTGTCGCTCTTTAATAAGAACATGATCGAAGAGAGACGCATGATCGGCTACCTGATTATCGCCACCATTCCCGCCGCCATCGCCGGATTCACCTTGAAGGACGCCTTCAACGCCGCCAACGAAAACCCGGTCATTATCTCGCTGTTACTCCTCGTAACCGGCACCATCCTGCTGCTGCCGCGCCTGCTCGCGAAGCGCGGCACTCCCGGCGAGCCCGTCCGCTTGCCGTCCGCTCTGGCCATGGGCATCGGTCAGGCGCTGGCGATTTTTCCCGGAATCTCCCGCTCCGGTTCAACCATCGTCACCGGCATGCTCAGCGGCGTCGACTCCTCCAAAGCTGCCGAGTTTTCCTTTTTGCTCGCCATTCCCGCCATCGGCGGTGCCGGGCTGGTGACCTTTCTTAATCTCGAAAAAGGCGGTGGCGGCATTCCAAATTCCTACCTTATCGGCGGCGCCATCGCATTTCTGTCGGGACTGGTCGCGGTTTACGCTGTTCTCGCACTGGTGCGTCGTGGTAAGTTCGAGTACTTCGCTTACTACTGCTACGCTATCGGAATTGCAGGGTTCTGCTACTTCCAATTTTTCCGCGACGTCTGATATTTTCTCCCAACCGCCCCCTCGCTATTTTAGAAATGCCGCCAACGGCTTCACGACAGTTTTTCCCCAGGACGCTCGGCCTTCTGTTTGCCGTGGCGATAGCTGTCGCGTTGCCCGATGCCGCGACCGGCCAATCCTTCCAGTCGATACCGATGGCGGACGGCTTCGACTATCCAGTCGGAAAACCAAACGCCAACGGCTATTATAAACGCCGTGGATTTTATCCTAACGCTCACATGGGCGAAGACTGGAACGGTAACGGCGGCGGCAATACCGACCTCGGTGATCCCGTCTCCGCCATGGGCAACGGACTCTGTGTCTATTCGGAGAACTACGGCAGTTCATGGGGCAATCTCGTCATCCTGCGCCACGCCTATCGCGAAAAAAACGGACGCGTCTACTACGTCGATTCTCTCTATGCCCACCTCGATCGCCGCAGCGTATCGGTCGGCAGGACGGTCTCACGTGGCGAAGTCATTGGCACCATCGGCACCGCCGGTGGCATCTACGTGGCACACCTGCATTTCGAAGTTCGAAAAAATCTCGCCATCGGACCTTGGCAATCTTCACACGATAAAACTTACGCCAACTACCACAGTCCGACGCATTTCATCAATGCCAACCGCAACCTGCGCCGCGAGTCACGCCGCTTCCAAGTTCCAATCAACACCTTTACTAAGTCGAGAACTCCCACCAACAACGTCGCCAGCAGCGGCACCGCCTCAAGTAGCGGACGCGTCGAAATACCGACTCGTCAGTCACCGGGCACCGCCTCACGCCCTCAAGTCCCCGCCCCCGTGCGCACCGTTATCGAAGGTCAGACCGGTGATAATAAAGAAGACAGCGGCGGATTCTGGCAACGCTTCAAGTCGCGCTTAGGCTTCGGTCGCGAGGAGTAGACAGCCAGATATTCCCTGCCGAACTTCAGTCAATGACGCCCGATCGACCGACACGCCCTGCTCGCAGTCGGTCGTCTTTTTTTTCGCGCGTCTTCATAGCTCTAATTTTCATGGCTGCCGTCAGCTACCCTGATGTGGTCTGCGCCGAGTCGCACATCAGCGCCAAACTCGCTGACGGTTTCGATTTTCCGGTCGGCTGGCCCGATTCCGGCGGATACTACAAAGCCCGAGGTTACTGGCCCAATGGCCACCTTGGCGAAGACTGGAACGGGCGCGGTGGCGGCAATACCGATCTCGGAGACACCATCTACGCCATGGGCGCCGGTGTCGTTGTCTACTCCGATGACTTTAAAATGGGCTGGGGCAACGTCGTCATTATTCGCCATGCCTACCGGGAAAAAAATGGCCGCGTCTACTTCATCGATTCCCTCTACGGCCACCTCGATCGACGCGAGGTGCGCCTCCACCAGAAAGTCGACCGTGGACAAAAGGTCGGCACCATGGGACGAGGCCCGCGCGACATGTACTACGCCCATCTCCATTTTGAGATTCGCAAGAACCTCGCTATCGGCATGAACCGCTCGAAATATCCACGCGACTACTCCTGCTATCACAGTCCGACACAATTCATTAACGCCAACCGGCGGCTGCGTTCCGAGCAGCGCACCGTCCCGATGCCGACCGATACCTTTTTGAAATCCAATCCCAACGTCCTCCAATCAACAAAGCTGACCTCAGCGAAATCGCCCGGCAGCACCCCATCCGCGCGGCGCCCCACCGTGCCATCGCCGGTACGCGAAGTCATTCGCACTCGCAACGACGGCGACGACAATACCGACGACACCCGAGGCTTCTGGAGCAAATTCAAGTCGCGCCTCAGCCGAGGCAAAGGCGTCGACAACAGCGAAACGCCCTAGAGCCTGGCTATTGAAAAGATTTAAACTGGCGGATCGAAACCCTGCGTCGACGTTGCGGTTCCGTAGCATGGCTTTGTAGGCCATCCCGGACGTCGTGCGAGATATTCAGCATGGCAAGATGTCCAAACGGCGGGACGTGTGTCGGCACGATGCAGTCTATCAGGCACCATCTTCGCCTACGCCAAGGGGACGGGATGCAATCCCATCCTACCTCCTGGTCGTGCCAATTCAGTCTTGGCTAATGCTAGTCACCCCTGGGGTTCAACACCGTTTTTGAGCAGATAAAAGTCGAAACTATCGACCAACGCACGCCAGCTCGCCTGGATGATGTTGAACGACACGCCGACGGTGCTCCAATTTTCGCGCCCGTCAGCACTGACGATCAGCACCCGAGTTTTTGCCGCCGTGCCCATGTGGCTGTCGATGATGCGGACTTTAAAATCCTCCAGGGCCATATCGTCGATCCTCGGATAAGCCTTCTGCAGTCCCTTACGCAGCGCCGCATCGAGGGCGTTCACCGGGCCGTCCCCCTCCGCCACGGTGTGATGTTCCTCGCCGCCAATCAGCAATTTTACCGTCGCCGCACAGATGTCGTAGTCGCGGACACCGTCGCGTCGATAGCTGCAATAATATTCCTGCAGTTTGAAATATGGCGGCTGCTTTTCCAGCGTGCGTCGGATCAAGAGTTCAAAAGTCGCTTCCGCAGATTCGAAGTCGTAGCCCTCCTGCTCCATCTCTTTGACTCGCGTCAGCACTTCCATGACCGCATCGCTGCCTTTCTCCATCGGCAGCCCGAGTTCTTCGGCCTTCATTAAGACATTGCTCTGCCCGGACAATTCAGAAACCAGGATGCGCTGACGATTGCCTACCGCTGAGGGCTCAATGTGCTCGAAGCTCTTGGCATTTTTCTGCACCGCATTGACGTGCATACCGCCTTTGTGAGCAAACGCCGTCGCCCCGACAAAAGGAGCGCGCACATCTGAGGAGCAGTTTGCCAAGTCATCGACGAAGTGCGCCAGACTTGTCAGCCGCGACACGTCCGGCACCACCGGGATGCCCATTTTTAGCTGCAAATTAGGGATCACCGACGTCAGATTACAGTTTCCAGTCCGCTCACCATATCCGTTCACAGTCCCCTGTACCTGCGACGCGCCGCCGCCAATCGAAGCCAGCGCGTTAGCCACGCCCAGACCGCAATCGTTATGCGGGTGAATGCCGACCGGCATATCGAGCGCATCGATCACCGCCCGCGTCATCTCCGCCACCTCGTCCGGCATGGTGCCACCGTTGGTGTCGCACAGCACCACCATGTCGGCACCGCCATCTCTGGCCGCCTGCAAAGTCGCCAGCGCATGCTCGGGATCATCTTTATAGCCGTCAAAAAAGTGTTCGGCGTCATAGATCACCTCACGGCCGGCCGCCTTCAGGAAAGCGGTGGTATCGCGAATCATCGCCTGGTTTTCATCCACCGTGGTGCGGAGAATTTCAGTAACGTGCAGTTTCCAGGTCTTGCCGAAGAAAGTGATCACCGGCGTCTGCGCGGCGAGCAGCGTCGCCACCTGCGGATCGTCCTCGACTGCGATGTCTTTGCGCCGGGTGCTACCGAAGGCGGCAATCTTGGCGTGCTTCCACTTCAGCTTGGCCGCCTCTTCGAAAAACGCTACGTCCTTAGGGTTCGATCCCGGCCAGCCTCCTTCGATGTAATCGACGCCAAAATCGTCCAAGCGCTGGGCGATACGAATCTTGTCCAGCGAACTGAAATTCACCCCTTCACCCTGCGTACCATCGCGCAGAGTCGTGTCGTAGATAGTAACGGATTTGTTCATCTATTTGTTAATTCAGCCGGAAACATGCGCAACAGCATCAGCGACCAGCCGACACAATGGCGCGGAACCAAATCTTGACCGGGCGGAATATTCCGAGCCAATCTGCACATGCCAAAACGAAAAAGTGAGTGGGAATAACAGACCGGTCGCAATCACCCACCGCAGTCAAAAAATTAACCCCGGGCGATTGCGTTGATAATCGAATCAATCAACTGAAAGCCTGTTTGCATGTGCGCAAAAACATAATCGCCGAGCGCCGTTTGGCCAGCGATAATTGTCCGCCGTTGACGCTCAGGGCTTTTCATAAAACAGGTCGGGGAAGTCCACCGCCCGGCCACCGTCGCCCTTACGATGTAAGAATATGGTGCCTCGATCCTCGAGCAGCGGCAATTGCATGCCATCAGTGGCCTTCAATTTTTCAAACAATTGCTCGTTCATCCGAGTCACCCGCTCCGCATGCTGCGGATCATCGATCAGATTTCGCCGTTCCTGTGGGTCAATATTCAGATCGTATAACTCATCGGTATCCCACACCCCGTAGTAGCGAATGTATTTGAAACCGTCCGCTCCACGTAGCGCGTGGGTCGTCGGCGTCTGCGGGTAGTTTCGCTCCCAATAATATTCGTAGAGCAACTGATCCCGCCAGGGTCGATGCGGAGCCTTGCCACGCATCAAAGGCAAAAAACTCTGCCCGTCCATCTCTTTGGTCGCCGCCACACCGGCCACACCGGCCACATCGAGCAGCGTCGGGCCAACGTCGATATTGGCCACCATTCCCTCGACCCGTCGTGGCTTTTCGAGCCCCTCAGGCCAGCGTACCAGCATCGGGATACGCATCGATTCTTCGTAGGCACAACGCTTGTCGATCAAGCCGTGCTCACCGAACAGAAAACCGTTGTCGCCGAGATACAATATCAGCGTCGAATCGAGTTCACCCGCCTCCTCCAACTCCTTCATCAACCGGCCAAGACTTTCATCGACCGCGAGCAACGACTCGCAGTAGCGCCGATAGTAGGTCGCTAAATCCAGCTCCGAGTAGTAGGCAAACTCGACCCCGTGACGACTGTTGCGCTGATTGCGGACCCACACCGGCAAACCCGAAAATTTCGACTCATCCTCCGCCCAGGTCAGAGGCCGCTCAAACGGCTTCTCCTGGTAGCGAAAAGCATGACGATTCGCCGGTAGAAAATCGGCATGCACGGCCTTGTGAGATACATAGAGGAAGAACGGATTGTCTGCCGCCTCACCGCCTGCTTCGCCGGTTTTCTTTTGCGTCCGCCCACGCAGCCATTCCACCGCATAATCAGTCAGCTCATCCGTGATATAGCCCGTCTGCGGCACTTTTTTGCCGTTGATATTGAAGCCATCGCGACTGACCTGAGGCACGTATCGCCCCTTCACCTTGGCATCCTCAGGATCGTTAAAATAGACGCCTTGCCCTTTGAAACTCAGCCAGTAATCGAAACCGCGCTGAGGATCATCCGTGTCACCACCCATGTGCCACTTACCGATGAAGGCGGTATCGTAACCCGCCGCTTGCAACAACTGAGGAAAGAACACCAAGTTGTCCCTGACCGGATGATAGTTGTCGACCACGCCATGCCGATGCGCATATTGACCGGTCAAAATTGAAGCCCTACTCGGCGAGCACAACGACGTCGTTACGAAGGCATTTTCAAAATACACCCCCTCCGCCGCCAGGCGATCCATGTTCGGCGTTTCCACAAACGGATGCCCCGCGCAGCCCATGGCATCCCAGCGATGATCGTCGGTGAGAACGAGGAGAATGTTGGGCCGTTTCGCGTCAGCCATCCCGCCGGACGCGAACAGAAAAGCCGCGATCGAAACCAAATTTGCAAGATGCCGAAAAGACAGAAACTTCATCGCCGCAGCACAACAAAAGCACGCCACCAAGTCAACTCAAGCGCGATGCTTCCCCCACACGGAAAAGCTCTCAAACATCGAATCCGAAAGGCCTAGCGCAGAGTCCTTTTTAGTTTCTCTGCGCCTCTGCGTCTGCGCGCGGGACTTTTGCTGCTCACTTCTGGGCTAAGCCTCGAAGCCCAACATCGTCACTCAAAAGTCTAAAACCCCTTGTTCCAAATAATGTGCGTTCCCGATTTGCCGGAAGTCACTACATCTTTCCAGCCGTTACCGTCCATGTCGGCGATCCGTATCTGCAATCCGATGCCAGGCCCGATGGAGGGTTCTTCCTTCGAAGCCTGCGAAATGACGTGTTTGGAGAAAGTCTGAGTTTCACCACTCCAATCGAAATACAGGACCACCACCGGATCTTCAGCACCGGGATCGCTGCCGGAGTGAGCATAGTAGCGTTTGCCGGTGATCAATTCCGGAGCACCGTCATTGTCGATGTCTTCCCACGCGAGCGCATGTCCCTGAGAAAACTTTTTGTCGACCAGATGTTGCTTCCACAACGTCGTGCCATCGGCTCTCGGCTCGAGTTGCTCTTCCCAATAGAGTCCGTAATTGTGGCCGTCCGCCCAGATCAGATCATTCCGCCCATCGCCGTTCAGATCGACCACCAGAACCGGACAACTTGAGTGCGGCAGTTCGATGTCGTCGTGGTATTCCCACAAACCGGAATACGCGCCCGCCTCCGGCTGTTCGCACCAGCCCTGATTAAAAACCACGTCTTCACGACCATCGCCATTGATGTCACCGAAGCCCATGCCGTGCCCGTTGCGGTTTTCCGAGATGACATGCTTTTCCATGCCGGGCTTTCCTGATTCATCTTTCACCATCCGCCAGGCGATGATCGGATTGTCAGCCATCCAACTGTTCTCAATCCATTCGGGAGTGCCATCGCCGTCGATATCGTGGAAGAAATTCATCTCGTTGTGACCGGTTTCAGTGTCCTTCAGCAAATGCGCAGGCCACGGCTCCCCTTTCGCCAAGGCGTCAGCACCGGCGTTTTCATACCAGAACAACTCCGTCTTAGTAAACATGCCCGCGACGATGTCGAGATCGCCATCAGCATCGACATCGTAAAGATGCTCGCCATTATTCTGCAGATAGTCCTTACCGAAAGCCTCAAGGCGTCGGACTTTGGTTTTTTTGTACTCCGGCGCCGGATACCAGTATTCGCCTGCAGTGACATCGAGCGCCCCATCACCATTGACGTCCCCAACCGCAATCCCCTCGTTGTTGTCTTTGTGAAGCTGTTGGACCTGCCACTTCAGTTGCGGCGGACCGGCAGGTGTTTTCTTACTCTGCTGGGCGGCAACAACGCCGGCAAGCGCGACGAACAAAAAAAGTGGAACAAGTGGTTTCATAGGATGCGATCGATCTTCGAAGCTCGCCTATCCAAAGGCAAACATCCGGCTAGCGCAATCTCGAAGGCAGCGCACTTACGTCGCTGGGTGGCCGCCAACGAAAACCCCAACGGCCGCTCCACACTCGCAACGGTTCACCCATTTCTCTGGCAACGGTTCACCCATTTCTCTGGTCGTCGCCCGTCGCCTACCGAGTGGCCGATCCACCAATTTGCTCAAAGCTACTAAAAGCCGCAACGCACCAAGCCTACCATCACGCCTTGCACCAACAGTTCGCGAGCTGGAATCAGGTCGGGATAGAGCTCATTTTCGGCTTTCAGGAAAGGCTTACGATTGTTCATCAGATAACGCTTCAACGTCGTCTCGCCGTCGATCAGCGCCGCGACGATGTCTTGATTACGCGGCTCTTTTTTCACCAACACGACGTGATCACCATCGAGAATGTGTGCGTCAATCATCGACTCACCCCTGACTCGCAACGCGAATGCATCCGCGGCACGTGAAAGTCCCATCGAACGAGTATCAACGGAGAGGCAACCATCAGCGACCGGCTCGGTGTCGTCGCCATAGCCGGCTGGAATCATCCCGTAAATCGGAATGTCGACGATTTCCTCGCGATCGATCTGATCAGTGAAGATCAGCGCGCGCGCCTTGCCAGCGAGACGCGTGATGATACCTTTCTTTTCTAAAGCGTTAAGATGACTGACTGCCGCCGTCTGACTGGCGAAGCCAAAGTGCTCCTGAATCTCCCGTGTAGAAGGCATAATACCCGAGCGGCGATGCTGCGAGCGGAGAAACTCCATGATTTGTTGTTGGCGTTGAGTCAGCATGTGAACAGTGTTTACCCGAACAGTTATCGAAAAATTGGTTTCGCGCAAGGGAAAATGTAGTGATAGTTCACATTTCTTAGATAAATTGCCCTTCCTGATGCCTTGTCGCCTCTTTCACAGCAATGCCCTGCGGACTTCCGCTGCACACACTGCATTGGTTTTCGCCACGCTGTTCACGATCTTTCTGAGTGTTGGGGTCTCCGCAATCCCGGCCCAGGAACGCACCGAGATAAAAACTGGCGACGACGCCAAGTCCGACACAAAGCCGTCGGAAAAAGCGAAGCCCAAAACGGACGACACGCCTTCCCCCGACGCCAAGTCGACGGATGCTGACAAAGACGCTGACAAGAAGAGCGACGTCAAAAAGGACGACTCGAAATCCTGGGGTCAGTTCCGAAAGACCGTCAGCCCAAGCGGCCTGCAACTTGGCCTCACCGGTCCAGAAGCCGCCAATGAATTTCCCGAGGAGCTCAGGGAGTTTGCCAAGGATGGCGCACTCGCCAGTGCTGCCAAGCAATGGCAGAAGGCTAAAATTGCCTACCAAGGCATGGTCGAAGCCGCACCCGATCATCCGCTAGCCCTGGCCAATCTTGGCACGGTTGAATTTCGTATGGAGGAATACGAAGCCGCCCGTGATCACTTACGTCGATCGCTGTCGTTTGCGCCGGACGTTGCCCATCACTGGTTGGTGCTAGCGCTTTGCTATTACGAATTGGAAGACCTCGACCTCGCCATGTCGTGCCTATTTCGCGCCCGTCACGAAGACAAGACCGATCCCCGGGTTCACCTTTATCTCGCCGTGATGGCCCGTGACTACGGTTGGCAGAGCGCTGCCGAGATCGAACTACAACGGGCTATCATTCTCGATCCTCAGTACGTCGATGCGCACTACAACCTCGCCATGCTCTATCTTGAGCGCGATCCGCCGTCCTACGAACTGGCACGGCGACACTACTACTTCGCACTCGATCTCGGCGGCAAACCCGACAAAGAAATCGAAAAAATCCTCCACGAGGCCACGCTCAACCGCTGATCCAGCTACTCTCATTTTTCACTATGTCGCACGCCACGCTTCAACAATCGCCTGACACGCCCGCCCCCATCTCGCGTCCCGGGGAACACGCACCGAGCCGACGTCACCGGCGCGTCCTTTTCCTACTAGGCGCTGCATTGGCCATCCCGCTCAGCCTCAGCCAATGCAATACCTACAAGGCCCCGGCACCCGCACCTCGCGCGACCGCTCCACGGCCGACAACACCGACGCCACCGCCGCAGGTCTCCGTCCCCCGCCCGTCGCGACCCGCACCACAGAACAGCGCCCGCGCCTGCATCGTCATTCACGCCAATTCCGGCACCGTGCTGCATTCTAAGAATGCCAACACGCCCATGCCGGTCGCCAGCACTCAGAAATTGCTCATGGCACTCATTCTTTGCGAGGCTGGGAATATGAACAAATCCGTACGCGTCGCCAGCAGCGACACCTGGGTTGAACCTGCGAAAATTGGTATCCGCGCCGGTGAAGTGTATCGCAAGGACGACCTGCTCAAAGCCGTTCTCGTGCGCAGCAGTAACGACATCGCCGCCTGTCTGGGACGCGATCACTCCGGCAGCGAATCCGCCTTCGCCGCGTTGATGACTGCCCGCGCCCGCCAACTCGGTATGAACAACTCGCGCTTTCAAAATGCCAGCGGCCTGCCTGCCGCGAACCAATACTCAACCGCGCACGATCTCGCCATGCTCGCATCGAACGCCATGCGCTACTCATTCATCCGCGATGCTGTCTCAACCAAATCGATGACCTTCCGTTTCGCCAACGGCAAGACCAAGCGCCTCGAAAATACCAATAAAGTCCTGCTGCGCTGGCCCTACTGCACCGGCATCAAAACCGGCTACACCAACGCCTCCGGCAAATGCCTGATCTCAAGTGCCAGTCATAATGGCCAAAACGTTATCGTCGTCGTACTCGGCAGCACCTCCGCCAAGATCTGGGATCAGTCACAGGAGCTGCTATCCTGGGGACTCCGCATGTGAGTGAAGCTAAGTCACCTGTTCGCTACCGCTGCCAACTTGTAGGGCGGGTGCTCCGCCCGCCACCTCAAACTTGATCTTCGTAGCATGCGATCTCCCAGCGACGAACTCAACGACCTCGACCGCCAGCAATTGCGCCGCCGACTTCGCACGGTGGAAAATTCCACCGGCGTCCTCGTTGAGATCGACGGTCGAGAGTTGGTAAATTTTTCCTCCAATGACTATCTCGGCTTGGCTGCTACAGATCCGGAACCTAGCCAAACCACGCAAGCTGATGATCCCGCGGGCTCCGGCGCCTCCCGACTGGTTTGCGGCACCCACCGTGCACACCGTGACCTAGAAGAACAACTTGCCGCCTTAAAAAATACCCAGGCCGCACTGACCTTTTCCAGCGGATACGCCTGTTGCCTCGGCGTGTTGCAGGCGCTATTAAGAAAAGACGACATCGTCATACTCGACAAACTAAGCCACGCATCACTGATCGATGGCGCCCGACTCAGCGGAGCGACCCTGCGCGTGTTTCCGCACAACGACCTCGACAAACTCGCCAGCCATCTCGCCTGGGCTCGTGACAAGATTCCGGCCGACGGACGAATCCTCGTCGTCACCGAATCGATCTTCAGTATGGACGG
>JBBKXR010000075.1:0-5276 GCA_037969585.1 Verrucomicrobiales bacterium
AGTTTCCTGCTTGAGCTGGGCTTCATCGTAGTTGGCTGCCTTGATCGAGAGGCCGATGCGGCGCTCGATCTTGTCGACCTTGATGACGCGTGCTTCGACTTCGTCGTCGACGTTAAGCACGTCTTTGACTTTACCAACGTGCTCTTCAGCAAGCTGCGAGATATGCACCAGGCCGTCGATGTCGTCTTGAAGCTGGATGAATGCACCGAAGCTGGCGATTTTCGAAACCGTGCCTTTGACCAGATCGCCGACTTTGAATTTGTCGTCGATGGCGCTCCACGGATCGTTGTCGAGTTGCTTGATACCAAGGCTGATGCGCTGGTTGGTCTTGTCGATGTCGATGACCTGCGCTTCGAGTTGTTCGCCCTTCTTGAGCATTTCGCTCGGGTGATTAATCTTGCGGGTCCAACTGAGGTCGGAAACGTGGATCATACCGTCGATGCCGTCTTCCATTTCTACAAACGCACCATAAGCGGTGAGGTTGCGAATTTCGCCCTTGATCGTGCTGCCGATCGGGTAGCGGCTTTCGACTTCGTCCCACGGGTTGGGATCGAGCTGGCGAACACCGAGGGAAATTTTCTGCTCTTCCTTGCTGATCGCAAGAACCACGGCTTTGACTTCCTGATCGACTTCGAGCACATCGCTCGGGCGAGTGATGCGTTTGGTCCAGGAAAGTTCGGAGACGTGAATGAGGCCTTCGACGCCTTGCTCGATTTCCACGAACGCTCCGTAAGGAACGAGCTTGGTGATCTTGCCTTTGACTTCGGTGCCGACCGAGAACTTCTGCTCGATGTCTTCCCATGGGTTGTCGGCGAGTTGCTTGAGGCCGAGTGAAACACGCTCTTTCTCGCGATCGACGTCGAGGATCTGTACGACCAGCGGCTGACCGATCATGACCATCTCGCTCGGATGATTAATACGACCCCAGCTCATGTCAGTGATGTGCAACAGGCCGTCCATGCCCTGAAGGTCGACGAACGCACCGAAGTCGGTGATGTTCTTGACCTGGCCTTCGACGGTGTCGCCGATGGTGACGGTCTCGAGGAACTGCGCACGCTGTTCGGCGCGCTCGGCTTCGATGACTTCGCGACGACTGAGAACGATGTTCTTGCGGTCGTCGTTGACCTTGACGATTTTGAATTCGTAAACGTTGCCGACGTACTCGTTGAGATCTTTCGGCGGGATGATGTCGATCTGCGATCCGGGAAGGAAAGCTTCGACACCGACGTTGACCATGAGGCCGCCTTTGACGACCGACTTGACCTTGCCTTTGACGAGGCCGCCGTCGTGAAACACTTTGACGATCTTGTCCCAGTTCTGTTTGTGGGCGGCTTTTTCTTTCGAAAGGACAATCATGCCCTCGTCGTTCTCGAGCTTCTCGAGCAGGACTTCGACTTCGTCGCCGACGTTGACTTCTTCTTCGTCCTCAAACTCGGAGAACGGAATCGCGCCTTCGGACTTATAGCCGACGTCGACGATGACAAATTGGTTTTTGATCTCAAGCACGCGACCATTCACAATGGAGTTCTCGCGGAAGGTGTTGAGATTTTGGGAAATGAGCTCTAGGAGCGCGTCTTTGGTCATGATGGGTGTGGGTTTAGGTTGGTTACCTTGGTTAATTAAGATTGACTACGTTGTCCCGGTTAAAATCCGTCGAATCCGTGGGACACCTGCGATTCGGCGGAAAGGCGGCTAATCTAGAGGCGGAAACCCGCATGGCAAGCCGGAATGCGCGGCAAAACCACCGTTCGATTTTGCCCCCTTTTAACAACCGGCCAAATGCGTTGCCCGGCTCCGCTGGCGGGCTTGTCCGCCGGCCCATTTGTTTCCGCTCAGGCGAGCTCCGAAAAACGCTCAACTCGCTGAAAGCAAGCGAATTATGGCTACCCCACAAGGATTTGAACCTTGACTGACAGAATCAAAATCTGTAGTGCTACCATTACACCATGGGGTAAGCGGTGACGATCGGGAATCTATCTACGAGTGGGCCGCTTGCAAGTTTTTGCCGTGCTCAGCGAGAGTTTTTCTTAACTCAGCGTTTTTTCAGGCGCGTAGTACCCGTCATTTGCTCCGGTTTTTCCACGCCCATCATGTCGAGCAGGGTCGGCGCGATATCGGCGAGGATGCCGTCTTCGAGCGTGTAGTCGGCCGCATCGTCGGCGACGTAGACGAGGTGCACGAGATTCGTCGTGTGGGCAGTGTTCGGCGAACCGTCAGCATTGATCATTTGCTCGCAGTTACCGTGGTCGGCGGTAATGAGTAATTTCCCGCCGGCCTTGAGCGTGGCTTCGACCACTGCGCGAACGCCTTCGTCGATTTTTTCACAGGCTTTAACCGCCGCTTCGACAATGCCGGTGTGACCGACCATGTCGGGGTTGGCGAAGTTGAGAATGACCAGGTCGTAGTCGGGCAATCGCGAGGTGACTTCGGCGATCACCTGATCGGCATTCATCTCCGGCTGCAGATCGTAAGTCGCGACTTTCGGCGATGGAATGATGGCGCGATCTTCCCCGGGGAACGCGACTTCCTCGCCGCCATTGAAGAAATAGGTGACATGCGGATACTTTTCGGTTTCCGCGATGCGCAGCTGTTTTTTACCGGCGGCACCAACGACATCGCCGAGAACTTTCTTCAAACGCTCGGGAGCAAATACGATAGGGCTGGAGTATTTCTCGTCATACTCGGTGAGGGTCACGTAGTGAATCTTCGGCTGACCGCCCCGTTCGAATCCGTCGAAGTCGTCTTCGAGAAATGCCCGCGAAAGCTGTCGCGCACGATCGGCGCGGAAGTTAAAAAACAGCACCACATCGCCATCGCGAATGCGCTGCTCTTCGGCGTGCCCAAACACCATGGCCGGCATGAACTCGTCGGTCTTATCTTCGCGGTAATGCGAAGCGACCGCTTCGGACGGCAACTCTTCTCGCGTCTCACCGATGCCGTGAACGATGGCATCCCAGCCGAGCTTGGTACGTTCCCAGCGATTATCGCGATCCATCGCGTAGTATCGACCGACGACGGTTGCAATGCGCGCACCGGACTCGGCGAGCTTGTCTTCGGTGTGTGACAGAAACTTTTCGCCACCGGTCGGCGAGGTGTCGCGCCCGTCGGTGATGGCGTGCACCATGATGTCGTCGACGCCCGCCTTCTTCGCTTCGGCAGCGAGCGCGATCAGATGTTCCTGATGACTGTGCACTCCGCCGTCGGAGACTAAACCGATCAGGTGCAGGCGACCGCCATCCCCTGAAGCTTTTTTAAATGCCTCAGCGAGAACTTCGATCGAACCGAGTTTATCCTGCTCGATGGTTTTGTTAATTCGCGTCAGGTCTTGATACACGATGCGTCCAGCGCCGAGATTGAGGTGGCCAACTTCGGAGTTGCCCATTTGACCATCGGGCAGCCCGACGTCGAGTCCGCTGCCACTGATGTGGCTTACCGGATATTTTTTATACAGCTTGTCGTGAAACGGTGTCGACGCCAGCAGCGTCGCATCGCCATTCGCTTCAGCCTGCTCGCGTCCGCCGGGATTGTCGCCCCAGCCGTCGCGGATGATAAGAACTACGGGATTTGGCATCGCTGCAAGCCTTCGCGCAAATGCCTTGGAACGCAAGCGCGATACCTACCCGTCACCCTGATGATACTGCAAATTTCGCCACGAAAATTTTTCGCCATCGGTCAGGCGTCAATCTTTGCGCGCTTCGATCGCATCATAGCCTGCTTGAACTCCAGCCGGGCTGAGTTCACCCAGGCGATCGCGACGATCCCCGAGGCGTGGCACGCAGTCGATGAGCTGACGTGTGTAGCGATTGCGGGGATTCTTTACCACTTCGGCCGCCGGTCCAGATTCGACGATACCGCCGGAAAACAGCACCGCTACTTCGTCAGCCAGACCTTCGACGATGCCAAAATTGTGCGTCGCGATTAGCAGCGTCAGTCGGCGCTTGCGACGCAACTCCTTCAACAACTCGACGAATTGCATTTCCGCCATCGCATCGAGCTGCGAGGTCGGCTCGTCAGCGATGATCAATTCCGCGCCGCACAGCAACGCCATCGCGAGCATGACCCGCTGGCGGACTGAGCGCTTTAGTTCAAGTGGACGCCGCGGCAGAATCATCTCCGGCTCAACGAGGCCCACCTCGTAAAATTGCTCATCGATGCGTTGACGCATCTCCGTAGACAGTTTGCGCCCGCGCCGGCCGAGCGCTTCAGCGAGATGCTCAGCGATGGTGAAAATGGGATTGAGCAGCGCGTCGGGTTCGCGAAACAGGTAGGCGATGCGCGTCGCCCGCAAGTCGCGCAAGCGGCGCTTCGACTGAACCAATAAATCTTCACCGTCGAACCAGACCTCACCGCCGCTGACCTGCGCCCAGTTCCCTGGCAGCAGGCCGGTCAAGCTCAACGCGATTTCGGATTTCCCACTACCCGTAACGCCGACCAGGGCAAAAACGCTCCCCTTCCGAACCTCAAACGATACGCCACGAATGGCCTCCACCATGCCACCGGCCGCGCCGCCTCTTCGCCCAGCGAGTTCGACCTGCAGACTCTTGACGCGAAGCAGTACTTCGCCCTCGCCGTCGTCACCTTCCGAATTTTGATCGTGTGAACTCATACCAAACTGAGAAAATCTTTTTCGCGGGTGACCTTGCGAATCGACCGTGCTGTCAGCGACAACCAACCTACCGTCACCGCGATGATGAGTCCTGGCGCTACCAACATCCACGGTGCTTCAAACATCAACGACCGGCCTTCGGCGATCAGTCGCCCCCAACTGTCGGTAGCCGTTTTGCCGAGACCGAGACCGGCAAAAGTCAGCGCCGTTTCCAAAAGCAAAGCTCCTGGCAACAGCATCGCTCCGTAAGAAACCAATCGCTGCCAGACGAACGGGAATACATGGTTGCGCAATATTTCAAATCGCCCGAAACCGGCCGCCGCTGCCGCGATCACGTGGCCGAATTCTTCGCACTCTTCAAAGGCCCGCGCCAATCGGTATGTCACCGGCACAGCACCTGCCACGGCCACAATCGCACACACCGACCAGAAGCCCGGCTCGAGCGCTGCTGCCAACCACCACGCCAAAGCCAAAGCCGGGATACACGTCGCGCCGCTCGCCAGCCAGATAAGTATAACGTAGCCACGGGCACCGAATAACCACCTGACGAAAAGGACTCCAAAAAAGCCGATAGCGACCGCCAGCGTCGATCCGACCAGAGCTACCGACAAAGTCTCAGCCGCCCCGCGCAGCACACGAGTCAAGACGCCTACGCCGTGTCGATCCGTTC
>JBBKXR010000076.1:0-8987 GCA_037969585.1 Verrucomicrobiales bacterium
GTCGCCGATGCCATTCAGACGCTGCGCGAAAAGCTTTCGTTCGCCCGCCAAGCCAACGCAGATCAGCGTGACGGCCTGATGAAACTGGGCACGACCGGTCGTGATTTCATCAACCAAGCGACTAAAGTCGTCGGGGAAAATCCCGATGTGTTGCCGCGCTCCTTTGACGACGAGAGCTTCGTCAATGACGCCGAACTTATCGAAGCGCTACGCAACATCGGAGACGACCTGCGCGATCTGACCGAACGCGTCGCCGACACCGAATCGAAGATCGCCAGCAGTGCTTTTGCCGGCGCCCTGCTGGTTCATCGCTGTCGTGGAGTCGATACCGAAAAAGGAAGGTCTGATGCGTATCGAAAGAGTGCTGGAAGCCAGGCGAACGGCTCAAGTCAGACGGACAGAGAGCGAGACGGTTCGTCGATGAATCGCGTCGGAGTATGACCGACCAGAACCGGTTCAGCTGAACGCAATAAATGCTGAACCACTGCGCCGACGTTCCATCCAGGGGAGTCGGCGTTTTTCGTTAACAACTTGCACTTAAGCCCGTCGCTTATTTCGGGCGCTCCAGCACATAGATGCCGTGGTCGCTATCTGAATGGTACTTCGACCAGAATTGGTTGCCCTTGATCGTACCTTCGCTTTTATAGATACCGAGAAGAGCGATATCTTTTTCCGCCTCCGTGGTATAGCCACCCGCACCATCACTGCGCACTTCGTGCGGTGACGTGTAGCCGCCGCTCAGAACCTTCGCCCATGTTGCGTGGTAACGGAACAGGTAGCGTCCGCCAACCCCATCGACGGGGACGGTTGGAGCTGCGGGTTTTGCAACCGCGCGTAACTTACCAGTGTGACCGTTGACATTACTCAGCCAATAGCCTTCCCACGGACCGACGACTTTCGGCTTAGTTGCCGCTACCTTGTATTCGGCTACCGATTTGCGATAAGCCGAATTGAATCCTGGGCTCGAGCACGAACTGAGCACTCCGACCAGCAGGCCGCAGCTGACAAGACGAAGGACGCTTTTTTGAATCGAGAGACGAAAGGGGGCGGCAAATTTCATAATCTGATCAATAGGAATAAAACGAGTCGCTGAACCTCTTACTGATATATCTCACCGCCGGATTCTGCAAATTCGCGCGATTTTTCCGCCATGCCAGCTTCGAGCGCTTCCTTCTCTTCCTTGCCCATCTTGGCGGCGTATTCGCGAACTTCTTCGGTAATTTTCATCGAGCAGAAAGTCGGCCCACACATGCTGCAGAAATGAGCCGTCTTGGCACCTTCCTGCGGCAATGTTTCATCGTGAAACTCGCGCGCCCGCAACGGGTCGAGCCCAAGATTGAATTGATCTTCCCAGCGAAATTCAAAGCGCGCCTTCGACAGCGCATTGTCACGCTCTTGTGCCGCCGGATGCCCCTTCGCCAAGTCCGCTGCATGAGCAGCGATCTTGTAGGTAACGACACCTTCGCGCACGTCGTCGCGGTTCGGCAGGCCGAGATGTTCTTTCGGCGTCACGTAGCAAAGCATTGCACAGCCATACCAGCCAATCATCGCCGCGCCAATGCCACTGGTGATGTGATCGTAGCCTGGTGCAATATCCGTGGTTAGCGGCCCGAGCGTGTAGAACGGCGCTTCGTGGCACCACTCGATCTGCTTTTCCATGTTCTCTTTGATCATGTGCATCGGCACGTGCCCCGGACCTTCGTTCATGACCTGTACGCCTTTGTCCCAGGCCGCCGTCGTTAGATCACCTTGAACTTCCAACTCGCCGAACTGAGCAGCGTCATTGGCGTCAGCGATCGATCCCGGACGCAGGCCATCGCCTATCGAAAAGCTGACATCGTACTGCGCCATGAGATCGCAAATGTCGTCCCAGTGGTCATAGAGAAAATTCTCTTTGTGATGCGTCAGGCACCACTTCGCCATGATCGATCCACCACGACTGACGATTCCCGTCATGCGGTTGGCCGTCATCGGTACAAAGCGCAGCAAAACGCCGGCGTGAATGGTAAAATAATCAACACCCTGTTCTGCCTGCTCCGTCAACGTATCGCGAAACACCTCCCAACACAGATCTTCGACCCGGCCGTTCACTTTTTCCAGCGCCTGATAAATCGGCACGGTGCCGATCGGGACAGGTGAGTTGCGCATGATCCACTCGCGCGTCGCGTGAATGTTTTTGCCGGTGGAAAGATCCATCACCGTGTCGGCGCCCCAACGGGTCGACCAACGCATTTTCTCGACTTCCTCATCGATGGTCGACGCCACCGCTGAGTTGCCGATGTTGGCGTTGATCTTAACCAGAAAATTGCGACCGATAATCATCGGCTCGCTCTCTGGATGATTGATGTTCGACGGAATGATCGCCCGCCCGCGAGCCACTTCGTCTCGCACAAATTCCGGCGTGATGAATTCCGGTAGGCTGGCGCCAAAGCTTTCCCCGCGATGTTGGAAATCCAAACCGGTGCGCGCACCTCCAGCATCGTGGTTGGCCTTAAACGCCGCCTCGCGACCGAGGTTTTCACGGATGGCGATGTATTCCATTTCATGGGTCACGATGCCCTGCTTGGCGTACCACATCTGCGTCACTGGATGCCCGTTCGAAGCGCGCAGCGGACTGCGGCGCAGGCCGGGGTATTCCTTGAGCCGATTGATCTCGTCCTTCTTTTCGTTGAAGCGCTCTGCGTGCTCCGTGGAAAGATAACCATTGTCCTCCGGCTTCATGTCGCGCCCCTGATATTCCTCAACATCGCCACGACCCAAAATCCAATCCCGACGCAAGGCCGGCAGGCCCTCCTTTACGTTGCCCGAAAATGCCGGGTCGCCCCAGGGACCGGCGGCATCATAAACCCTGATCGGCTCATTGACCTCGATTCGGCCATTCGGATGAGTCGTCTTTGCCAATTCAACTTCGCGCATGCCCACTTGCACTTCCGCATGCACGGATCCGGGAACGTAAACGCGCCTACTGTTCGGGAAGGGCGCGTCCGGCGAGGTGGGGTTGCTGGTTTTTTCATCAGCACCTGCGGCACCGTTGGATTCGGGAGTAGTCGGTTGGATCATTTGGGGAAGGAATAAGGAGCTGGAATGAGGCGTCTGGACACAAAAACGCCGCGGAACCGGTCACAGCGGTCGCGGCGTGCAGAACGATAAAAACTGAAAAATCTGAAATGATAAATGCATAAGATCTCCCTTCGGCGGTATGAACCGCATCAGGTTCGAAGGGTCTCCCGGCCGGCTCCGGAAATCTCAGCCACGCAACGCCGTAGCCCCCCTGTCATAGATACCCGATTGTAGCCGCAGGGGAGGGCGTGTCAATCGAAGCAACATCGCCGGCCTTTGGTGGGGCAGTTTTGCAAACTGCCTCAGTGGACGATCCGGAGCGTCCTTTTCGCGATGAGTATTAACTTTCATTCTCCACAACAAACGAGGCGAAGCGAAAGGGATCGGCACGCCTTCGATCTCGCGGATAATCATGTCTTTCGACGCCTCCGCATACTCAACGCCGCCCGCCGAGCGCATAAGGTCGACCATGATTTCGTCGGCGACGCGAACGACGGTGTATTTCGCAACATCGCCAGGATCGAGGTCTTTTACAGCCTGGTCAGGGAGGGATTCGAGAGCACGTTAAGCTTTGGCTTCGTTCTCGAGGGAGGTATCAATGACTAGGTCGATGCCGTCCGTGAAGCGCCCGTAACCGGCATAAATGATCGCCATACCGGCTACGACGATGTAGGCAGTTCCTTGTGCGTTCAGCACTCGGCACAAATTGACCAAGTCGCTGTCCGACGGGGGACGACAGCCTAAGTCGTCTCAAGTTCCGTTTCCGCTTTGATCGCCCGCTGAACTGCCATCTTCATCATCCATTGATTTGCCTCCTCGTGAGAATGAGATCGATACACGCCCTTGGGACAAACCTGGAAGCGCCTCGATCGATAAATCTGCCGGCCGATCTCCTGCACCTTGGTCGGGTTCGTCGGAATGCGCCGCCCAACCACCTTTCCGATTGTCTCCTCAACATTCACCACCGGATGGCAGTGATCGTCAGTGCCCCTTTTGTCGTTCATTTGAACAATAGAAATCCGTGACTGGGAGACATTCAGGATTTATCGATATCGGTAAATGACAAAGCTGGCACGCGGGACATTTTCCGTTGCCAGTGGGGGACGTGGCGTTTTAGTTCTGGCACTTGAAAAGTCAGGGCTCATGAACATCATCGACCGCTACATCGGACGCCAAGTACTGGTGTCGTCGTTCTTTGCGGTGCTGGTGTTGAGTGTGGTGCTGATCCTCGGCAACGTCTTTAAGCACATCCTGACGCAACTGGTCGAGCGCCCCGACATGGACATCGGTTTCGTGTTCAAGTTCATGCTGTATGTGCTGCCGTTCTCGCTCAGCCTGACCATCCCGTGGGGATTTCTGACAGCGATTCTGCTGATCTTTGGACGGCTCTCCGCCGACAACGAACTGATTTCGCTGCGCATGGCGGGCATGAGTATGCCGCGCATCTGCTACTCGGTCGGATTGGTTGGGCTTCTGTTCACAGGACTGTGCGCCTGGATGAACATCAGTGTCTCGCCAAGTGCGAAGAGCAAGATGGTCAGCATGCTACCCGACATGATTTTCAACATGGCGGCCGAAGATCCGTTGTCGCTTTTCACTGATCGCCAGGTCATGGATGAAGTCCCGCGTCACCTCATATGGGCGCAAAAATCCGAAGATGGCAAGAGCCTGCTCAACGTGCAGATCGTAATAATGGATGACCGCAAGCGCCCTGAGACCTTCGTCATCGCCGAGCATGTCGACGTTCGCACCGAACTCGGAGGGGCGTCCCCGGCGATGGTTCTGGAATTGCACAACGCGTTGTTTGAGCAGAAGTCCGATCCCGATCCGAAAAAGTTTACCGAAGCCCAAACCTTTCTCGCAAGAAATGGAGCGATCGATGTGCCACTCGATCGGCTGCAGGAGAAGCAAAACAAATTTCGTCCCGAGATCATGTCGTTCGGTGCTCTTTTTGATTCCCTGAAAACCGGCGATCTCGACCGCGGCAAGACCAGTTCGGTGAAAACCGAGATCAGCCTGCGCATGTCGTTTTCGATGGCCTGTATCACGCTTGGCATCATCGGCATCCCACTAGGCATCACCGCCCAGCGTCGCGAAACTTCGATCGGCTTCGCGATGAGCTTGCTGATCGGCGTGCTCTACTTTTTGCTGATCGTCATCGCCGATATCATGCGCGAAAACGACAGCGTCTATCCACAGTTTCTAGTTTGGCTGCCCAATTTGCTGTTCCTCTGCCTGGGCTTGTTTTTGTTCCGGCGGCTGAGCCAGAAGTAAAAATCCCGCTTCAGTGGGGGGTTTACAGCGTCAGCGCGCCTCCATCACTCCGCCGAGAAACTTAACGTAGCCTCGATACACAGGGACCGTTTCGTGGGCTAGAATCAAAGGCGCGGCGCTGATATCGAATGCCGTTTCGAGCCAGTCCGGCAAGCTCTGGCCGACTCCTGACTGCTGAAGTGCGATCGGCACCAGCGGGTAGACCAGCAGGTAGACGAGTAGAAATGCACCGATCGCTCCGCACCAAACTGCCGAGCGATGAGGGGCGGGCGGCGTATTCTCTGATGCTTCGATAGTGCTCACGAATCAACTGTGGCCTATGATGGCGCGCAAGACAAGCTGGTGAATTGCTGTCAAACCATCAACAGCTCCATCAACCAACTGATGTAAGCGTCATATATTGGCATACGGTCGTGAAGCCACTCGATCGGTACGCAGAGCGTTTCCAAAAACGACTGCACGCTATGCGGAAAGGCAGGGCTGGAATCTGTGATCCTGAACAGCCAGAACATTAGGATCGGAAACAGGAGGAAATACGCTACGACGCTACTACAAATCGCACCGAGCCAAACGGCAATCTGCCGACGAACCGATCGCGGTCCATCGCCTCCCACGCGATCGCTGTTGCGACCGCTGCCGCTATTTTCGTCACTCAGGCCAGAAAGGTCTTGCGACGTACGCGCACTGCTTCGGCGAACTGATCCAGCATTTTGACGGTCGACTCCCATGACACGCAAGCATCGGTTATGCTCTTGCCATACTCAAGCCCTTCGGGGCCGTCGCCGAGCTTTTGGTTCCCTTCTATGAGATTGCTTTCGACCATCACCGCAGCGATCGCTGTTTCCCCGCCGGCGATTTGAGCGCACAGATTGCTGGCGACTTCAGGCTGCTTTTTGTAGTCTTTGCAGCTGTTGCCGTGAGAGCAATCAACCATGACGTAGGGCGGTAGATCGGAGTCCTTGATGCGTTTGCGGACCGCGGAGATGTTATCGTGATCGAAATTGGGTCCATCGCTGGATCCACGGAGGATCAAGTGACAGCAACTGTTGCCAGTGGTCGCAACGATGGCCGAGGTGCCTTGTTTCGTGACCGAAAGAAAATGATGCGGCTTCTGCGCGGCCTGGATGGCGTCGAGGGCAATCTGAATACTGCCGCCGGTGCCGTTCTTGAATCCGACTGGAGCGCTCAGGCCCGAAGCCAGTTCGCGATGCACCTGGCTTTCCGTGGTGCGTGCTCCAATGGCGCCCCATGCGACAAGATCAGCGACATACTGGGGACTGATCGTGTCGAGGAACTCCGTGCCGGACGGCATGCCGAGTTCGGTCAGCTTGACCAGAAGATCACGGGCGACCCGCAAACCGTGATTGATGTCGAATGTGCCGTCGAGATTAGGATCGTTTATCAACCCTTTCCAGCCGACAGTGGTGCGCGGCTTTTCAAAATAGACGCGCATGATGATCAGCAAGTCTTCGCTGCAGCCATCGGCGTATTCCTTCAGCTTCGCGGCGTAGTCGAGCGCAGCTTTAGTATCGTGAATCGAGCACGGACCGACGACGACCAAAAGGCGATCATCTGTTCCGTGGAGTATGGCTTCCGCCTGGGTGCGAGTATTAGACACCAGTTCGGCCATCTTATCCGAGATCGGTTTTTCTTCGATCAGGATCGAAGGTGCGATCAGTTGGTGGATGGAGGCTATGCGGATGTCGTCCGTTCTAATTGACATGGGCGGGAATAAGGCGTGATTTCCCTGTCCGATAAAGGAAAAAGGCGCTGCGTGTGAAAAAATCTGCGTTTGCCCGCCTTTCTGCCACCTGCTCCGCCCTCTCCAGCCCATATCCCGGGCGGATTACAGCCAGTTTGGACATCTTTTTATTTCATGAAAAAAAACCAACCCCTCCTCGAAGAAAAGGACTTTACCGGCGGTGGCATTCTCGCCCTGCCATCAAATCGCGTCGGAACGACCGGCAACAAAGACATCGATGAACAAATCTCGGCACTAGTCGAAGAATGGGATTGCGGGCATCGCAATCCGCTCATCGAGGAACTTATAGTCACATCGCTGAAGCTCGGCCACGACACAAACACCGCCGCCGACCTGAAGCTCATCAATCGCACGCTCAAGGAGCTGCGTGCCTCGGCGAAAATGTTTCACCCCTATCTGTCGGTGCGCAAAGTAGCGGTCTACGGCTCCGCTCGTACGCCTGCCGGGCAACCGGAGTTCGAGGCCGCCAAGGAATTTTCGGAAAAAATGCTCAAGCACAAGTTCATGACCATCACCGGAGCGGGGGATGGCATCATGGGCGCCGCGCAGATGGGTGCCGGCCGGGACAACAGCTTCGGGCTGAACATCAGCCTGCCTTTTGAACAAAGTGCTAACGAAACCATCCTCGGTGATCACAAACTCATCACTTATAATTACTTCTTCACCCGCAAGCTGGCTTTCGTGAAGGAATCGAATGCAGCAGCGCTGTTTCCGGGAGGATTTGGGACGATGGACGAGTGCTTCGAAGTGCTCACTCTGATGCAGACCGGTAAGGCCTCGGTGTTTCCGGTAGTCATGATTGACGCGCCCGGCGGCAGCTATTGGAAAACTTTTCTCCAGTTCGTGCGCGAGCATCTCGGCCGGCTGAACCTGATCTCGGAAGAAGATCTTAACCTTTTCAAGGTCACTGACGACGTCGATGAGGCGGTCGAGGAAATCATGCACTTCTACAAAGTGTTTCACTCGTATCGCTACGTCGGTGAGAAAATGGTGATTCGCCTGCAAGGCAAGCTCTCTGACGAGGACCTCGCGACCTTAAACGCTGACTTTGCCGACCTGCTCAAATCCGGCCAGTTCGAACAAGGGGGAGCACTGCCCGAAGAACGCAACGAAGAGGCGATTCACAAGCTGCCGCGGCTGATTTTGAGCGTCAATCGGGGCAAAGCCGGGCGCTTGCGCCAGATGATCAATGCGATCAATTCCTTTGAGGTTGAAGACTAAACGCCGATGTTCCAGGTTCACCGTGCTGACAACTGCCTTGCTCCAAATCTCGCGGCAGCCCAGCCGAGTCACGCAGCGATTGTAGGACGGGCGCTCCGCCTGCCTCGGCGCATTGGCTGGAGTTGGCTCCGATAAACCGGACAGTGGATGCTCGCATGGTCCGCTTCGAGCAGCAAGTGGAGCGCTTGCCCTACAATATTGAGCTACCGTCACTACCTTCTGTCGCTAATAACCGAGGCCTTTTTGCACGCATCTTACTCATCGTTCCGTCGCCGCCCTTTCCGTCCCGTAGGGATCGGTCTGGATAGGCAGGGGAATGATCCCCCGTTTCCAATCGAGGTGAGGCTGCGTCACGTGGTGACCGCTCGGCGACGGTGGCCATGGCGAGGCGAATCGTCTCAGAGCGGTCGCTACGCGACGCTTGCATTGGGTGATTTCCGAGATCCGGGGGCTGAAGCACCCCGGTTATCCAGCGTAGTCGCTACGCGACACAGTAGAACTTACTTGAATCATGATAATTCGCTTACTGATAAGTCGTTAAACAACATTTTACCAATTTCATGAAAAAGCGATTGGACCAGCTTTTAGTGGAATTGGGGCACTGTGAGTCGCGCGAAAAAGCCAAACGACTGGTCTTGGCGGGATCGGTCCGAGTCAGTGGTTACGAAAA
>JBBKXR010000077.1:0-4395 GCA_037969585.1 Verrucomicrobiales bacterium
TCGCTCCATTTTGATGACAGCAAAATTTGCAACTGCAATGGCGCCTCGAGCAAGGTGGCAGATTGAATCATTTTCGAGGCCATGCCTCCCAATAGAGGCGCACTCCCAGCAAAATACGCCAGCCCCGCACTTGTCGCTGACCACCCGACAATTTCGGCCATTTCACCATTTTTCCCCTGCCTAGCCATCGTTCGCCCCCTCTTAAAACTTAAACCTTAACCACTTAAAACTCGAGCGCCGCAAGCGCTCAAACCACTTCATGCGACATCTGCTGCCACTCGGGCAGCGTCATCACCGCGGCCAACACGTCCCATAGCACTTTGATCGGTGGCTGCATGGCATTGACGACACGCACAGATCCCGCCGGATAGTGATCGAGAAGCTGTTTAGTCTCTTCCTCGTAGGTTTGAATCCGCGCCCGAATAACTCCCTCGTTGGCGTCGTCCATGCGACTTTGTTTGATTGCCCGCTTGCGAATACGGCGCACCAGTTCTTCCCGATCGGGGCAGGACAAGTGAATGAGGGCGATCATTTCGATATGCTCGTCGAGTCGTTCGGCCTGCTCGCGATTGCGCGGCACGCCGTCGAGCAGCAGCATATCGATGTCGGGCTTGTAGGCGCCGGATTCGATCCGCGTCTCCAGGCGGCTCATGCAAAAGCGCACCGTCAACTCATCGGGAACCAGCTCGCCTGCGGCCGAGTATTTCACAAACTCCTGGCCGATCTCGCTACGGGTATCGAGCGCGCGGAAAGCATCGCCGGTGGAGAAATGGTGAAAGCGTGGGATTTCACCGATGATCTGCCCTTGCGTGCCTTTACCAGCGCCGGGAGCACCAACGATGATGAAGGCCTTGTAACGTTCGTGTGGTTCTTTGCTCATCGATACGATCGGGAAATAAATGGGTGACTGATCTTTTGCCGTCTCTGGCTGGTCGCCGGGGGAGTTTGCACTGTCACAATCACGAATCACGCTTATTTTGTGCCGAATTTGCGTTAATCTGCACCCTGCTTCCACCTGCTCTCCGCAACTCGCAACTGCTCGATTTTTCTCGCGTGAACAAATATTTCAGTCCTTTCCTCGCTCTGCGTTACCTGAAGCCGAAGCGCAGCTTTGTGTCGATCATCACGCTGATTTCGGTGCTCGGCGTGGCACTCGGTGTGACCGTGCTGGTAGTGGTCATCGCCGTCTTTACTGGCTTCGGTATTAACATTAAGGAAAAGATCCTGTCCTCGCAACCGCACATCGTCGTCAACCTGCAGGACCGTAACCGACCGATTGATACCGAGGGAAATTTCGTCGAATCGCCTTTCGACGAGTGGCCGAACGCTGTCGAAGCGATCACCGAAATTGACGGCATCATGTCGGTGACGCCATTGATCACCGGTCCAGTGCTGCTGCGCCACAACGGCTACCAGCAAGCGCCGATGATTCAGGCGATTGAGCCTACGGAAGGTCCGGCGTTGGATCGCTACCGAGCGATGACCGAAAAGCCGGGAGAGCCTGGCAAGTTCGACCTTACCGGAGAAAATACTGTCCTCGGCGACGATCTGGCTCGGCTTTTTGACATCAAAGTCGGCGACCGCATCGTGCTGACATCACCCAATCTCGAAGCCGTC
This sequence comes from Verrucomicrobiales bacterium, assembly GCA_037969585.1. Taxonomy (GTDB): domain Bacteria; phylum Verrucomicrobiota; class Verrucomicrobiia; order Verrucomicrobiales; family DEV007; genus JBBKXR01. The sequence goes on from JBBKXR010000077.1 coordinate 1,618, forward strand.
AGTGACGCCGTCGAGCGAATGCACAAAGCAGAAAACGACGCGGAAAAATCGGTGATCATCGAAGAAATTTCCCAGCTCACCCTGCCGGTCGAACTCGATGTAGTTGGCCTGTTCGATTCCGGCGACCAACGCTTCGACATCAATAACTTGTTCGTCTCCCTCGAGATCGGTCAGGAACTTTTCGACCTCGGCCCGGAGGCGCACGCACTCGTCATCGATACCGAAAAACCCTATGAGGTGATGAAGTACCAAGCCGCGATCGATGAGCGACTCGATGGCTTTTTCGGTGTCTCCAGTTGGATGGATACCAACGGGCCACTGCTCGATGCAGTCGCAACCGAGCGCAACATGATGTTCTTTCTGCTATTCATCATCATGGTCGTCGCCGGGTTCTGCATCATGAATACGATGATCACCGTCGTCTATCAGAAGCGCGCCGAGATCGGCCTGATTAAAGCGCTCGGTGCCGGCGAAGGCCACATCGTGCGCCTGTTTCTTTTGCAGGGAGCCATCGTCGGCATCCTCGGAGTCGCGGTCGGTCAAGCACTGGCGCATTTGCTTATCTGGCGACGAGACCAGATCATCGCGTTCATCAGTGAGCGGTTCGGCGTCGCAATTTTCGATCCTGACATTTATGGACTCCCGAAATTACCTGCAACTCCTACGTGGAGCGACTCCCTGGCGATTTCGGGGGGAGCTTTCGCCGCCTGTGTCATCGCGTCACTGGTGCCCGCGTGGATGGCAGCCCGGATGCAACCCGCCGAAGCCTTGCGCAGCGAGTAAAAAGGCCGCACGCTCCGCCATCGCGAAGGGCCCGCCGCCTGCAACGCGCCATCACGCAACGCAGATCGTCCCTCGCACTTATTTTTATGCAAATTTTCGTCGCCAGCAAAGGCCAACGCCTCGGACCGTTCAGCCTTCGTCGAGTCACCGAACTCCTCGACGATGGCGAGTTGTCGCCCGACGATCTCGGCTGGCACGCCGACATGAAAGGCTGGACGCCGCTACGCGAACTTCCCTCGCTGATGACAGCCATCGAAGCCAAGCGTGAACGTGACTTCCTGCGCGAATCAGGCAAGCCGCTCGACACCGGCAAAGGCACCGCCTCGGCGTCAAAAAAGAAAGAAGCCTGGATCGCCAGCGACGATTCATCGACCGGCATCAGCGACGAACCCGTGCAGATCGAGCCAGTCCCCAGCCGGATGCGCTCCGCCGACGAATTGCGCGACGCAGCTGCGGCCGCCACGGGTGGCAAGACCAAGCAGCGTCCGTTCGCGCGTTTCTGGGCACGTATTTTTGACTACCTGTTGGTCCTCGTTTTGGTCTACGCAGTGGTCGGTGCCCCGCAACTCCCGGGCATGGACGGCACCGTCCCCATCGCAGAGATGATCAGCGGCGAATACTGGGAAAAAGTCCGTACCGCCTCCGAGCAACCGGAGTTTCGCCGCATCGGCAATGCCCACATGATCGCGCTCGTGCTGTGGACCATTCTCGAAGGCCTGCTCATCGCCCAGTTCGGCACCACTCCCGGCAAATGGCTGCTTAATATGCGCGTTACCAACGCCGACGGCAATCGCCCATCCACCCAACAGTCCCTATTGCGCTCACTCTACGTGTGGTTCATTGGCGTCGGCATGTGGCTTCCTATGCTGAGCGTCGGCACTATGCTGTTCGGTCTCTACTCACTCATGTCCCGCGGTGCCACCCTCTGGGATCGCAATCTCGGCACCCGCGTCCAGCATGGTCGCATGACCGCACCGCGTATCCTGCTGGTCATCGCCGCATTCTCCGCCATACTGCTTGCCCATCAGGCTATCGCTCTCCGATGAATCGCTTCAGCGCCCTCATCCTCCACGCTCACGTTCCCTGGGTTCGTCATCCGGACACGCCTCGCTGTCTCGAAGAAGACTGGTTTTTCGAAGCCGTCGCCGAGTGCTACCTGCCGCTTTTGGAAATGCTCCACCGGGTGCGCGACGAGGGCGTGCCGTTCCGCCTCACTATGACCCTGTCGCCGCCGTTGTGCGCGATGTTGCGCGATCCGCTCATGCAGAAACGCATGCGCAGCTATCTCGAACGCGGCAAAAATCTCGCCGCCGCAGAACTCGAACGCGGCACCGATGCCGACCGTCGCAAGCTCGCCGACTGGTATCTGCGTCGCTTTGAAAAACTCGAGTCGCTCTACAACGAACGCTGGCAGAGCGATCTGGTCACCGCTTTCGCCGACCTGAAAAATTCCGGCCACCTCGACATCCTCGGCTGCGGCGCCACCCACGGACTGCTGCCCCTGCTGCTCAAAGTTCCCGAGGCCGTCCGCGCCCAACTCGAAATCGCCTGCCAACATCACGAAGACTGTTTCGGCGAACGCCCGCGCGGATTCTGGCTGCCCGAATGCGCCTACAACAGCGCCCTCGAACCCCACCTGCGCGCCGCCGGCATCGAATGGACCGTGGTCGAAGAACACGGCATTCTCTACGCCAAAGAACCGCCCGCCAGCGGAGTTCATCACCCGATTCGCAGCCAGCGCGGCAACGTCTTTTTCGGTCGCGACAGCGACTCCAGCCGCCAAATCTGGAGCGCCGAATCCGGCTACCCCGGCGACTTTCGCTACCGCGAATTTTACCACGATCTTGGCCTCGAAGCACCCATCGAAAATCTGCGCGACTACCTCGGCGGCAGCGACCTGCGCCGCTTCACCGGCTTAAAATTTCACCGCGTCACCGGCGGCGACGGACCCAAGCAGATCTACACCCCCGAACAGGCCAGTCGCGCCGCCACCGA
>JBBKXR010000078.1:0-17151 GCA_037969585.1 Verrucomicrobiales bacterium
GAATCATAAAAAGAGAGCTCAGGGAAATGGAACGTTCATCACCATCCGAAAAGTTCGTCGAGGATGAAGAACAAACAGGCGGCCAACATAAGCGGGGTGAAAATCTTCATGCAGCGACAATGCTCCCTGCGGTGTTGCTCGCTTCCCGGTTTCGATTTCGAAGGTCCATCGACGATGCCGTAGGTAATCAGTGTGATGTAGTTCAACACAGGCAGCGCCAGTCCAAATGACATAATCGTCAACCAGTCCATGGCTCATTCGGTTGGATCGTCCACTGGGGACCGGCGGGACGCGGGTATCACATTCCTGTCCATTGCTTTGGCTCTGCGGTTCTCTGCGCCTCGGCGTCCTCTGCGTTTAAAATTCAGTGCGTTGGCCTCAGAGCTTCTTCACGTACGCATAGAACGCGCCCATCGATTTGCCTTCTCCGTTGGTAAACGCAGCGGTGAACTGGGTGCGGCCGGCTTCGAGATTGATCTTGAAGGTGACGCTTTGGTCGCCGGCGCTGACTTTTTCCAGCATCGTCTGACCTGCGATTTTGATGGTGGCTTTGTTAGGAGAAAATGCCAAACCGGGGGTGGCGCGAAATGGAGTTACGCCGGGAACGTCCGCTCCGGGAGGCAGGCCGGCGTCGATGGCGGTTCCGGATTCTTTCGGCCAGCGGCGCAGTTCGATCTCGTAGTCGCCAGCGCTTTCGACTTCGACGTTCCAGAAGCCGGTGTTCTGCGGTTTGAATTCGCCGGCGCGGATGTGGCTGTGGTTCCACGGTGTCATGTCGTCCGTGATCCAGTCGTGGCTGGTCAGGCAGGTGGGGTTGTGGGCGGGGTTGCCGAGAAAGATGTAGGCGTCTTTTTTGAACGAAGGCAGAAGCTCGGCCCACCAGTCTTCGTAGAACTGTTTCATTTCTTCAGCGACTTCGGAATGGTCAGCAATGACATTGTCCTTCTGACCGGGATCGGCTTTTATGTTGTACAGCTCATGCACGGGCGTGCCTTTTTTGCCTTCGTTGCTGATCAGCCGCCAGTCGTTGCTCATCACCGCAGACTTGCGCCATTTGATCGGGTCTTTGACGCGCTGACTGTCGGTGATCAGCATGCGTTCGGGCCATTCGGTCTGGGCGTCGACTTGTTGTTCCAGCAGCGGTCGGATGTTGACGCCGTCGAAGGTGATGTCGGCAGGTTTTTCGACACCGCAGATGTCGAGTAGCGTGGGGGCGATGTCGACGTGAGCGGTGATCGGCTCGACGTCGCGGCCGCCGATGTAACCTCCGGCGGGCCAATGCAGGAACATCGGCACGCGGTGACCGCCGTCGTACTCGCTGCCTTTGCCGGCGCGCATACCGGCGTTGAAAGTTTTTGAACCGCTGGAGCTGCCGTTGTCGGTGGTGAAGATGAACAGGGTATTTTCGGTGAGGCCTTTGTCGTCCAGAAATTTCCGCATCTCGCCGACGTTATGATCGATGTTGGCGATCATGCCGTAGAAGTGGGCCAGGCTGATGGGAAGATTTTTTTCGTAGGGCTTGGCGAACTCTGGCGGCGAATGCATCGGTCCATGTGGAGCGTTGGTGCTGATGTAGGCGAAGAACGGTTTGCCAGCATCTGCTTGAGCAGTGATGAATTTTTTCGCGTAGTCGAAGAACACGTCGGTGCAGAAGCCTTCGACTGGCTCGGGTTTGGAATTGTGAAAATAGGAACCGTCGAAGTAGGCGTTGTCCCAGTAGTCGGGCGTTTGGCCTACACCGCCGCCGCCGTGGCGCATGACTTCCTGAAAGCCGCGGTCTTCAGGGCGAAAGGGATAGTTGTCGCCGAGGTGCCATTTGCCGAACATGCCGGTCGCGTAGCCACCTTCGCTGAGCATGGTGCTGATGGTCGTCTCATCGACACGCAGCATCGAGCGGCCGGCGATGGTGTGCCATACGCCGGTGCGGTCGGTCCAGTGGCCGGTCAGCAGGGCGGCGCGGGTCGGTGAGCAAGTCGGCGAGACGTGGTAGTCGAGCAGGCGCACGCTGTCGTTGTGCAGGGCGTCGATGTTGGGGGTTTTTAAAACCGGATTGCCGTGACAGGAGAGATCGCCGTAGCCCTGGTCATCAGTGATGATGAAGACGATATTTGGTTTTTCGGCGGCTATCGACAGACAGGTGAGCGAAAAGCACGCAAGTGCCAATGCAGAGAGCAGCAGGCCAGGCAATTTCCCTGAGTTGGTTGGCAGTTCATTGAGAAGAGAGCGAGTCATGCCATAGTTTGCGCTGCAAGACCGGTCTGGGGCAAATGCGAAATGGAAAGATTGCAAAGATGTCGTGCAATCCTTGACTACGCCTGATATTTCCGATTACATTGTGATTACACCTCAAGCGGTCGTACGGTCGCGAAAGATCCCCTTAATCCTGCACGTTCCTGTGCCGATACATGCCATGAAAGCCCCTAGTTCGTCCATTTGCCCTAGTGATCGATTTAATCGGCGTGGTTTTACTCTCGTCGAGCTCTTGGTCGTCATTGTGATCATTGTCATCCTTGCCGGGCTGGGAGCGGGCGGCTATCGCAAGGCGATGAACTCGGCACGAATGACCAGTACAGTGAACAACCTTGCGTCGCTGGTCACCGCCACTCACAATTGGGGAACGGATCATGGCGGAAAATTGCCATCACCGGAATATCCGGGGGCTTATAAAGGGGGCAACTATCCTTCGGAAGGTGCCACCCCTGCCGAATCGAATCCCGAGTACTGGGATCTTGGAGACAGTGGCCTTTGGTTAGATGGAGTGATCTTCGCCCAAGTGATGATCGAGCCCGGCGATGAAGCGAAGATGTCGCTCAATGAATTTACGTCCAATTCCAGGGCTAGCGATGGCGGGCATCTGGTTGGAACGATCTTCGAATCGAAGGCAAGTGTGGAAAACAATCGTGCAGAAACCGACTGGTACAAGCACAGCTTTGCGATGAACGCTAATCTGCAGTTTGATGGATTGTTTTCGGAAGTTGGTGGTGGCACCCAAGCGTTTTTAACCGAGAAGACTTTGGGGAATCTATCGTTTCAAGCCAACGCGATGCTATTCATTGATTGCAATGAAAAGAATGTGGTGATGGCGGAAGACATCGCGCTAATCAGGCTCTCCGCCGAACGCTATGAGGGCAACAAAGTGATCGTCGGCTATGTTGATGGTCACGTCGAAAGGGTCAATGTCGATAGGTTGCCATCCGGAGATGTCAATAGCGATCCCGAAGCGAGCAAGTTCTGGCGGGGTGTCAGAGAAAACTAATCTCGGAATTTCCGAAGCGAATTTGCGTCAGCGGCCGGCGATAGCGCGTGCGTCCCTGGCGCGCCGGGCGATTTCCTGCCAGTCTTTGGCCGCGATCAAATCGCGCGGGGCCAACCACGAGCCACCGACGGCTGGGATCAGAGGTGACGCAAGCCACCCGGAGAGGTTTTCTTGAGTGACGCCACCCAGCGGGATGAATTGCACGCCAAGGTGGGCGTAGGGAGCGGCGATATTTTTTAAATGCGATAGACCACCTGCTGAGGTCGCCGGAAAAAATTTCAGCAACTGGCAGCCGTTAGCGACACCCAGATCGACGTCGGTTGGAGTCATTACACCCGGTGCGAATGGCAGACCGATCTCTGCCGCGTGGTTGACGACCGCAACATTGATCCCCGGCGACACTCCGAACGCCGCTCCCGCTTCGAGAGCTTCATCCGCTTGCTGATTGGTGAGAATGGTGCCGACGCCAGCGAGCATGTCGGGCACTTGTTCGCGAACGGCACGCAGCGCGTCGAGTGCTGCTGGCGTGCGCAGGGTCAATTCCATGGCATCGACTCCGCCATCGAGCAGTGCTTTTGCGGTGGCCACTGCATCGTCGGCACTGTCTACGACGAGTACTGCAATGATGCGCGAAGCGGCAATGCGCTCGAACAGAGGAGAGTCGGTGGTGATGCCCATGGGTGTGTCCGTTTTTTTCGTCCGTTGTGCTTTGTTAGAGTTGGCGCAGCGCTTCGGCGGCGATCTCGCAGGTTTCCTCGATGTCGCTTTCAGTGTGCGCCATGCACAAGAAGCCGGTTTCGAATTGGCTCGGTGCAAAATAGATGCCGCCGTCGAGACAGGCTGAAAAGTAGCGTTTGAAGGCGTTGAGATCGGCACGCTTGGCGTCGTCAAGATTGTTGACCTCACCACCGTCGACAAAGAACAGGCAGAACATTGAACCGACGCGATGGAAGACGTAGTTTTTACCCACCGATGCCAAGGTTTCGCGAACGGTTTCCTCGAGCGCAGCCCCGAGTGTATCGAGTCGCTTCCAGGCGTTGTTCTTCTCCAACTCGCGCAGTTGAGTCAGACCGGCGGCCATCGCCAGAGGATTCCCCGACAACGTGCCCGCTTGGTAGACCGGCCCATCTGGTGCGAGTAGATCCATGATCTCGGTGCGGCCGCCGAAAGCCCCGACCGGCAGTCCGCCGCCGATGACCTTCCCGAGTGCGGTCAGGTCCGGAGTGATGCCGGTCAGTTCCTGAACACCGCCTTTGGCAACGCGGAAGCCGGTCATGACTTCGTCGAAAATCAGCACGGATTCGTATTCGGTGGTCAATTCACGCAGCCGTTCGAGAAATCCATTCTTTGGAAAAATCAGGCCCGCGTTGGCCGGATAGGGTTCGACTATCGCGGCGGCGATCGAACTGCCTTCGGCGGCAAAAACACGTTCGAGTGCTTCGATGTCGTTGAAGGGCAGGCTGATGGTCAGTGCGGCGAGGGCGGCGGGTACGCCGGCGCTGTCGGGTTGGCCGTGAGTCAGGGCGCCACTGCCGGCGGCGACGAGTAGACTGTCGACGTGGCCGTGGTAGCAGCCCTCGAATTTGATCACCTTGTCGCGGCCGGTGAAACCTCGCGCCAGGCGAAGGGCGGACATGGTGGCTTCAGTGCCGGAATTGACCATGCGCACCTTTTCGACAGACGGCACCCAGTTGACGATCAGTCGCGCCATCTCAATCTCATAGGCGTTGGGGATACCGAAGCTGACGCCATCTTTGGCAGCGTTATGGACGGCTTCGATGATGCTGTTCGGCGCGTGACCGAGGATCGCCGGACCCCAGGTGCCGACGTAATCGATCATTTCGTTGTCGTCGACATCCCAGATGCGGCACCCTTTAGCGCGGCGTACAAAGAACGGATCGCCGTCGACATTTCGAAATGCCCGCACGGGTGAATTAACGCCGCCGGGGATCAAGGTTTTGGCGGTTGCGTAGAGTTTTTCGGAGAGTGGGCGTTCAGGCACGGGATCGGGGAGTGGGCGTTAAAATGAAAAAAGTCGAAAAAGCTGCGCAATTTTCGGTCTTTTGCGCGTCGGGAAAGAATAGTAGGGTGGAGTGAGTAGGCGTCAAAGCCGAATCCAACCCCCACGTCAACCAGAAGCCAGTGGTCGCAGGCCGCTTTTCACGTCCTATGAAACATTCATCCGGTCTTTTCTCCCGTCCGTTTCATTTTTACGCCGTAACGCTCGGACTTGCGTTGTTGGCAGGGACGATCCCGGACTGGTCGCGCGCCGAGTTAGGCGACTCAAAATTAATCAAGGAGGACGGTGCCGTCTACGTTGAGGAATTACTTGATCGACCGCTGACGGTGCAGGTGGTCAAGCCGACGGCGGTTTACAGCAATTTGACCGCGGAGCGTTGGTTAGGGAATCTGCTGCCGGGGCGCAAGGCGGAGTTGCTGGCGATCAGTGAAAAGGCCTATCGTGTTCGTGGTCAAGCGAAGCAGGGGCAGGTGGCTGGTTGGGTCTCAAAGAGTGCGATCGAGGGCATCGATGCTGACACGGAGAAAAAGCTGGTGCTGTTCTACGAGAGACAGTTGTTGGTTCAGGACCTGATCGCCAATAACCAGGTGGCGCTGGGCATGACGGTGCCGGAGGTTCAGGCGTCACTGGGCAAACCGGACGCGCGCAATTCGATGGTCGACAAAGAAGGCCGAAAAGACGTGCTCGAATATATCAGTTACGAACGAGTGCCGCAGACATCCTATGCGCGTGACCGCTTCGGCCAGCTGATCCAGACCACGGTCTACATCAAGGTGCCGACTGGCAAGGTGTCATTGAGTTTTGAAAACGAACTGGTGGCCAGCATTGAGGAAAGCGAAGGTGCCGAGCTTGCCGGTGGTGGCAATGTCAGGATCGTGCCGCCGCCGATTTTGATTTATTAAATTGCTGGCGATCAAGGGCGAGTTCGATCCCCCGAGAGCTACAAACTCCTCAGCTTCGCTGCGAGCTGTTGGATCAAGGCGTCGATTTTTGCCTTTTTGAGCCCGCTGCCTTCGTCGACAAGATGGACGACGAGGGTCCCGTTGCTGACGATGACGCTGGTGGTGGTGGTTTTTCCGATGAACAGGGCGTCGGTCTTGCTGGTTCTGAAGGTGCCGGGAAAGTCCTTGCCGGCATGGTAGTTGCCTTCGGTTTGAGAGAGCAGTTCGACAAGGCTGTTTTCTTTGATGTCGGAGAGATTTTGCGCGGACAGATCGTTGATGGCTTCGACCATCAGTAAGGCTTCGGTTTCCGAACGAAAATCGAACAGGGCGATCTCCAGTGAATTGCCGAGGTCCGACTCGTCCATCATCAGGACTCCAGCCGCCTGCTTCAATCCGCGCAGGATGGTTTCCCGTTGTTCGCCTTTTACGGTCGCAAGCCGGGCGCGCAGATCGAAATCGCCGAGATGGGAAACTTTTTGCGACCAATCTTCGAGGCCGGAGATTTCCAGGGCAAAAGCAAATTCCGATTCGAAGTCGGGTAGGGGTTCGGGATCCGCTGTGTAGGTCGCAGGCTGGGTAATCATCGAAGAACGCAGCGGCGGTTCGGCGAGAAGTTGCCATATTTTTTCGAGGCCGCCGTCTTTGTGATGATGATTGATGAAGCGTTCGCCGCCGAGGTAGACCTGCTCCATCTGCACGGCGTCCACGTGGGCCAATCGCTCAAAGAGCCAGGCGTCATCGTCGAGATCTTCGGTCATGATCAGCTCGGTGGCAGCGGTTGCGGCTTCGTCGAGCCCGAGCTTTTTGGCGAGAGCGTTTTCCATGAACATGGCGTGGCCTTCGATGGTGGCATTGAAAGCGTTCATCGCATCCGGATCGGGCGCATCGAGGATCGATTTGGCCAAGTCGATTTCCTGATCCTGCAAACCGTGAGTGAGTTCGTGGCCGATGACGATCTGCAATACGTCTTCCTCATACTTGGCATCGATGGCTTCGGCTTCGACGATGGCGTGCAGGTTTTGCGGCAGCACGTAGACGGTCTGGTCTTCGGTTCCGTATTTTCCCAGTAGGGAGGGCGCGTAAAGACCGGCGCTCAGGTAGGCTTTGAAATAGATCAGCACCTTGGGCACGTCGGGCAGCTGTTTCTCGATCTGTGGTGCCAGATCGCGGGCCAGGATCTGGATCATTTGAAAATTACCGACGGATTTTACGTTCGGTGTCTCGTCGAAGGTCCGGCCGTTGAGCTCTTCGATGATCGGGATGATGCGCTCGGCATGAGCTTGAATTTGTTCGTCGGTGAATGACGTCTCCCGGCCGGAGACCTTGCGGTCGACGTAAGCCAGCAGTTGTTCGATCTGGGCGTTGGCTTCGGAGCTTGAGTCGAGCAGGCTGTCGAAACTGTCTTTGCTACTTTCCCAGACATCACCAACGCCATCGACGAGCGATTTCACCCGTTCGTCATCGAGTGCCTTTTTGATGCCGTCGAGTAAACCTCCGCCCTTTTTCTTTTCGTCGTCAGAGCCGTCGGGCTCGGTTTTTTTGCGTAGCCGGTCGAACAGCGATTTCGCTCCGTCGACGATACTACCTTCTTCTTCTACTTTTTCCTCGCCGACCTGAGCCTGCAGTGGCAGCGCAGGCGCGGCAAACAGGAGAAAGGCCAGACAGAGCCATACGCAAAAATTTCTCATCGCTCGACGAAGCTAACCTTGAATCTCTGGAGCTGGACAGCAAAAACGTGGCCGGACGAATAATCGACGGGAGTCAGTGACGGATTCGATCAGCGGAATGTTTCTCCCGGTGACGTTGGAGTTCGCGGTAGGACGCGAATTTTTTGTAGATGGTCGTACCATAATTTTTGGAGCAGGGGAAAAGCCGGGTCATGGCGGCGAAGATACCTGGAAGGACAAAGCCGCAAATGATGGCTCCATACAGAAACGAGAAAAGCACGATCAGTAGGATCAAAGCCGGAATTCCCAAAATCATGCTGACGACCCAGCGCAAGAGGTTGTGTCGTCGGGCTCGGTGGTAATCGGTCTCCGTGAAGATCTTTCCATAAAGTGTCAGTGAAAGCTCTGCGTCGCTGCGTCTCAGAACGGTCTGATCGATGTCCATGGATGGGAGTCTGAGGGATGGCGCGGTTGGGCGTCAACCCTCGCAGATGCGCTGCCGGTCGAAGGGCCGGGCGGGAATTAAGCTTTTTCCTGCGGAAAAATCTTCTGCAGGTTGCCAGCGCTTCGCTACGGTTTTTGCGAGCTTCGTTGAGCTGCGCTCAGCTTCGTCGTGGCAGTGAACCGACGATGTCGCTTGGGTATCCATTCCCGTTCCCGAGCTCCAAACATCCGCCGCCCCTGCGGAGCGGCGGATGTTTGGAGGCGAGGGCGGGAATCGAACCCGCGATAGAGGTTTTGCAGACCCCGGCCTTACCACTTGGCTACCTCGCCGAAACTCTCCGAATGCGTGAGAGCGGCTAGATTAGCTTCGACCCTGCAGATCGTCAACGGGGGATGTGCTAGAATGCTGTTTGGCGATCATGGCGCGAACGACTGCAGCAAAACCTGAACCCGAAAGAGGTGGAGAGTCGGCGCGGCATCTCGCACTTAAAGAGGCGGCTTTTTTGTGGGCACAGCGTGAGGGGATGCGGGCCTGCGGAATGGAAATCGGTTTGCCGAATTGTTCGTATCGGGCAGATGTGGCGGCTTGCGAAATTGGGCGCGGCGATCAGAAGGGGGCAGTGGTGAGGTCGGCGGTTTTCGAATGCAAGCAATCGCGTGCGGATTTGCTGAATGACAATCGCGATCTTGAGGAGACCCTGACGCGGCTCGATGTTTTGCGGACGCGACGTTTAAAGCTGGAGCGTTTGCTGGCCGGGCACTATCCGCATCTGCGGCAGGGCGATTCGTTGTTTGCCGAATACGAAACGGTGGAAATCGCTGATCTAAAGCACAGCGGTTACCGACGCACGGTGAAGGAAATCGCTGCGCTGGAAAAGCAAGTCTACGGCGGCACCAAATTCGATCGCATGGTGCGTTGGGGGATCGCTGATCTGTTATATCTGGTGATCCCGCAATCGCTCGTGGCGATGGCTCATGCACCGGCGGAGTGGGGGATTTTGGTGGCGGCAGATGGTGCGTTAGAATCTGGTCTCGACGGGGGCGGAGACGACGAGAGTGCGCGTGCGGGTGAGGGTGGGCGGTTCGCCGAATTAGAAATCCATCGGCGACCGGCGTTGGTCGCTTCTCGTCCGGAGGTGCGTCTTGAGTTGCTGCATCGGATTGCGGTGTCGGGAACGTGGCGGAGGAATCGGGATTTGGGGATTACGCACGAGGATTTGCGCGGCGGAGAGCGGTAGTTGAGGATTGCTGAGCGTCCTGTTGGCTGCAGGCATATCTCGACGAAAAAAGCGGGGGACCGTGAGGCCCCCCGCTTAGCGATTTTTGCCAGCTGCGCAGTGGTGCCGCGCCGCCTGTTATCGAAGTTGCTCGACCTAGTTGTGAGTCTGGAAGTCGGCGTAGGCAGGCGCACCGTGTTCGGCGACGTCGAGGCCGTCGACTTCTTCCTCTTCATCAACTCGGATACCGAGGGTGACTTTAAGGATTAGGAAAAGCACGAAGGCGAAGGCAAAGGCGAACGCTGATACTGAGACCGTGCCGATCAACTGGGTCATGAAGTTGGCCCCACCGAAGATGCCAACTGCGAGGGTTCCCCAGACACCGCACACGCCGTGCACCGAAATCGCACCGACCGGATCGTCGATTTTGATCTTGTCGAAGAAGACGATGGCGAATACCACGAGGACACCGGCGATGAAGCCGACGATGAGTGAGCTACCCGGGCTGATCGCATCGGCGCCAGCGGTGATGCCGACAAGACCGGCGAGGATGCCGTTGAGGGCCATCGACAGATCAGGTTTTTTCAGGAACACCCAAGCGGTGAGGATAGATGAGAGGGCACCGGCGGCGGCGGCTAGAGAGGTAGTGACGAAAACGATCGAGACCAAGTTGCCGTCGGCGTTGAGGACCGAACCGCCGTTGAATCCGAACCAACCGAACCAGAGGAGGAACACGCCGATCGAGGCAAGCGGCATGTTGTGGCCGAGGATCGGCTTGACTCCGTCTTTGGTGAATTTGCCGCGACGAGCGCCAAGCAGCAGCACGCAGGCGAGGGCACCGAAGCCACCGAAGGCGTGAACCACAGTCGAACCGGCGAAGTCATAGAAGCCGCCGGGCAGATTGCCCAACCAGCCGCCACCCCAATGCCAGGAACCGGCGACGGTATAGCCGATACCGACGAAGACGGTCGCGAAGATCATGAACGAAGGCAACTTGACGCGCTCGGCGACCGCACCTGAAACGATAGTCGCGGCGGTGGCGGCGAACATGGCTTGAAAGATAAAATCGGTCCAGTAGCTGTAGTCAGCGTAAAGTGAGGTTTGGCTGGCGATGCCTGCAGAGGCGTCGAAGCCGGCTGCTCCGCCGATTTTTATCCAACCGTTGAAGTCACCGGGATAGTGAGTGTTAAATCCTATGAAGTAGTAAGTGATGATGCCGATGGCGAGGATGAACACGTTTTTGAACAGAATGTTGACCGTATTTTTCTGCTGAGTCAGACCGGTTTCCAAAGTTGAGAAGCCGAGATGCATGATGAACACCAGAGCGGCAGCGATCAGCAACCATAGATTGTTGATCAGGAACGCTGCGTAACCGGAGGTAGACGAATAGACTCCCCCAAGGAAAGCGTCGTTGGCATCGACGCTGATTTCTTCCTCAGCGGCGATGAGAACGCCGGCTGCGTCGAAGATCGCGTCGGCCTCTGCGGTATCGCCTTCGAATGCGTAGTCGTCTCCGCCTTCTTTCACTGCCGCCTCGAACGGTGCGAAGACTTTCTTCGCTGCGGCTATTTCTGCCGGTGTCGGTCCTCCGTCCTCTTCGGCAGGCGCTTCTGCTGCGGCTGCGGGCTCAGCTGGAGCGACCGGTGCGGGTGCATCCTGGGCGGTGCCGGAGTGGACGAACAGGGTGACGCTCAGTATCGCAGTCAATAAAGTCTGCCATTGGAATAGTCGTGTTTTTTTCATTTCGTTTTTTGGTAGTTGCCGGGTTGGCGGACGTGTAATTGTGTTTGGGTCTCGTAGTTGCTCGATTTCCCCACGGGTTGGATGCCGAATTGGGAAAACCTGACTGCCGGAAAAGCAGACGCCGTGCCAAGTTTTTGGCGGAGCCGACAAAAAACCTCGGACGGGTTTTATCGATTCGGTGTAATTCGCTAGTAATCAGCGAATTAAGATATCGGAGAAAATCCGAATCAGGAGCGAGGATGGGCCTGATGATAGGCCTGTTTCATCCGTTCGATCGACACGTGAGTGTAGATCTGGGTGGTCGATAGACTGGCGTGGCCGAGTAGCGTCTGCACGCTGCGCAAGTCGGCGCCGTTGTCGAGCAAGTGGGTGGCAAAGCTGTGGCGCAGCTTGTGCGGAGTGACCTTGAGCGGGATGTCCGACAGGTCGAGATACTTCTTCAGCAGGTTGCCGATGCTCTTAGAGGACAGCCGACGGCGAAGTTTGGAAATGAACAGTGGGCCTTCGTGAACTCTGGCTTCGCTGCGATAGCGCTGCACCGCTTCGGCGGCGGGATTGCCGAGTGGGCAGAGGCGTTCTTTGCCGCCTTTGCCGAATACGCGCAGGCTCTCGCTGTAGAAATCGAAGTCACTGACGTTGAGGGCGGCGAGCTCGGCGAGTCGAATACCGGTGCTGTAAAAAAGCTCGAGCACTGCGCTGTCGCGTGCGGGCATCCACGCGGGCGCCTGCTGGCCGAGAGGGGTCTTCATCGGCAGTTCCAATAACTGTAGGACCTGCTGCACGGTAAGCACGACCGGCAGTTTCTTCTCCGCTTTCGGCAGCTGCACGTCGAGCAGCGGGTTGGCGGCGAGGCCTTTGCGATGGGTGAGGTATTTGTAAAAGCTGCGCAGCGCGGCGAAGTGCAGACGGATGGTGGCTCGCGACCATTCGCGCTTCATGCACTCGAACAGGTAGCGACGAAAGTGATCGGAGTCGAGTTGCTGCCAGCCGGGGAAATTGCCGCGCCAGGCATCGGCGGCGCGAAAGGTACTGAGCGCGTGCTGGTAATTGGTCAGCGTGCGCGGCGAGGAGTTGCGCTCGACTTCGAGATACTCCAGAAACGCTTCGACCTCGGGATCGTCGATCGTTTTTTTTGCTGCCGAACTATGGTCGGCAGTGTCTGTCGCAGCGCTGTCCTGTTTGCGTCGTCGCGAGTACGTGCGCGACGGATTTTTTTTCTGCGGCGATCCGCTCTGGGATGCGGATCTCGCCATGGCGTGCCGGTCAGTAGTGCAGTGACGCTTGGCGGATCAGGCGGAAAGGCCGGGGCGGAAACCGCGTTTCTCGATCGGTACAGCGATACCGGCGTAGCGAGGGTGACGCACTGCTGGTGACTGGTTTCCAGAAGTGGCGGGATCCACGTTGCGACGGTGATGGGTGGGAGTTGCCGGCAGGGAAATGGTATCGCTGGAGATGACGGTGAACTCTCCGTCCTTTTTCGAAAGCCAGCCGAGTTCGATGATGTATTCACGGGCGTCGCTCTGCAATGGCAGGAGCAGGTGGCCAGCGTGATCGTGTAGATTCAAGGTCTTATCAAAATCGCCCTCGGTCGAGCGGCTGCGCACAGCGAGTTGATCGGTCGTGCCAGTGGCGGTTGCTTCGTGGACAAGATCCCAGAAAATGACAGCGGAACCGGCATCGCGAACGACGACGTCAAAGGAGCCGTCACGATAGCGATCTGGCATGGGCATCAGGTATTGAGGCAGCGTTTTCATGGCGAAGCAAGATGAAGAGTTACGGAACAGGAAATCACATATTCATTCAGTTATCCAGAAAATTCATAATAGTTAAGTAGAATTCGCAAAAGCTGCAGAATTGTTTTGACGCATTAATTATGGAAATTATAATAAATTAAATATAGAGGCTTATGAGTTTAGACCTTCCTTCCAATTTCTACACCGGCGCTGCTCTCAGCGCGGTTCCCGGCTCCGGGGTTGCCGATGGCGCTTCTCCCGTTGTTCATCCGACGCCCGAGGCTGACCTTGCTGAAATTCGACAGAAGCACATCGGCCATGAAAATGCGATGAAAACACTCGGGGTGATGCATCTCATCGGCGGTGCTGCGCTACTGCTGGGTTGCGCAGGGGTTGTCTTTGATGGATTCGATTTTGCTTCGCTGAGCGGAGATGGCGACAGTGTTGTTGAGGGGGTGGCAATATTTGTTGTGGTATTACTTCTTGGTGGTTCGTCAGCTCACCTCGGGACCAAATTGCGCAAGCTTCACCCCTCGGCATGGCAACCAGCGAGGACATTGTCGATGCTCGGGCTGCTGGCATTTCCAATTGGCACCATGATCAGCGCTGCCAATCTCGGCTACCTAAACTCTGACAAGGGCAAGTTCGTTTTTACTGACGAGTACGCTCGAGTCATCGAAATGACGCCAACCGTCAAGGCTAAGACGTCGGGTCTGGTGAAGGTTTTGCTGGCGCTCGTGTTGTTGATTTTTGGGTTCTTCGCGCTGGTGGTGCTGTGGGCTGTGTTTAGGTAGAACGACGAGTCCAAAGCGGTTGCCTGTCGCTCAGGTGTGGGCAAAGGTCGCTTACCGATATATATCTGTCGTCACTCGTCACTCGTCAGCCGACCATGCTCACCAAACGCATCATTCCCTGTCTCGATGTCACCGATGGCCGTGTGGTCAAGGGGACCAAATTTCTCAATCTGCGCGATGCCGGTGATCCAGTGGAGAGCGCGGTGGCTTACAACGATCAGGGCGCGGACGAGTTGGTGTTTCTCGATATCACGGCGTCGTCGGAAGAGCGCAAGACGATGGTCGATGTGGTTCGCGAAACGGCGGAACGCTGCTTTATGCCGGTGACCGTTGGCGGTGGTATTCGCACGGTCGAGGACATGCGTGAAATGCTGCTCGCCGGGGCCGACAAGGTCGGTGTTAATACGGCGGCGGTGAACGATCCCGAGGTGGTATCGGCTGGGGCGAAAGCGTTTGGCGCGCAGTGCATCGTGGTGGCGATCGATGCCAAACGGCGGTCGCCGGAGGATGGCGGCGGTTGGGAAGTTTACACCCACGGCGGTCGCAAGCCTGTTGGCCTGGACGCGATTGAGTGGGCGCGCGAGGTCGAGCAACGCGGTGCGGGTGAAATTTTACTGACCAGCATGGACTCGGACGGGACCAAGGCCGGCTACGATCTACAACTGACGGCGGCGGTCAGTGAAGCGGTGGGCATTCCAGTGATCGCCAGTGGTGGCGCCGGTTCGTTGCAGCACATGGCCGATGTCCTCGATGCTGGCAAGGCCGATGCGGTGCTCGCCGCGAGCGTCTTTCACTTCGGTGAATACACGGTGTCAGACGTGAAGCGTTTTCTCGCCGAGCGGGGCGTGCCGGTGCGGCCGCCGGAAGAGTGGGTGAAGTGAAGGGTAGGGATGGGGGGAACTGGTTTTCTACTCCGCTGTCGCACCGTTGAGCCATTCGGGTAATTTTACCAGACCGCTGACGACCAGCGCCAAGGTCACCAGCATGACGACCATGCCGACATAACCGAGGATTAGTCCGGCAATCGCCATCGAACGACCGGGGGCGGGTTGGATCGGGCTGAACTTGCCTTTGATGAGTGCGATGTGGCCACAGATAATCGCGGCCGGTGCAAGCAGCATCGAGGGAAGGCAGAAGGTAATGGCGTTGAGGATGCCGAGCACCATCGAAATAATACTCAGGGTCGGTGAAGGCGTTTCAGCGTAGCCTTGATCGGTTGGTGGCAGGCTTCGCGAAATTTTTACCTGCGGTGCTTCGTCGATGGAGTCACGACCGGACAAAGATGATTTATTCTCGGCGAGATCACGCAGGTCCTTTGAGGAATCTTTTTCCGCTGAGAGTTCGGATCGAGGTGTGCGATCTGATTCGCGGTCCTTGGCGGAACTCTCGGCAGTGGCCGGTTTGTTGTCGGTGGCCTCTTCTTTGTGCGGATCGGGGAAGAAAATTTTAGCAGTGCAGATTGGACAGTCGACCGAAGTTCCGTAGAAACTTTCGTCGCCGGAGACTCGTTGGCCGCACTTGGGGCAAGCTTGTTTGATGACCGCCATAAAATTGAGAGTGCTACATTTGTGCCGAAACCGGGTCGAGTGTCAACTTTCGCAAACGCTATCGCTCGCTCGCCGTAGTGCGTCAACTGCGTGACTAAGCTGCTCAGTGGTAATACACAGCGGTGGCATTAAGATCAGAGTGTCGCGCACGGGACGGGTTAACAGACCGAATTGGCGGGCGACGAGGCAGATGCGATGGCCGGTCTCGTGATGCCAAGGAAAGGCAGTGCCGTCAGCGTCGGCAATGTCGATGCCGACGATCAGGCCACACTGACGAACCTCAGCGACGTTGGGGTGATCGGCGAATCGCTGATCGATCTCGCGGCGCAGGTGTTCGATTTTGGCGGGTAACAGCTCCAACGTTTTTTCTTTTTTAAAGATGCTCAAGTTGGCGAGCGCCGCCGCACAACCGAGCGGATTGGCGCTGTAGCTGTGGCCGTAAAAAAAAGTTTTCAGCTGTTCGGTTTCTCCGAGAAACGCTTCGTAAACCCGCTCGCTGGTCAGCGTCGCGGCGATCGGCAGATATCCGCCGCTGAGCCCCTTGGCGAGAGCGATGAAGTCCGGCGTCACGCCTTCCTGTTCGCAGGCAAACATCGTTCCGGTGCGACCGAAGCCGGTCATGACTTCGTCGAGGATCAGAAAAATGTCGTGCTGCCGACACCAGTCGCTGAGTTTTTTCAGCGAGCCAGCGGGCCAGGTTTTCATACCGGCGGCGCCTTGAATAAGGGGCTCGATACATACCGCGGTCAGGCTTTTGATCAGATCGTCGGGTAGGCAGTCGAGCTGGTTGACATCGCTGATGTGGTCGACGGCGAAACCGCTTTTTGCGAAACTGCCCTGAAACGCGGCGATGCCACCGAGCGAAGCGGCACCGGCAGTATCGCCGTGGTAGGCCTGATCGAAAGCGAGGAAACGCGTGCGCTCAGCCTCGCCGACTTGTTGCCGATACTGCAGCGCCATTTTGCACGCACACTCGATGGCAGTGGATCCGTCGTCAGTGAAAAATACCCGAGTCAGCGTGTCAGCCGGAAACAGTCCGACCAGCTCAGCGGCGAGACGGATCGCGGGTTCGTTGGTGGTTCCGAGGGCCGAGCAGTGAGCGATTTGTCCAAGTTGATATTGGATCGCCTGGTTGAGGTCTGGATGGTTGTGACCGTGAACATTCGTCCATATGGAAGCGTTACCGTCGATGTATTCGTTGCCATCGATGTCGTGCAGCACTGCCCCGTTTCCCGAAGCGATAATCAGCGGGTCATGATCGTCTGCGGTCCACGCCTGCATCTGAGTGAACGGATGCCACAGATGTCGCTTGTCGAACTGGCGTAGTACGTCGGGCGTCACGGCGGATCAGCTCAGCTTACTCTTCGGAATCGCCGTCAGGTTCATCGTCGGCGGGCAAATCTTCAATCATCGTTTCGATTTCTGCCAACAAACGATGCGGGATACGCTTGCGCTGATACTTCCGAAACAGAATGTCGCGCAACTGGTCGAGGTATTCCCGTTCCGGCTCCTCGATCGCGTGCCAATCATCATCGCTCGCCAGAGTGGTGTCGAATTTCCAGATTTTACCCTGATGGCGCGCGCGAAAAAAACGCTTGTCGCCATCGGGAGTGAGTTCGTGCCATTCGTGTTGAGTCATGATGCGCGGCGCACTGTGCCGCAGGCTTGGTGGAAAGTCCACGACTGGCATTGTCGGCATTCGAAGGCGATGCAGTTTCGAGCACGATTTAATGAAATACCTTGTTTCGTAAGCCGCGTAATACCTGCAGTCCACCCCAATCCGATC
>JBBKXR010000079.1:0-13606 GCA_037969585.1 Verrucomicrobiales bacterium
ACCGGCGACGCCGGGCAGGTGGTGGCTTGGTCCGACGGTGATACCATCTTTAACGGCGACGTTCTGGCTCAGGGACTCGGCGAGATCGGCAACGGTGGTCTGGTCGAAATTTCCGGTAAGCGCAACCTGACTTATCGCGGCAACATCAGCGCGACCTCAGTCAACGGCAGGAACGGCAGCGTGCTGTTCGATCCGGGCAACATCACCATCGGTGATAACACCGATTCGCTGTCGATCGCCGACCTCAATGCTTTATTGCAGGGCGGCGTCAACGTCATCGTTGCCACCCAAGGTGGCGGCGCCACCAATGGTGACATTTTTGTGCGTAACCTATCCGCGGATACCAACAACAATCCCAATCATGCGCTGCAGTGGAACACCAGCGCCGATCTCGGTCTGTTCGCTGCCGGCAACATCACGGTGTTGACCCATGTGCGCACCGCGGGCAGCGGCTCGGTCAATTTGATCGCCGGTTGGGGCGGACAGGAAACGGACTTAGCCGGCTTTACATACCTTCCGAACGCCGGCACGGCGAACGCCAGCGACTTCATTGGCCTCACAAATGTCGAGGACATTTATGACTTCTACGTCGGCAACGGTCAGTTCGGCCAGCGCGGTGGCACGATATTCCTTAACGACGTTACCAACAACTCCTCGGTGGTGGTCGGTTCACGTTTCGGAGAAACTAACTTGGCGGCCAGCAACCTGATCATGGCAGGTCCTCCGAGCTCACGCTACATCACCAAGGTCGGGTTCTACGACACGGGCAACATATTTCACGCCAATGCCACTAGCTTCACGGGGACATTCGAACCGGGAGCACTCGCAGATGGTGAGGCTTTGGTTGCCGGCATCGATGCGGTTTTGGCTCAGGATGCTATCGACAAGCTGGCCAACGTCGCCTTGAATCCGAATGCGACGCTCTTTCTTTATGGCAACGTGCCAGTCACTGGCTACACCAGTAATCCGCTCACCGACGGACTGGGCGCCGTTGCGACCACCGGCTTTATTCCGATCTCCGACAGTTTGCGGCGCTCGGACATCGGCAACTGGTGGTGGCGGAATCTACAAGATGGGACTGATGGGGTAGGTGACTTGCTGCCGGAGAGTGGGGCTGGACGTGCAGGGGTAGGCAATGCGGCAGACATCAACGTCGACCTCAAGGGTAGCCTGATCATGCAGGCGGAGAACAAGCGCGGAGCTATCAGCATCGGCCACGGCGGCGATGGAGCGGTAAACAGTGGTTCGCGCACGTTGACCCTCGACAACGGTGGCACGGTTAGTGACTTTCGCTCCGTGAACATGGGGTCCCGTAACGGCCAGTATCCCACTGGCATCGCCCGTACGGCACCGATCTATGGCGATATCAATGTCAATGCAGGTGGGATCGTGCAGCTCAATGGCGCGATCGACGCGCCGGTGTCGATCGGTCACCTGGGGGCGTCGCAAGTGGGCGGTGAAGTCCAGGGACACATCACCGTAGCCGCCGGTGCTGACGTGAATCTTCAAGCAGGTGGTGGCTGGAATGGCTACGCCACGATCGGGCACTCCATCGGCGGTGGCGGCCCGGAAGCAAACGCCTCGCGCCAGCGGGCAACGGTCGCTTACCATGCCAATACGACCGGCGTGAACAACGAGGATTTCAACGTGCAACGCGGCAACGATCTGTTCACCAATCTGGTGGGCGACGTAACTGTAACCTCACGTTTCGGCAGTATCACCGGGCGGGCGGGCACTTCCGGCAGCGTGGGTGCCTTCGCTGCCGGGCTAAATGGTAGTCTCGACGACCAGCATCAGGGCCAGAACCTGAATCCTGCCGACCCCAACTACGATGAAGTCACTGATTTCGAGTATATTGCCTCGAATTTCGATTATCTCGACAGCATTGGCATTGACTATGACCAAAACACCTTCGGTTTTGGCGGTCGTAACCAGGTGCAGATCGGTCACGGCGGCAACAGTGCCTCGGACATTCAAAACACCAACTACATCGGCGACATCACGGTGCTGGCGGGTGTCGATGCGACGACCGGAGCGATCCTGAACGCTGCCTCGAAGATCGATTTCGAAGCAGGCACCAAGCGCGATGACTACGCGCAGATCGGTCACGGTGGCTTTTTGGCGGGCAACAATGACACCTCTGACTATCTGGCTGGCGACATCCGCATCGAAGCGGGCGGCGACATCCGATTGTCCGGCTCGACCGTGCAGGTCAGTCAGCCGGTCACCACTTTGACCAATGGCGCCACCACGACCAATCGCGGCGACGCCCGTGGCAGTGAGGTGCAGCGCAGTTATGCGAAATTCGGTCACGGTGGCGACGCCACCAACAACCGCTTTACCATTGGCGACATCCTGGTGAAGGCTGGTGGTAATATTGAAGTGACTGCGGGCAGTTTCATTTATTCCTACGCACAGATCGGTCACGGTGGCAACGAGACTCACGGTCAGATCGGCGGCACCTACAGCAGTGAGGTGAGGGCTAACCAGACGCGCACCAGTCCAACGACGGAGGATTCTACCTCGGGCAACGTCGTCGCAACCACCGAGTTCGGCACTACCGGCGGTATTCTGGCGGGCAACAGAGATGCCACCGGAACCGTGTTCATCACGGGACAGGAATTGATGCTGGTCAACCGCTTCGGCGACGCTTTCGGCAACATGGTCACGGTGGCGGGCGCTACGGCCGACACCACCGCCGATATACAGGTTTTGGCAGGCGGCAGTGTGAAGCTCGACTATGTGCAGGGAATGTTTGAACACAGCGTAAACAATCCCTTTACAGCGGAACTGGATCCGCTCCGGCCGGTTCTGGATGGCGGCACTGGCGAGGTCGCCAATCCGACAGCAGCGAGCTACAACGGAATGATCCGTCACGGCTCTCATCGCAGTGACAGGTCCTGGGCGATCATCGGCCACGGCGGTCGGGATACGGCTTACAACGATGCCACCCCGCGCCGCAACTTCAAAGACAAGAACGGCAACATCGACGTGACGGCCGGGGGCAATATTCAGTTGGCCGCTGGCGCCGGTAATTTCCGGCTGACAGCCATTGGTCATCGCGATTTGGAAGAGCGCAGCAGCGATCTGGAGCGCGCGTTGATTTTCAACGGTGACATTTTCGTCAATTCGACGGGCGGCCACGTCGTGCTCGACGGCAGCGCATCGGGCGAACAGTACCGCATCGATGCCACCGATCCCACGTTGTTCAGCCAGGTCGAAAGAAGCGCCGTGGCGATCGGTCACGGTGGCCTCTACAACAATCTGTGGGTGGTGAGCGATGGCAATATCACGGTGGACGCGGCTCAGGATGTGATCTTGATCGGCAGTGCCGCCAAGGAGCATTCCTTTACCCAGGTCGGTCACGGCTATTCTGACCCGGACAGCAGCTGGACTGGCGTTGCGGCTGGTGATTTACAGAACAGGGGTGACATCACCATTAACGCCGGCGGCAACATGCTGATGACCGCCAATGGCGTGCGCCCCATTCTGCCGGCCGGTGTCGATTTCGATCCCACCAACCCGGCCCACACCGCCCTGCTGCGTGCTAACGGTGGCGTACCGATCCCCGATGATCTTCCCAATAATGCTCCTGTCATCAGCGCCCACGTCCACGTCGGTCACGGTGGTGACAACAACGAAGGCGCAGCCATCGGCGACATCTCGGTGAACGTCGCCGGCAACCTGAACATGATCTCGGCGCGGCGCGACCTCCCAGCTACGGGTGGTCCGCCGGAAGCCAACGACGGTGCGAGTACCAACTTCATGGGCTTTACCCAGATCGGTCACTCCCAGCCGGATGTCGGCCGCATTACCGCTGGCGGCAACAACCTGGGCATCGTCGGCGATTTCAGTGGCGATATCACCGTCCAGGTGGGTGGCGACTTCAACATGTTTGGCGCCACCACCGCGGGCACCAACATTCCGGGGACCGGAAATCTTGAGGCCAGTGTCAAGCTCGGTTGGGCAAAGGTCGGACACGGCAGCATCGACGTGGATGGCATCAAGACCGGCGTGATCGACATCACGGTCGGTGGCAACTTCACCGCTCAGGATGGGTCGTTTGCTCCCGGCGTCAATGCCGCCGGCAACGGTGACACCCTCAACTCCGTCATGATCGGCCACGGCGACTGGGAACGGGTGCCGGGTAGCGATATCAACGGCAATGCCTATGCTCCGGGATCGGGTCAGCGCAGCGGTGATATCTACGTCAAGGTAGGAGGAAGTGCAATCCTCGACCGGGTGCTGATCGGACACGGCGACTTCAACACCCAGTCGAGCGTGTCGACCATCGGCGAGGGCAACACCTACTTTGGTGTCAGCCGCAACGATCCGTTCCAGAGCACGGCGGCGAATGGTTCGCTGACTGCCAGAAATGGCAGCGTGTTCTCCAGCGCCTTCTACGGCTTCGGATCGGAACTGCGCATCTATATCCCGAAACGTGAACTCAACCTGATCGGACGCGATACGACGCTGAACTTCAGCAAGTATGCGTCGGGAACCCCCGGGGACGGTGGCACGGATACCGGTGGAATCGCTGGCGGCCAGAGCTTCATCGCGCCATTTCCTGTGGCTGGCGAACTGTCGGGCCGCGCCGATGAAGTCTACTTGAACCCCGACCTGTGGCTGAGAGCCTCGGAAGAAGGTGGCGTTGACTTCGTGCCCGGCGACATGGTCCAGCAAGGTTCTGTGGCGGCCGTGGCCGACCCCGGCGACCGGCCGAATCTGACCGGACTGACCGACAACGCTCAGCTTGGCAGTAACACCGGAACCTACGTCGGCGGCAATGGCTTGGTCAACGGTACAACCAACTACACGATCTACTACGATGCGATCGGCGTGTTTACCCCGGCAGCAGCTGTTGGAGTAGTCGGTGCAACTGGCGGAGGTGGCGGAGCCGCAGTCGTGCCGCCGGTGGTGCCGTTCTTTCCGACACCGGAAGAACCGGTCGTGATTATCACGCCGTTCACACCGTTCAACTTCCTGCCGTTCGTTGACCTGTTCAAATTTGAGCAATCCGACCGTTTCGATCTGAACGGCAACTTGATCGAAGGCGATACTGGAGACGACGAAGACGACGAAGAGAACAAGAAACGCAGCCGCTACAGCAAGCAGGTCGACAACTGGAACACCTACTACCAGTATGACCTCGGCACGGGCCAATACAGCAGCTTCCGCCTGTTTGGAGCGCCAGGGCCGTTGGCTGCGAATTGACCTGAGCTGTCTGCGTTGGAGCGAGTTCTCAACAACTGAATATCAAATCGGAAAGCCCCGCTTCGAAAGAGGCGGGACTTTTTTGGCTAGTGGTTAAGTAGATCCGAATCGACAAGTCTAGACTTGGCAGACGTAGCATGGGATAGCACCCCACAGGCGTCAGGGTAGGCGGCACGAAAAGGCAGAGAAAAAAAGGCTGAAGGCCCACCAGCACACAGCCCGTGGCCTTCAGGACTGGGTAGACGTTGCCTGGATTTTACCGCCCTTAAGGGGCGCCGACAGATGGGCCATTTATCAGCGTGCTGGCGTTCGCCTTTCGCTCTGTCAGTTGGGACTTGTTCAAACGCTAGTGCCAGAGGCGTGGCTGAATTTTATGGGAATCGATGGATACCAAAAAGAGCGCGGCGAAGATCTTGAAGTCGACCAATTTGCCCTCGGCGGCTCGGTCGGCGCACCAGCCACGGACTTCCGGGACGGGAACATGATGGACACGGATGTTCTCGTTGCTGTCACCGCCACCCTGCGTCATACGGGTCAAGCCGCGAGCTTCATAAAAGCTGACGACTTCAGTGCACAATCCCGCCGAAGAAGGTCCCGCAACGAGTTGTCGCATGTCTTTGGCGCGGTATCCGGTTTCCTCAAACAGTTCCCGATTCGCCGCAGCCGCCAGCGGTTCGTCCTCCTGGTAGGGGATATCGCCAGCGAGACCGGCCGGTAGCTCAATGACATATTTTTGCAAAGCGGGTCGTTTTTGTTCAACCAAAACCAATTGACGGTCGTCGGTGATGGCGATCACGGCGACCACGCCTTTTGATCCTATTCGTTCTACGTACTCCCAGCCGCGGCGTTTGCGCAGCGTGAGATATTTTCCCTCAGCGAGGGTTTCCGGTTCCTGTGAGTCGGGAGCGAGGTCAGACATGAGCACAGTATTGCCGATCAAGTCAGGCCAGGAACAGCTGAAACACGCCAGCAAGTGGCGATTGACCCTTTGAGTCGGCTAAGAGACAGTCAAACGGGTTCCAACCCGGACTCGATAATGATGATGATGAGTAGCAACGTTCGCGAATTATTTCTCAGCCTTTCGGTAGCCATGCTGGCGATTGGGCATTCACTGGTCTCGGCGCAGGATGTCCCGACGGCTGACGGTAAAGCCAAGGCCAATGATCCGGTTGCCGAAGAGGCAAAATTACTTGGAGCGACCCGACAACTTACCTTCGAAGGCAAGCGTTCGGGTGAAGGCTATTTTTCAGCCGACGGCAGCAAATTGATCTTTCAGAGCGAGCGCGAACAGGACAATCCCTTTTACCAGATTTACCTGATGGATCTTGAGACTGGTGACACCGAACGGGTGTCACCCGGATTCGGTAAGACGACGTGTGCATGGATCAAACCGGATGAGAAAAAGGTTATGTTCGCCTCGACCCAGGGCGATCCTGCGGCACGCGAAAAGCAGAAGGCGGAACTCGATTTTCGCGCCAGTGGCAAAGAGCGCCGCTATTCGTGGGACTACGACGAGAATTACGAAATCTACGACTACGATCTCGATAGCAAAAAGTATCGCAACCTGACCGACGCTGAAGGCTACGACGCCGAAGGGGCGTATTCGCCGGACGGCAAACGCATCGTCTTTGCATCGAACCGGCAGGCGTACGACAGCGAGTTAAGCGCCGAAGATGCCAAGTGGTTCGAGATGAATAAATCGTTCCTGATGGAAATCTACTCGATGAACGCTGATGGCAGTGATGTGAAACAGCTGACCAAGGCGGAGGGCTACGACGGCGGTCCGTTCTTCAGTGCTGACGGCAAGAAGATCTGTTGGCGTCGCTTCGATCGCGAAGGGCTGACGGCGGAGGTCTACACCATGAATGCCGACGGCAGTGATCAGAAGCAACTGACCCGCCTCGGCGCGATGTCGTGGGCACCTTATTTTCATCCTTCGGGCGAGTATCTGATTTTCGCTACCAACAAACACGGCTTCGGTAACTTTGAACTCTATCTGGTTGATTCAAAAGGCGAGGCCGATCCGGTGAGAGTGACCTACACCGACGGTTTCGACGGTTTGCCGGTATTTTCGCCGGATGGGAAAAGCCTGTCATGGACCAGTAATCGTACGGTCGAGGAAGCTTCGCAGATTTTTATCGCCAATTGGGATCACGAGAAGGCTCTGGCCATGCTCAAGGTCGATGCGAATCCTGCCGATAAACCCTCGTCCAACGATGCTCCGGTTGAAATCGATGCTCCCGATACCTCCACGACGGTTACCGAAATCAGCGCCGACGATCTTCGCCAGCATATCGGCTATCTGGCTTCGGATGAACTGCAGGGCCGCCTGACCGGCACGCCTGGTGCCAGGGCTGCCACCGATTATGTCGCGCGCGCATTTGAGAGTTTTGGACTGGTACCGGCGGGTGACGACGGCACCTATTTTCAGCATTTTGACTTCACTGCGGGAGTCGACCTTGGCAAGGGAAACCAGCTGACCATCACGGGTAGTGAGGCAGTAGGGGAGCCGAAGCTCAACGATGACTGG
Organism: Verrucomicrobiales bacterium; assembly: GCA_037969585.1. Classification (GTDB taxonomy): domain Bacteria; phylum Verrucomicrobiota; class Verrucomicrobiia; order Verrucomicrobiales; family DEV007; genus JBBKXR01. The sequence goes on from JBBKXR010000079.1 coordinate 7,745, forward strand.
CGACCCATTTCGTTCTCCAACAACGGTCCGGTCGAACCTGCGGGAATCGTTTTTGCCGGATACGGCATCGAAATACCAGCTGGCCTGGCGGGCGGATCGGACAAGGATTCGCCGCTCTACTCGTCGTATTTCCACCTCGATGTCAAAGGCAAGTGGGTGATGGTGCTGCGTTACTCGCCCGAGGATGTGGAGAAAACCGAGCGCGATCGCTTCCAGCAGTTTGCCAGTCTGCGCCACAAAGCGCTCAAGGCGCGGCAGAAGTGGGCCGCGGGAATCATCTTTGTCACCGGCCCGAATTCTAAAACGAACAGCGAGGTCGTGGAGTTGAGCTTCGATGCCTCGCTGGCCGGTTCCGGGATCCCGGCGATCTCGGTTTCGACCGACATTGCGAAAAAATTGCTCGCCGCAGCCGGTGAGGACCTGCAGGAACTCCACGACGTTCTCGACAAGGGAGAGATGATTTCTGGTATTAACATTCCCGATGTGAAGCTCAGCGCGACCATCGATGTCCTGCAGGAAACGCGCACCGGGCGCAACGTGCTCGGCCGCCTGCCAGCAGGTGAAGACGGCAAAGAATCGGCGGCTGCTCCGGTGGTGGTCGGTGCGCACATTGACCATCTCGGCGCTGAAGCGGGGCGCGGTTCCCTGGCGAAGAAAGATGAACTCGATCAGATTCACAACGGTGCGGATGACAATGCGTCGGGCTCGGGTGCCGTGTTGGAAATCGCTCAATTGCTCGCGGCGCAGAAAGCTGACGGCAAGCTGGCAATGAAGCGCGACGCGATCTTCGCGACCTGGTCAGGCGAGGAACTTGGATTGCTGGGCGTCTCGCATTTCGTCAAGCAGTACGCCAAAGATCACGCGGGTGGCACCGATGCCCGACTGACCGGAAAGATCGCTGCCAACCTCAACATGGATATGGTTGGTCGCCTCGACAAATCGCTGATCGTGCAGGGCGTGGGCTCGAGCACTTACTGGCCGGGCGAGATCGAACGTCGCAACGTGGTCGTCGGTCTGCCGCTCACCATTCAGAACGACACCTACCTGCCGACCGATGCGAGCGCTTTCTATCTGCGTGGCGTGCCGATCTTAAATGCATGGACAGGTTCGCACAGCGACTACCACACGCCACGCGACACGGCGGACAAAATCAACTACGAAGGCGCCCGCGACATTGCCCGCTTCATGGGCTTGGTCGCTCGAGGTTTGTTGATCAGCGATACGGCACCCGATTACGTCAAAGTCGAGCCGCCGAAGAACAAGGGGCGCGGCGGATTCCGCATCTATCTAGGCACTCAGCCGGACTATACGGCGACCGAAGTTGAGGGCATCAAACTCAGTGGTGTGGCCGCCAACGGTCCAGCGGAGAAGGCCGGCGTCAAAGGCGGCGATATCATCGTCAGTCTGGCCGGAACCGTGCTGAAAAACATCTACGATCTGACTGCAGTGATGGGCGAAATGAAAGCTGATGAGGAAGTCGAGATTAAGATCAAGCGAGGCGATAAAGTGATCGAAATGAAAATCACGCCAGGCTCGAGGGATTAGGAGTTAGGAGTTAGGAGTTAGGAGTTGGGAGTTAGGAGTTGGGAGTTGGGAGTTGGAAGACTTTGGGCTGTGTGCAGCGTGCGATATCGATCAGATTCGTGCGTCTTGTACGGTTCAAACGCCGAATTGAAAGTCGGCAGCAGCGCAAGGGCTACCTGCCGTCACCTTGCAGGGACGATGGCCTCGCGGGCATCCATGACGGCCCCGGATTTGTAGATGGTGTAGATGCCGGGTAGCGTGCGTTCGAGCGGTTGGTATTCGATATTGAAGACCGGTCGTCCGAGTCGGCGGTAAGAGTTGATGTGGCCGTATTGATGGCCTTCTTCGACGACGTAGTAGTCAATACTCCCGCGCACCGAAGAAATCAGCTCAGGCGCATTTTTCAGTCCGAACTTCAAGCCTCGAGCGTGGGCTTCGCGGGCCAGAAACTGAACCCATGCAACAGCTTCGCCTGAGCCGTAGCGAAACCCGGTGTTACTTTCGTAACCGTCGACATTGTCAATATCGACGCCGTAGAATCCACGTGACCGCGCCAGGTCGAGACGGGCCAGCATGATGCTCCTGACCGCGGCAGAGTGGGTGTCGACCCAGCGCTCGCCGGGCCAATTCCCTAGAGGCTTACCAAGTGCCGCTTGCGGAAAGCGACTGGAGTCTGGGCGCCAGTTCTCGTACTGGCTGCTGAAATAGGCAATCGGCTTGGAGCCCGAAGATTTTAAGCTGGCGATGTCAGCAGACGAGACTTCGAAAAGGTCGACAATATGAAAGCTCTTGCCGCGGGGCACAATTCGGCCCTCGTATTGGATCGACCATGAGGGAACGCCGGGATCAGCTCCGGAACCCGTCCCGGGGTTGTTTGAGTAAGTGGAATCAAAGTCCGAAGCGCAACCAGTGAACAATGCCAGGCAGAGAAGGTGCGGCAGGCTGCTGGGCAAAAAACGTGGGATAGGGGAGATCATGTAGAGCTTTTGTGAGGTGGTGAATTTCCGGGTTCAGCAATGCCAAGGCATGCGAGGTAGCGGGAAAGTGCGTTGGCGCGAAAGGTTTCAGGATTCCACTCGCTGTCGCTCAACAGATGGTGATGCTCACGTGGAACGAGATAGGTTTGGCAAGCCAGTTGCTCGCCTGTGGCGCAATCTACATTCACTTGTCGACGTTGATAGAAATCATCTTCGTAGCGGTCGAGTCGTTGAAACAGGCTTTCGTCAAGATCGCGGTAGAGGCAACCGGCGACTCGGCGGTTAGGATCGTTGCTGACGACCAGTCCGGGAAAGTCGGCGCCGGCCACCAGAAGGCGGGCGTGACTTCGTAAAGTGGCAGGTTCGCCGACGCTTTCGGAGCCCGTGACGGCGGTCCAAATCTCGGGAATCATCAGTGTGCCGTAGGCGAACAGATGTTTCGTTGTATCGGACTGCACAGTTTTCAGTAGAACGGGTGGAGTGAGATCAGCGGGCCCAATCTGATAGCGGCATCTCGTGGCTGCCAACCTTTTTGATCGTGCGGATCGCTCAAAACCTCGGCGCAGAGTTGAACTGCCTCGAAGTCGCGTTAACATCAACTGATGGATGAAGATCCGCCAGTCGACAAAGAAACGTTTAAGCCTTTCAAAAAAGGCCGACGCGGGAAAATGTCGATGTACACCGATGAGGAGCGCAATGAATTTGCGCGTCGTATTCACGAGAAAGAGATCGGGGCGTCCGCGTTGGCTAGAGAACTCGATGTCACTCGACAGGGGGTAAGCTTATGGTTGAAGCACTACCGGGAACAGGTGCTCGGCTTGAAGCCCAAACCGCGCAAGCCGGTGAAGAAAAAGCGCTTTCCGACCCGCGATGAATTGCACGCTCTGCAATGGGAGATGCGCACGCTGCGCCCTTCAAAGCTCGGCGTCGATGGCGGCGAGAAGGATATTTGGACCGAGGAATCTGTCGGCGCTTACATCGCTCGCGAGATGGGCGAGAAGTTTTATACCAGCAAGCAGGTCTGGCGCTGGATGGAAGACTATCTCATCGATGAGGAGCCCGACCCCTGGACCGTCAAGGATCGCAAAAAGCGCGAAAAGGCAGGCGAGAAAGGCCCGCCGCCGCGCGAGGTGCCGATCGCTTTTGATGGTGACCAGCCGCCAGTTAAAAAGCGCGGTCGAGGTCGTCCGCGTAAAGGCGAGGAGTCGACCGATGTGCGCAAGCTTGACGCCAACGAAGTCGAACGCATGGAAAAAGAGATCGCCGAGGTGCGGGCGGACATGATCGCCAAGTATCGCGAGTCAGCAGGCTTTGGCCCACCGGCCCCCGGTCAGAGGGTCGGCAAAAATCGCAAAGCGACGAAGTCGAGGCATACTAAATCACGCAAGAAGAAGCGTAAGAAAAAGTGATCGCTTGTTGCTTGCTGCGGGAGTCGAGCGATTGAGTTGGCTCCTGCGTGGAGTGCGGAGGCTTGCCCTGAGCTTTACCCATAATTCAATCGATCAGAGGGAAGTCGGAGCTTTCCAAGCCGTTAGCCGGTGAGCCGGTGGTTGAGCGAAGCGACACCACCGGTCAACAATCGTCCCTTGGCCGCATCCCGGAGGGATGCCAGCCGCGTGCCAGCGCCAGACGCACCCCGACGATTCTCGAACGGAGCCAAGCACTACCCTCGCCGCTGCGCCCCTTCCAGGGTCGATTCCGTTACCTGATTTTACCCGGGGTATCGGTCGCTTCACTCCCTCAACCCCGCGCTAATCGCTGTTATGCCTTCGGCATAACGACGCAGCATTGAACACGAAAACATGGGTAAAGCTCAGGGCTTGCCTCCGCTCTGGCTTTCGACTCGCTCGAAACCGCTCGAAATGCCCGACCTTCGCCGAGGCCCGCCGGTATCTTGGCGGGTGCGCTTTGCGATTAGGCACGGAGGCAAGCCTCCGCGGACGGTTGGGCGGCAGTCCGATTTGGAGCGGTGCGAGAGCGGTGGCACGCCGCTCGCACTCCGCTAGGTCAGACCTGGCCGAACGGCCTTTACCGCAAGGCCGAGAGGAACTGCGTGCCCCACTCGTAGCTGAGTTTGAGGCCGGCAAAGTGGGCGCTGGCATCGTCGCGACCGTACTGGCCTTCGTAGTCGACTTGAGCGCTCCAATGACGGCTCAGGTCGAGACGAACGCCGACACCCAATTCGAGCCAGTCTTCGCCGACGTAGGCGCTGTTGCCGGTGGCGGTGTAGTCGCCGATACGTTGTGCGTTGCTGCCGGTGACCAGCAGGAAAGGCGAGGTCTCCAGGGTAGCGGAAACTGGATCGTCCTCGGGAGTGAATTCGTGGGCCCATCCGGCGCGTCCCTGCAGGGTAACTTTACCAAAGCGGCTGTCGGTGCTGTAACTGATCTGTCCGCCGAGACGGCCGACGGTCGACTCAAAATCATCGTCGGGATAGATTAGGTTGGCGTTGCGGCCACCGGTTTCGGTGTAGCCGTCGATGTCGCCGGTGGCGTAGTTGACGCCGAGGGTCGGACCGACGACGATTTTCCGCGTCAGCGGAATATTGTAGCCGAGGTTGACGTCGACATTGTGAGTCTCGCTCTCGGTGTTGCCGGTGGCATGACGGCCGAGCAGGGTGTTGCGGTGAATGTCGTTGTCGAACTGACCGAAGCTGTAGAGGGTATCGAGGTAGAAGTTACCGTAGAAGGTGGTCGCGTAGGCGCTGATCAGCGTGCCGTCGAGATCGATGTTGCCGAAGTCGGAACTCAGATCGGTATCGCTCTCCAGATAGCTGAAGGCACCGCCGACATGCAGCCAGGGAGCAACGCGGAACTCGGCACCGACCGTTCCCGAATAAGTATCCGACTGAAAGCCGCGCACTAGATCGGTGAGATTGTCCTGATCGTAGAATCCGTAGTTAAATCCGGAAAATGCCTGAAAGCGATTGTAGGCGTAGGCGGGCGCAAGAGGTTCGACGACGCCCTTGGGATCGACGCTGGGATCGGAAACCACGGCTTTGCCGTCGGGGCCGACGGCCATGATGGCACCGCCGGTGAGCATGGTGTCGTGGACGCTGACGGCGACGCCGTCACCGATCGTGATGGTCTGATCGTAGTCGAGGCCCTGCTCATCGGCGAAATCGAGGTAGCGAACCATCGTGCCACCGGAAGCACCGGTGAACTGCGAGGCGGGAGCGACATCACCACCGGAACGGGCACGGAACAGACGGCCGTTGAGGTCGCGGATAGCGCCGCTGGCGGCACTCTGGGTGACGCTGCGGTTGACGATCGGCATCAGCAGACCGGTGGTGTCGGCAGAGAGGATGGCCGTGTTGTCGACGATGAGGACGGGGACGATAGGAGCGGGGGAGCGGCGGAAA
>JBBKXR010000080.1:0-12137 GCA_037969585.1 Verrucomicrobiales bacterium
ACCAGTGAACTCGGCGGGGAGATTCTCGAGGTCGTCGACGACGGAACTGTTGAGCATGAATTTGCCATCGCTGCTGCGGGGTTGATCCGGCAGAGCCACAAAGGCTTCCTGCTTGCCACCACGATCACCAGCTTTTGACATCTCTCCACGAGCAGGAGGCTCACCGCCTCGAGGTTCGCGGGGCCGATCTTGAGCAGTCGCATTGCCCGCAAGCTCATTGAGTTCAGGTGTATCCAGCTTGCCATCGCGATTGTGATCAAAGGCATTGAACTGCTCTGTCGCTTTCGTCATCGCATCGGCAGGCGAGGTGCCGCTCTTCGTGGCATTGGCCTTGGCATTGTCGACGAACTCCTGCTCGGTCACAACGCCATCGCCATTCACATCGAGAATGCTCTGTACTTCTGTCCGCGGACGCGGCGCACGACCTTCGCCCTCTGCAGGCGACGCCGACGGATCACCGGGGCGCATCTCGCCGCCAGCACCTCCTTTACCCTTTCCTTTACCCTTTCCTTTACCCTTGCCCTTACCTTTCCCACCTTCGGAACCGCCCGGAGGACCACCACCATTTCGACGACCGGAAAAAACTTCCTTCGTTTTGCCCTCGCTGCCATTGTCGAACTCGAAGGGATAGGTACCATCAGCATTGATGCTATAGGAGACGCTGCGTTGGTCTCCATTCACCGTGTAGCTCAGTTTGTAGCTGTCCTTGCCGGTGCTTTCGAAATCCGTAATCTCCGCACCACGCAGCGGCGGTTTGTCCGGACGCACCCCATTTGCCCGCGGCTGCGGATCTACCTGGCCTCCGGCTTCGACCACTTCGCCATGAAAGGCGCCGATCACATAGGGGTACTCCATAGATGCATGGTAGTGATAACCCAGCTTTGCATCGTCATGACCGTGGCACTCGTCGAGCTTGCCGATGGGTGAACCGTCCGGTTCGGTGAGTCCATAAATTGGGTAACCATCCAGCGCATAGGCCACCGGCATCTCCTTGCCGGCTTGCGCCTGCAGATGCAGCGGCACGATATGGTAATGATAGTCATCCGCCCGTCCACAGTGGCCGCCCCACTGATCCAGTTCGCCGATTTCCTGAGAGATCTCGCCGCGGTTGTTCTGTGGATTAAAAATAGGAACGCCGTTGACGGCCAGCGCGATGGCACCGCGAAGAAAGTTGCCATCGACCGTTGCCGGGGGTTTTGCCGGCACGGGATGCAGCGGAATACGCCAGGCGTTGTCACCGAAGTAAAGTTGCGGGAGCGGAACCTGCTGCTGCCAGGCGGTGATCCCGACCATCATGTTATGATCCGGCAATCCGTTTGAGCCGACATAGAGATAGTTCTGGTCCCATTTGAGTTCCAGCGTGGGGAAATCCCGGAAGGCTTTCGACTGCACCGGAGCGTCGACGGAACCGGCCTGCAATGCCGCCAGCCCGGTGGATGCGACCGACGACACGACTTGCAGCGGCGGTATCTTCAACGTCGGCTTAGACTGCTGTTTCAAGAGCCATTCGTCGAGTATGTGTTGGCGCAGCGATTCACGGTCGTCCGGGTTTTCGCTTGCCTTCCAATCGTGGGCGTTGGCCGTCGTTGCGAAGCAAAGAGTCGCGATGAGGAGGATTATTTTCATGGTTGGTTTGCCAGGGAATTGCGAATGAAGAGGTAGCCGAAATCTGCCTTCTGGATGGATAGGTAGGCGAAGGCAGATGAAGAGAAGATTAAGGGAAGTCGCGGAAGGTGGATTTTTTGAAAATTTTGTTCGTCCGTTAATTTGCGGTTGGTTCGCTGCACGATACAATGAGATCTTGCTCACTGGAGGGCGCTTCCGGTGGAGAAGGCAGAGCTCTTGGGTCTGAAAAACAGCGCTACGCAATGAGACTCCTCGTCGTCGAAGATGAACCAGACCTGCTCGCCGGGCTCGTGCGAGCGTTGCGTCGGGAGGGATATGCGGTCGATACCGCCGAAGATGGCGAAGATGGACTCTTGAAAGCGCAATCTACCGACTACGACGGTATCGTGCTCGATGTGATGCTGCCCCGAATTGACGGTTGGGAGTTACTGACTCGTCTTCGTGAGGTCAAATCCACTCCCGTTCTCATGCTCACATCGCGTGACCGCAGCGTCGACCGGGTTCGAGGTCTCGACGCAGGAGCGGACGATTATCTGGTCAAGCCCTTTGACAGTGCGGAACTGTTCGCGCGCCTCCGCGCGATCATCCGGCGGGGAGCCCGCCAGACGCGCAATGTTATCGAAATCGGCGAGGTCAGGATCGATATTGCCGCCCGCACCGTGATGCGTGCGGGAGACCTGGTCAATCTCACGGCGCGCGAGTATGTTCTCCTTGAGTATCTCGCCCTGCATCGTGGCGAAGTTGTCACTCGAACCGTCCTCTACGAACACCTGTTCGATGAGAACGAATCGACGCTCTCAAACGTCCTCGACGTGCACGTTTTTAACCTTCGGAAGAAATTGGGACAGGATTTTATTCTGACCCGCCGGGGCCACGGCTACCTCGTCGCATGAAGATATTTCAATCGATCCGCTGGCGATTGCAGCTTTGGCATGGCGTGTTGCTGGTTTCGGTCCTGAGCGGTTTCGGAATCACGGCTTACCAATTGGAGGCGGGTCGGCTTTCCCGCCGAATCGATGAGGAGTTGCGTCAAAAGCTGCCGATTTTGGTGGCGTCACAGCGTCCCGCCCGAGGGGGAGATCGGCAGGCGCGAGAGTTCAGCCTTTCACCGGGGGACGCTGCTCTTTTTGACCACGCCCACGAGGCGGGATTCTATTACGCGGTGTGGCTTCGGAATGGCGACAGGACAATTATCCTCTCTCCCGGCGCCCCAAGCGACCTGCCCCGGCCGAACAACACGGATCCTCCGACGCGGCAGCGCGAAGATCTGCGCGAGGTGTTCTCTTTTCCGGGTCCCGGCGACTGCGTCCTCGTGGGGCGCTCCATATCCGCCGATCTCGAGGGTCTGCATCGACTCGGCTGGTGGCTGGGAGGAGTGGGAACGGGAGTTCTTCTGCTCGGTCTGATCGGAGGAGGCTGGATCGTCAGTCTTGTGCTTCGGCCCATTAACGAAATCAGTCATACTGCCCGAAAGATCGCCACCGGCGATCTCACTCATCGTATCAGCACCAGTGATACTGACAGTGAACTCGGTCAACTCGCCGGAGTTCTTAACTCCACCTTCTCCCGCCTGGATGCGGCCTTTACCCAGCAGGCCAGATTCACTGCGGACGCCGCCCACGAACTGCGCACTCCCCTCGCCGTAATGCTCACCCACATGGAGAACGGCATCGCTTCCGGATGCCCAAACGAGGAACACGCCGAGGCTTTCGGGGCGGGACAGCGCGCGGCTCAACGCATGCGGCGGCTTATCGAGTCGCTGTTGGAACTTGCCCGCCTCGACGCCGGGCAGGAGCCGCTGAGTCGGATAGTTTTCGATCTCGCAGGGGTCACGCGAGACTGCGTCGATCTCTTGCGTCCGCTCGCCGATGATCGGGGCATCGTATTGGTTTGCGATCTTCCCGCCATCGAGTGCGAAGGAGATCCGGATCGTCTCGCTCAGGTCATCACCAATCTGTTGTCCAACGCAATCATTCACAATCAAGCGGGAGGCGAAGTCCGAGTGACTAGCTTTCGAGGCAATGGTCTCCTCTCACTGGAGATCACTGACGATGGTCCCGGAATAGCGCCGGATCAACTGAACCGGATCTTTGACCGTTTCTACCGGGGCGACGAATCCCGTAGCCGCCAGACCGGGGGCACCGGTCTCGGGCTTGCCATTAGCAAAGGCATCGCAGAAGCCCATGGCGGCAATCTAGAGGTGGCGAGTGAAGTGGGAGTCGGTACCCGCTTCACCATCTGCCTGCCTATTGTTCCCGACGGGATGCGGAGAAAATCTCAGGAGCATGGAGAAAGTTGAAACGATTCACTTTCATCGAGCTTCGCTCTGACTACGCAGATTCGCCCGGCGGTCCCTCGCTGAACGGAACTACCCGCTCGCGCACACGGCCATGCTGACCCGCTGGACGCGCGGTCTCACCTGACAAACAAATAGCTCTCTCCTGCCCTGCCCTACTCCCACTCGATACTCGCCGGCGGCTTGGTCGAGATATCGTAGAGCACTCGATTGATGCCGGGCACGCCGTTGAGAATCTTGTTGGAGACTTCGCCGAGCAGTTCGTAAGGCAAATGCACCCACTGCGCAGTCATCGCGTCCTCGCTGGTCACCGCGCGCAAGCTGAGCGCAAACTCGTAACTGCGTTCGTCACCTTTTACGCCCACGGTCTTAACCGGGATTAGGGCAGCGTATGCCTGCCACACGTGATCGTACCAGTCGCGGTCGCGGAGCACACCGATGAAGATCGCATCGGCCTCCCGAATGATTTCGAGTTTCTCCGGTGTAATCTCACCAGGACAGCGAACTGCCAGCCCCGGTCCGGGAAACGGATGGCGTGCGACCACTGGTTCTGGCAGACCGAGCACACGGCCCAGCTGACGGACTTCATCTTTGAACAACTCGTCGAGCGGTTCGATCACTCGCCCCTCCGCCTTGAGATCCATGATGCGGTCGACGCGATTGTGATGCGTCTTGATGGTATCGGCGATCGATCCTGAAGTCGCGCTTTCGATGACGTCGGGATAAAGCGTGCCTTGAGCGAGCAGGCCGATGTCGTGACCGACGGCATCGAAGAATACATCAACGAACAGGCGCCCGATGATACGGCGCTTCTGTTCCGGATCCGCTTCGCCTTTCAATGCGGTCAGAAAGCGCTCTGCCGCATCGATAGTTTCGATTTCGATACCGACCGTCTTGAACTGAGCTTCGACTTCGCGAGCCTCGTTTTTTCGCAGCAGACCGTTGTCGACAAAAATGTAACGGGTGTCGACTCCGGCTTCATGCAGCAGCGCGGCGAGCACCGATGAGTCGACCCCGCCCGACACCCCGCAAACCACGGTGCGGTCACCGACTTCGGTGCGGACCCGTTCGACTAGCTCGTCCTTGAAGGAAGCGATCTTGAACTCGGGCTTGTCGACTGCCAGATCGAGAAAATTGCGCAGCACCTGCATGCCTTCCTCACTGTGCGAAACCTCCGGATGAAACTGAATGCCGTAGAAATTTTCGGACCACTGCAGTCCCACGGGAATGCCATCGAGATTCTCGCCGAGAATAGTCGCACCGTCTGGCATTTTACAGGTGTCGGAGTGACTCATCCAAATCTGTGAGCGCTCACTCATGCCGGCGAACAGCGTCGTGGCCATTCCGTCCTTGCCCATCGAGAGCAAGGTCGCCGGGCCGTATTCGCGAGTGTGACCCGGTGCCACCTCGCCGCCGAATTTGCGATTCAGCAATTGCATGCCGTAACACACACCCAGCACGGGGACGTTCAGATTTTGCAAATACTCAAAGTCGATATCGGGCGCATCTTCATCCAACGTCGAGCGTGGACCACCGGAAAGGATCACCGCCGCCGGTGCACCGGTCTCGCGCAATTCATCCGGTTGATACAGGCGCGAGTAGTAGCCCAGTTCACGAATGCGACGCACGATCAGTTGCGTGTACTGCGATCCGAAATCGATAACGGCGATAGTCTTGTCCATAGAAAAAATATTGATACCGACCCTCGCATGAAGGCGGTCGTTGAAATTCAGGCGGGAAAAGCTCAGCTACCGCTCTGGTAGTTGACGGGCTCCTCCGTGATGGTGATGTCGTGCGGGTGACTCTCCTTGAGTCCACCAGCGGTGATGCGCACAAAGTGTGCCTTGTTGCGCAATTCTTCTAGACTCGCCGCCCCGACGTAACCCATGCCCGAACGCAGTCCGCCGAGCAGTTGAAACACCGTTTCACTGAGTGGTCCACGGTACGGCACGCGGGCCTCGACGCCCTCGGCAACGAGTTTCCCTGATGAATTCTGGCCGTAGCGATCACCGGAGCCCTTGCGCATCGCCTTGAGCGAGCCCATGCCGCGATACTCTTTCCACGTCCTACCCTGATAGTTAACCATCGCTCCGGGGCTTTCTTTGCACCCGGCCAAAAGCGAACCGAGCATGACCATGTCGGCACCAGCGGCGATCGCCTTGACGATATCACCCGAGTAGCGAATGCCACCGTCAGCAATAACCGTGACGCCATTTTCGCGACAGGTCTCGGCGACTTCCTGGATGGCAGTAAACTGTGGCGTGCCGACTCCGGAAATGACGCGTGTCGTACAAATCGAGCCCGGGCCGACGCCAACCTTGACCGCCGCCGCTCCGGCTGAAACTAGATCTTTCGCGCCTTCCTTGGTGACTACATTACCGGCGACCACCGGCACGTCGTATTCACTGCGCAGGGCATCAATGACATTGAGCACTCGAGTGGTGTGCCCTGTCGCCGCGTCGATGAAAACCGCGTCAGCACCGGCAGCAATGACAGCACGAGCGCGCTCTTCACAATCGGGGCCAACGCCAATCGCAGCACCGACGCGCAGGCGACCGCCATCATCGATCGCTGAGTTGGTGTAGCGTTCGCGTTTTTCGATGTCCTGTGAAGTAATCAAGCCAGCCAGCTTTCCGTTGGCGTCGACCAGCGGCAGCTTCTCGATCCGAGCTCGATACAATGTCAGTCGCGCCACTTCGATGGGTGTGTCGACCGGGGCGGTGACCAGTTTTTCGCGCGGCGTCATGACATCGGCGACACAGCCGTCAGGATTTTCGATCATCCAGATGTCTCGCGTGGTGACCATGCCCGCGAGATTGCCCTCGGAATCGACCACGGGAAATCCGCTGACCCCCTTCTCGTCCATTATCCGTACTAGATCCTCGATCAAAGTATCCGGCCGAACCGTGAACGGATCCGGAATGACCATGTTCTCGGAGCGCTTCACTCGCGCCACCTGATCCGCCTGATCGTCGATCGGCATGTTGCGATGGATGACTCCGATGCCGCCCTCACGAGCGAGCGCGATGGCCAATTCGGCCTCGGTGACGGTGTCCATCGCCGAGGAGACGATGGGAATGTTGAGACCGATATCGGTCGTCAGCGATGTCGACAAATCCGCGTCTGATGGCAAAATTCCGCTTTTTTGCGGAACCAGCAGAACGTCGTCGAAGCTCAATCCAAGCGAAATATCACCCATAGAAACCTCTTAGGGAGACTCGGCCCCGGGTCAAACGATAATTCCTGCAAATAACCCGATTTTGGCATCTAAATCCGAGCGAGTGCAGCCATCGCAAGAGCTGTTGTTTTGCCCCTGTTTCAGCCCTTAGCCATGCCCTGCTTCGTGCCGGGCGTAGTCAGTGGAACTTCTGCCAGCCACTCGGGCACTTCATCGGCAGCGTAGATGGGGAATTCGATGTCCATGCACGACACCACAGGGATGCCGTTGATGTCTTTTTTGCCGGATCGGTTCACCAGCACAAAAATGCCGGCGATTTCCCCGCCCTTGCCGGTTACGAAATCAGTCAGTTCAAGCAAAGTGCCGCCGGTGGTGATGACGTCCTCGACCAGAAGCACGCGCTCGCCCTCGCCAATCTCGAAGCCGCGCTTGAGCTGCATTTGTTTCGACTCGAAGTCGCGCTCCGAATAGATCGTCCGCGCGTGCAATGCCAGACCGACTTGCTGGCCGACCGGCACGGCACCCATCGCCGGGCTGAGCACGACATCGATGTCGCCCAGCTCACGCATCGCCGCAACGCGCTGCTCGATCATCTGCTGAAGCTCGAACGGATGCTGAACGAGCAGCCCCTTTTTGACGTAGTACTGACTGTGATTACCACTGGCGAGGAGGAAATGCCCTTCCTCGACCGAGCCGTAGTCCTTGAGCAGCTCGATGGTTTCCTCAGCGGAGTTCGGCAATTCGGTTCGCATAGCATTGGGCCTTGTCGGCAAAAGATTTTTCCGGTTCGTTGTAGAGAATCCCACGCGACACATTGACCACGGTCGGCGCAGTTCGGTTCTGTCCCTTGAGCGCTTCGAGGTCGCCGCCCTGGGCACCGAGACCGGGAATCAGCAGCGGCACATCATGGATTTTCTCCAACACCGATCCAGCGGCGCTGGTCAGACCGAGCACCAGCCCGATCATTGGCGATCGCTTGGTCATCTCATTGACGATCTCAAATACCTCGCGTCCATCAGCGAGTGTCTGGCGTTGAATTTCGGCGGAGCCGGCATTCGATGTGACGCCGAGCAGATAGAGGCCCTTGTCCTCGTAACCGAGAAATGGCTCGATCGTCTCGAAACCCATGTACGGATTCAACGTCACCGCGTCGACGTCCCATGTCTCGAAGTAGCCCTTGGCGTAGTATTCCTGGGTAGAACCGATGTCACCCCGCTTGGCGTCGAGAATGATCGGAATTTCCTTGGGAATGCGTGCCAACACTTCGTCTTCGAGAAGCTTCACGCCAGCTGAACCAAGCGCTTCGAAATAGGCCATGTTCGGTTTGAAGGCGGCGGCGAACTCGGCTGTTTCATCGATTACCTGATGGAGAAAATCAGCGAGCTTGTCGCCATGCTTCTCCGGACGCGGATCGAGCCCGACACACAGACCAGAACCGGTAGCTTCGATGCGCTGCTGAAGTTTTTCGCGGTAAGTCATCGCTGCAAAAGTATTTTCTCGCCCGTCAACACGACCCGCACCTTACCTTTCAGCGTCTTGTCGAGGAACGGCGTGTTGCTGCTTTTCGACTTCATAAAGTCTTTGGTGAAAGTCGTTTCAGCCTCTGGATCAAACACGATCAATTCGGCGGCACCGCCTTCGACGATCGGCACCGGGTCGAGCTTGGTCAGGCGGCGAGGTTCCGCGGAGTAGCGCTTCACCAGCAGATCCCAGCCGAATGCGCCTTTGCTGATAAAGCGATCAAACAAGGACGGCAAAGCAGTTTCCAATCCAGTGATCCCAAACGGCGCGCTGCCAAAATCGTTCGCCTTCTCAAATGCCGTATGGGGAGCGTGGTCGGTGGCGATGACATCGAACACTCCCTCGATCAGCCCCTGCAGCAACTGCGCATTGTCCTCGGGCATGCGCAGCGGCGGGTTCATCTTGTAGTGGGTGTCGTAGTCGCCGATGTCATTTTCGTTAAACATCAGATGATGTGGCGCGACTTCACAGGTGACGTGCACGCCTTCTTCCTTGAAGCGGCGAATCGTGTTCATGCCACGCGCGGTTGTGACATGTTGAATGTGTACGTGAGCGCCGGTGTATTGAGCGATGCGAATATCGCGATCGAGGCAGATCTCCTCACTGATCGCAGGTATACCGGGAATGCCAAGCTGATAGGAAATGCGCCCCTCGTTCATCGCGCCGTTGCCGGACAGTTCCATCACCTCGCAATGCATGGCGAGCATTAAATCGAAATCCTTGGCGTAATCCATCGCGCGACGCAGCACCTGGTGATTGCTCACTGGACTGCCGTCGTCGGTCAATACTGGAACGCCTTTGGCCGCCATCCCGGCGATACCGGCAAGCTCTTTTCCCGCCCGGTCTTTAGTGATGCAGCCGGACTGCAAAATCGGAATCCGCGATTTCTCAGCAGCGATGTTGAGCACCGACTGAACCATGGCACCACTGTCGATGGCCGGCATCGTGTTCGGCATCAGCACCATGCCGGTAACCCCACCGTTGATCGCTGCTTCGGAACACGTCTCGATCGTTTCTTTGCTCTCCTGCCCGGGCTCGCGAGCGTGGATGTGAACGTCGAACAGCGCCGGTAACAATATCTGCCCGGAGCAATCGATAACGGTCACGCCTTCGCCTGCAGGGGCTTCGAGGCCGACACCGATGCGCGAAATTTTCCCGCCTTCGATGAGCACGTCGCCATCGACCAAATCCGGCGAGTCTTCGCTGGCAATTTTCCCGCCCTTTAACAGAACGGTTTTCGATGAATCACTCATGCGATAGATTTCCTTGAACTGTCCTCACTCGCCGTTCCCGGCCTCAACCAATAAAGTGCGGCCATGCGTGTGGCGATGCCGTTTTCGACTTGTTGATTGATCAGCGAACGTTCGTATTTCATCGCCTCGTCGACGATCTCGACGCCGCGATTAACCGGGCCGGGATGCATCAGCCACAGCCCACGATCCTGAAGTTCGCTGAAGCGTTCGGTGGTTAGGCCGTAGACTTTGTGATACTCGCCGAGGCTCGGAAAAAACTGATCCTGCTGGCGTTCGAGCTGCACTCGCAGCAGGTAGACGACGTCCGGCTTCCAGGCCATCGCAGCTTCCCAGGTGCGAAAGCCCTGCATGAACTTATGCCGCCCTTCGGGAACCAGCGTGCCCGGCCCGAGCACGGCGACATCAGCACCGAGCTTGCGAAAAATCGTGCTGGTCGAGCGCGCCACCCGCGAGTGCAGGATATCGCCGACGATGAGCACTTTCTTGCCGTTCGTATCCGGGTAGACCTCGCGCAGCGTAAAGGCATCGAGCAGCGCCTGCGTCGGGTGAGCGTGAAATCCGTCACCGGCATTGAGCACCGAAGCGTTGGTGTGCTTGGCGATCAGATTGGGAATACCCGACGCGCCGTGGCGAACGACCACGTAATCGGTACGCATCGCCTGCAGGGTGTCGATGGTATCGAGTACCGACTCGCCTTTGACCACCGACGACTGCGATACCTGAAAATTGGTAACGTCAGCCGAGAGCCGGTTCGCAGCGACCTCGAACGAGGCACTGGTTCGCGTCGACGGCTCGTAAAACAACAGCAGCACGGTCTTACCGCGCAGCGCTGGCACTTTCTTCACCGAGCGCTTAAACAGATCTTTGAAAGGCGCCGCGGTTTTGAGCAAAAACTCAATTTCCTCGACGCTCAGACTTTCGATGTCGAGCAGGTCTTTGCGCGGGGTGATACCGGAGTCAGATGCCATTAGATCGATTGTGCTATTTCAGCAGAAATACGCCTTCTGTGTCGTCGTCTTCGTGAAAGCGAACCTTCACGTATTGATCCATCGTCGTGTCGATTTTCAGTCCGACGTAGTCGGGTTGGATCGGCAACTCACGGTTACCGCGGTCGACCAAGATCGCCAGCTCGATTTTTGCCGGGCGACCAAAATCGAGCAACTCGTGCAGCGCCGCGCGAACCGTCCGTCCAGTGAACAGCACTTCGTCGAACAGCACCACGCGCTGACCTTCGATATCGAACGGAATGTCGGTGTGCTTGAGTATCGGCGTAGTGCCCAGATTATCGAGATCATCGCGATACAGCGAAATGTCGAGTGAACCGAGATTTGGTGCGTTACCGGTTTTCTTCTCAATGAAGGCCGCAACCCGACGTGCCAAAGTGACGCCACGGGTGTAGACACCGACAAAATTGGGCATTTCACCATCAGCCGCTGAATCAATGATCGCCTGCGCGAGATCAGCGACGCGGTCGGATATTTCCGACTCGCTGAGAACTTGCTCAGAGGTGAGTTCGGCAGGCTGGCTCATTGATTAATTGGATTGGGAACAGGCGAGATTGTGATGATTGGACGGGTTAAGATTCGCCAAACCCAGCGAACTTCAGAATGCGATGCGCATACATGCAGGCGTTCAATGGTGCTTTACTGTGCAGCCCCACGGTACCAACTGGCACACCGCCCGGCAACTGAGCAATCGAAAGCAACGCATCGATACCGTTGAGCGGACCTCCGGGAACCGGCACGCCAATGCAAGGTAGCTGAGTGCTGACCGCGACCACGCCCGGTAGAGCTGCCGCCAAGCCTGCTATCGCCATCACCACGGCTTTTTCGCCGCTCTTCTCCAGCGTTTCAAGAAACTCGAGCAACTCGGGCAGGTTGCGGTGCGCGGAGAGCACGTGCTCTTCATACGGCACGCCCTGCTCTTTGAGGTAATCTTTGCCAATGTTCATGAACGCCTGGTCGTTGGCGCTGCCGTAAATCATCACTACTTTCATATTTTCAGGAGGTAGAAGTTTGGAGTTAGGAGTTGGTTTGGTTGATTAAAAATTGGCGACGCCAATATCACTGCGGCGCTGCATGTCGTCGAAAGTAATTTTATCGGACTCGCGATAGACGGCCGCGACGGCATCGGCGCGGGTATCGCCATGCGCTGTGACCACCAGCACACGGCCACCGCTGGTTTCAAATATCCCGTCGTCATTCTTGCGAGTTCCGGAGTGGAACACACGCGCATTTTCCACGTCTTCGAGACCACTGATCGC
>JBBKXR010000081.1:0-31041 GCA_037969585.1 Verrucomicrobiales bacterium
CCCGAACACGTGCCGCGGTCTGAACACCTGCAAGGGCAAGGGCAAGGGCAAGGGCGATCACGATTGCGCCGGCCAAGGTGCCTGCGCCACCGCCGAAGCTCACTCGTGCAAAGGCGAAAACGCCTGCAAGGGCCAGGGCGGCTGCGGTTCCACCGCCGGTCAAAATGAGTGTAAAGGTCAAGGCGACTGTGCTGTCCCCCTCGACGACAAGGCCTGGAAAAAAGCCCGCGCCGCTTTTGAAAAAGCCGCCGAAAAGGCCGGCATGAAAGTCGGTGCTGCGCCGAAAAAATAGGCTCTAGCCGAGCTGATGTTTTCCCGCGATCGGAGACTGGAGTCAACTTTCCCCGGCTGACTCCGCGCTTTGATCGCGGGATTCCCTTTCTCTGTTTTTGCTTTCCATGACTGCTTCCCCACGACTCGGCCACCCTGATCTCGGATTCGGACTGGGGCTGCGTACCGTTCACTACGATCACATTCTCCAGCAGCATCCTGCCGTCGACTGGTTCGAAGTCATTTCCGAAAACTTCATCGACTCCCAGGGTCGGCCCCGCCACATTCTCGATCAGATCGCCGAGCGCTATCCGATCGTCATGCACGGCGTCTCACTATCGATCGGCAGCACCGATCCACTCGACCACGACTACCTCGGTAAACTAAAATCGCTCGCCGCCGACACCAAAGCCGCGTGGATTTCCGATCACCTATGCTGGACCGGCGTCGCCGGAAAGAATACCCACGATCTGCTACCGGTTCCACTGACCGAACATTCCTTGAAACACGTCTGCGAACGGATTCGCATCGTCCAGGACGTGCTCGAACGCCCCTTCGTTTTTGAAAATCCCAGCACTTACGTCGGCTTCACCGGCTCGACCATGAACGAGTGGGAATTTCTCGCCCGCATGTCCGACGAAACCGGATGCGGACTGCTGCTCGACGTCAACAACGTCTACGTATCAGCGATTAATAACGACTTCGACCCTGATGAATACTTGCGCGGCATCCCCCATCAGCGCGTCGTGCAAATTCACCTCGCCGGTCACACTGACTGCGACACCCACCTGATCGACACCCACGATCATCCGGTCATCGATGCCGTCTGGGATCTTTACCGTAAGGCGATCGCCTACTGTGGCCCGGTATCAACGCTGCTCGAATGGGACGCAAAAATTCCGCCCTTCGACGAACTGCACGCCGAAGTTCTCAAGGCTAAAGCTCAACTGTCGACCGATCCGAAGGCGGCCAAATCGGCGGCCGAACAACTCAAACGCAAAGTCGACACCGATACTACCGACCTCGGCACCGTATCGACGCCACTGCACCACTCCGCGGCGATCGTTCAGTAGCGCCAGCACTCCCGCCATGTCGAACTCCACTGAAACCGCCAGCCCTGCACCCGCTGAACTCGAGAGCGTTCAGCGCTGGATGCAGGCCGTGATCACCCATCCCGACGGCGTGCTCAAAGGCGCCGACAGCGAAGCCGCGCAGCAACTCATCAATGCCGGCGCTGGAAAGCTGGAGAGCGTGGTCACACGCTCGCGCAAGCTAGGAGCGGCCGATCGACTGGCCATTTACGCTAACGCCTACTACGCCCGATTGCTGGATTGCCTGGGCGAAGTGTTTCCCGTTCTCAAACGAACTCTCGGCGAAGAAGTTTTTAACGGCTTCGGATTTGGCTACCTGCAGAGCTATCCCTCGCAGTCATACACCCTTCAACACCTCGGCCAGCACTTCATCACTTACCTCGATGAAACCCGCCCCGACAGCTCCGACTCTGCTGCCGGTGACTGGACAGAATTCCTGATCAATCTGGCACGCCTTGAGTGGACTATCTACGACGTATTTGACGGACCCGGCCTGGAATCAATCGAGGCCTCCGACCTTCCCGACTTCCTCGAACTCAGCCAGACCAACTGGCTCGACTTACACATTCAGACAGCCCCCTGCCTGCAATTGCTGACGGTCGATTACCCGGTCAATGATCACTACACCGCGGTGCGCGCCTCCGACGACGAGATCGAACTCGCCTTCCCGCAACCGAGCCGCCAGCACCTGGCCATTTCGCGACGCGACTACATCGTCCGACGCTACCAACTCAACAGCACGCAGTTCGCCCTTCTCGAGGCGTTGCAGGAAGGACTGCCACTCGGCGATGCACTTGAGCGCTGTCTCGACGTCGCCGAACAGGACAACGACGTCGACCTCGAAACCGACCTTCCCCAATGGTTTCGCAACTGGTCCGCGGAGATCTGTTTTTTCGCCAAAGTCACTTCACCTCAGCGGTGAACACCAGTGCCGGCAGACCTTCGGCATTGAACAGATTCGCCCAGCTTCTGTTCGGCGAAAAGGCAAAGCGCACCTGTTTCGGCGCCGGCACTTTGCCCGACGAAACCACTACCTGATCGCCATCGATCGCTGCATCGGCCCAAACAAATTTGCCATCCGCCCCGGCCAGTTCAAAACCCTGCAGCGTGTCGCTGTGAGCTACCTTCAGCCCACCGCCGAGGTGATTAAAACTGACCCGCACCTTGCCACCCGCCTCAACAGCATTTTCGCGATAGCTCGGTCCACTCCAGACCAGCATTTCGACATGGTAGGCAGCCCCCAGCGCCACTCGCGCGGACCTCTGTCCATAGGCCCATTTGTTGATCGGATGAATCATACCGCCCAAATCACAGGCTGCGACCATGAAGCTGTTCGGGGTCTCATTCATCAGCCGCACATACTCATAACGCTGATCGCCATTGCCCTTCGGGTCGGCCGCAGGCAATTCGGAAAACTTGTCCGCCTCACGAGTCACCGGATCGCCATCGGCAAACGCGCAACCTCCACCACTTGGTTTCTGCACGAAGATAAAAGGAAACTCACCCTGTCCCCAACCTTCACGCCAACTGGTGATCAGTGCCTGCATCATCGCAAATTGGGACGCCCCGAGTGCGCCTGATCCGGCTTCGCCCTGATCCCACAGCACTCCGCGAATCCCAAAGCCCATCGCAGGACGAATGTAGCTCTCGAATAGACCACCGAGATTGCCGCCACGAATCGATCCACCCGCCTGTGTCGGTGGCCTGGGCTTGGATGGCTTGCGCAGTTTTTTGGTATTGTCAGGGTCTTCTTTCAGCTTTGCCTCATAGACATCGACCATTTTCTGCCAATTCGCCAAAGTCACCTCCCGGTAGTTCGTCATTGCTTTCGCGAAGTCGTAGCTCTTGGCAAAATCAGCGATCTCCGCCTGCACCGCCGCATCACCGGCTATTGCCTCCGCACTCACCCAGTAGCCCGACGGTGTACCGCCGACCGCGCCGAGCATCAGCCCGATCGGCACATCCAGTTCAACCTGCAGCGTTTCACCAAAAGGAAACAACAGCGCCGAAAAAGCATCGATCGAATCCGTCGTCGCCACCTGCCACGCGCCCGGCGGCTTGCCAATGTGATGCAGTCGAATCTGCGGAAACGGTCCCGCGTTGCGCAACTTCAGAAGCGTCGGATCATTCTTGATATAACCCGCGACACGCCCCGCCATATTTGACTGCCCTGAACCGAGCCAGACATCACCGACCAACACATCGGAAAAGGAAATTTCCTCGGAAGCCGAACCGGATATTTTCAACTGCCCCGGTTCACCCAGTTCGAGGGCACTGAGCATCACCTTCCACTCGCCCGTCGTCGGATCAACTTTCACCGACTTCCGTTGATTGCGAAAGCTCACCGTCACCGTTTCGCCGGGCGACGCCTTACCCCACACCGGCACCGCCATCTCACGCTGCAGCACCATGTGATCACTGAACACCGCCGGCAACTCAATCGCCGCCTGACTCGACGTCGCGACCAATAAACTCAGAAAAATTAATATTCGCTTCATCCTCTCTTCTCGCTCAAGCCGCCGCCAACCGTCAAGCCCCCGCGCGAACGTGATCGCGACAGCGATCGCTTGGGTTGGCATCGTCCGATCACCATTTCGTGTCAGCTAACGCTCGCGCAAAAATCGCTCGCGCACTTGCTCCGGCGTCACTCCGCGCTCGCGCAAACTGCGCAGCGATTCGGCTTCGTCCCGCTTGGCCAAACGCTTGCCCGATGCGTCGCAGATCAGTCCGTGATGTTCGTATTCCGGCACTGGCAGATCGAGCAGCGCCTGCAGCAGCCGATGCAAATGCGTCGACTCGAACAGATCCTCGCCACGCGTCACCCGGGTGATTCCCTGCAAGGCATCGTCGACCACCACCGCGATGTGGTAGCTAGTCGCTATATCTTTCCGAGCCAGCACCGCATCGCCCAATAACTCCGGACGCGCTACCTGCGTTCCTTTGCGCCGATCCTCCCACGTTAATTTCCCGCCCACTTCTTCGAGCGCCCGCCCCAAATCCAGCCGCAGCGAAAATTCATCGCCATTCGCGATTCGATCCTCACGTTCCGCCTCCGACATGTCTCGGCAAATCCCCGGATAGAGCGGCCCTTCCGACCCGTGAGGAGCCACACCGGCTCGCTCAATCTCCTCAGCGATCTCTCGGCGCGTGCAAAAACACGGATAAGCCAATCCACGCTCACGCAGCTGATCCGTCACCGCCACATACTCAGCCAAATGCTCCGACTGCCGCCGCACCGGCAGCTCCCATTGCATCCCCAACCACTCGAGATCCTCAAAGATCGCCGTTTCAAATTCCGATCGACAGCGGGTCGTATCGATGTCCTCAATGCGCAGCAAAAACCGCCCCCCGGGTTCAGCGCGCGCCGCCTCAAATCCAAACCAGCCCGAATAGGCATGGCCGAGATGCAGGTAGCCCGAAGGGCTGGGCGCAAAACGAGTGATCACTGATTCATCCATACCACCTCCACCCAACTTCCGCAGGCCAAACGTGATCGCCAGGCCTTACTCCCCTACCTTGTTCGCCATTGGCATGGCCGACTTCCAGCCTACGTTTGATAGTATTCCCGGAAAATAATAACTTGCAGGCTGATGGCTTGATTCTGCCTGAGGACTTCGAACTCGCTGCCGATCGTGCTAGCCTATGCATCCGCCCCGCCTTTTTGCTAAATTATCCCCAATGCCGAGCCAAGTCCCTGTCCCTACGCACCGCCCCTTTCTCGCCACGCTGCGCGAACATGCCCTGCTGCTCGGCATGCTGGTCGGTTCGATGTGGTTGATCGAAATCGTCGACCGCGCATTGCCGTTTGCGCACCTCGAAGGGCACGGCATCCACCCACGTTCTGTCTCGGGGCTGACGGGGATTGCCTTTTCGCCGTTCCTGCACGGTGATTTTTCTCACCTTATCTCGAACACACTTCCGCTTCTGGTTCTCGGAGGACTGGTTCTCGCCGGAGGACGCGGGGTGTTTTTCGGCACGACGATTTTTGTCATTATCTTCGGTGGCGGCGCGGTATGGCTTTTGGCCCCGGCAAACACCAATCACATCGGCGCCAGTGGCCTGATATTTGGCTACCTC
This sequence comes from Verrucomicrobiales bacterium, assembly GCA_037969585.1. Classification (GTDB taxonomy): domain Bacteria; phylum Verrucomicrobiota; class Verrucomicrobiia; order Verrucomicrobiales; family DEV007; genus JBBKXR01. The sequence goes on from JBBKXR010000081.1 coordinate 5,439, forward strand.
GGATTCCTGCTCGCCCGCGGCTGGTTCGAACGATCGGTCGGCTGGACTTTGCTCGCCCTGGCCGTGCTGATTGCCTACGGCGGACTGCTCTTCGGCGTTCTTCCAGGACAGCCCGGCATCAGCTGGCAAGGGCACCTGTTCGGCTTCGTCGCGGGTATTGTCGCCGCTTGGGGATTCTTTTCTCAGGCTGAAAAAGTCGCTGAGCGAAAAAACAGCTAACCGAGAGCCGGCTCGAGCGGACGCTCGGCATCGGGCTGCGGAGCTTGCTGTTCGCGGTTCGGGGCCTGTGGCAACAAATCGAGCTTTTTCATCAGCGCCAAGTCCTGCTCGGTCTGCGGATTGGCGGCGGTGAGCAATTTGTCACCGTAGAAAATTGAGTTGGCTCCAGCGAAGAAACACAGGGTCTGGCCTTCTTCGCTGATCTGCGTGCGTCCAGCGGAAAGGCGAACTTTCGCGTTCGGCACGACAATGCGGGTCACAGCGATAAGGCGCACCAGATCGAATATGTCGACTGGATCGGCACCATCGAGCGGCGTGCCGGGCATCGGCATCAGTGAGTTGATCGGCACGCTCTCAGGCTGCGGATTGAACTCGCTGAGCACTTCGAGCATTTTCAATCGATCGTCAATCGTCTCACCGAGCCCAACGATACCACCACTGCAAACCGACATGCCGGCGTCCTGGACGTGGCGAATCGTGTTCAGGCGATCCTCGTAGTTATGCGTGGTGACAATGTTAGGATAATACTCAGGCGAAGTGTCGATGTTGTGGTTGTAAGCGGTAACGCCGGCTTCCTTGAGTTCTCTGGCCTCTTCGGGACCGAGCTCGCCGAGCGTAGTGCAGACTTCCATGCCGAGTTTGCTGACTTCGCGGACGATATCGAGAACCTCTTCGAACCGCTTGGTGCCGCCGCGCACGCCCTTCCATGCGGCGCCCATGCAGAAGCGAGTCGAGCCGTTTTCCCGGGCGGCATTCGCTCGTTCAAGGATATCGCACTTGGGCATCAGTCGCTCGGACTCGACGCCGGAGTCGTAGCGCGCTGACTGGGCGCAGTAGGAACAATCTTCGGAACAGCCACCAGTCTTGATCGACAGCAGGGTGCAAAGTTGTACTTCGTTGCTCGGCCAGTGTTCCTCGTGGACGGCACGAGATTGCTGCAGCAGCTTAAAAAACGGCTGTTCGTAGATTTCTTTCAGTTCGGCAAATTTCATCGTCCGTATCTTTCAAAAATTGTCCCTGGGCCTTTACTGCACCCGGCTTGCTGCGTGTAGCTACTCGACCCAACGGCCTCCAGCTGACGAAATGAACGGCAGGATCTGTCGCCAACTTTCGGAGTAATCAGTCTTGCCGACGGCCCCAACCATTTTAAAGCCAAGCGCCTTTTTCCATTCGTCAGTGAATGCCTCAGCACTGTGACAGCCCCAGCTCCTGCAATAGACGTTCTTGGCAAAGGCGCTGTCGTTCAGCTGGTTAATCTGGGTCTGATGCAAATACGCACGCGAAGCTCCAAGCACGTGATTGCTGTAGTCGAACACCATGCAAAACTTGTTGGAGTGACCAAAGTACTCAAACCCGTTGATCTTACTCTGTCGCCGGTTGCGACCGCTGTTGACGTAATTGACCAGTTGCGGCGTGCTGTCGAACCAAATCAGACGGATGCCGAATTTATCGCGCACGCTCTCAATGTTGGCGATCAGCGGCTCTCCATCCTCATCCTGGCGGCTGACATAGCCCGGTCGATAGACCAGCCACGTGATTTGTAGATCAGGGTAGCGTTTTTGAAGCTGCTCGACGCGGATGCGGGCGGTGCGAATGAAATTACCCCACCATTTGTCATGGCGTTGATTGGCGGCGCGATAGTTTTCCCAGCTCAACAGCGCGGGGCCGCCGCTGACGATTATGTATTCGTCGTTTGGATTCGGCGGAGCCGCGTGGGAAGCGGTAACTGCCACACTGACAAAGACCAGCAGCGCCAGCAAGGACGTGGCAACCGGGCTCTTAATGGTAAACTTATGTAGTGGGGTCATTTCCTTCATCGGCGTTCGTCTTTGAAGATTCGCGACAGCATAGCACTTGCCGCGAGTGCGGCGAGTCGAAATCCGTCACTACGATGAACTTGAACTCGCTAGCGTGCGACGACGCGAGCAAAGTTCTTTCATTGTAGGCGAATAAAAAATCTGTCATTTCCCTGAACTATGAAAATTACCCGCATCCTGGCGTACCAAGTTGACCTGCCGCTTCACGAAGGCTCCTACAACTGGTCGGGCGGAAAATCCGTATCGATTTTCGACAGCACGGTGGTTCGCGTCGAAACCGACAGCGAACTGGTCGGGCACGGTGAAGTCTGTCCTCTCGGCCCGTTTTACCTGCCGGCCTACGCAGGCGGCGTGCGGGCCGGTATCACCGAACTGGCACCGCATTTAATCGGGCTCGATCCGTGCCAGCTCGATTCGTTGAACCGGCGCATGGATGCTGCGCTCAAGGGGCATCCCTACGTGAAGTCGGCGATCGACATGGCCTGTTGGGACCTTCTCGGCCAAGCCGCTCAGCTACCGGTCTGCACCTTGTTAGGCGGACGCTACGGAGACGACTTCCATCTGTATCGAGCGATTTCGCAGATCGAACCCGAGGCGATGGCGGCCAACATCACAAGCTATCGCGAGCAGGGCTACCGACGTTTTCAACTTAAAGTCGGCGGCGATCCGGACGTCGACATCGAACGTATCCGCCAAGCGCGAAAAATTCTCGAACCGACCGACAAACTGATCGCCGACGCCAATACCGGTTGGTCTCAGCATGAAGCAATGCGGGTCGTCCGCGCCGTTCGCGACGTCGATGTCTATATCGAGCAGCCATGCGAGACTTACGAAAGTTGTCTGGCGGTGCGCCGCAACTGTGATCACGCTTTTGTTCTCGACGAAAATATCGACAGTCTACAAGCCCTGCTGCGTGGCTACCGCGATGGAGCGATGGACGTGGTCAATCTGAAGATCAGCAAGCTCGGTGGTCTGACCAAAACTCGACGCGTGCGCGACTTGTGCGTTGAACTCGGCATCGCGATGACCATCGAAGACAGTTGGGGTGGTGACATCGTTACGGCGGCGATCGCCCATCTCGCGCACAGCACGCCAACCGATCTGCTATTCACGTCGACCGACTTCAACAGCTATGTCAGCACATCGATTGCCGCCGGAGCACCGCAGCGTGAGAATGGCCGGCTCGCTGCCAGCGAAGCGGCCGGCCTGGGCATTGAGCCACGCTTCGATGTGCTCGGTGACGCAGTAGTCACGATCGGCAGTTAGTGGACGCGCGCGATCAGCGACGTGTCGGCCAGGCGATCTCGGCGAGGCCACTGTCTTCGACAAGCACGCAACGGAAGCCGTGTATGTGATCGCTCAGGGTTGACGGGATTGCATTTCGATAAGCAGTCAACAAAAGCCCGCGCTCGGAGACATTGAAACCACCACCGCGCAGCGTCCCGTAAGTGGAACCTTCGCCGCCGTAGGGATCATCAACCCACTCCCAGACATTGCCGGCGAGATCGTAAAGACCGGCCGGATTGGAATCAAAGCTGCCCACCGGTGCCAGCCGTTCGAAGCCGTCGTCATAGCCTGTTAGAATGGGCCGCCGACCGCGACGCTTGGTTGATTCATCGAAAAAATTTCCGCTTCCGGGTGGTGGCGGCCACGCGTTGCCCCAGGGAAACGTGTTGCGATCACCTCGGGTCTCTCGCTCGTCGGGAGTAGTGCCGCCTTCGCCCTCCAAGCCAGCCATTTCACTCCACTCGAGATCAGTGGGCAGTCGATATTCATGATAGCTCTCTATGTCGCCACTGGCGCGCTCGGTTTCGGTCAGCCAACGGCAAAATGCGCGTGCGCTCTCCAGGCCTACGCCGACCACCGGGTGATCGGGCAGCGATTCACCGATCGGCGGCAACGGCAGATGATCGCGCCCCGCTTCGGTGGCGGTGAAAGCGGCGTAATCGCGCACGCGGGTTTCAAAAACACTGGCCATCAAGTCTTTGACCGGCGCAAAGCTCATGCCAATACTGTTCGTCCACGGCTCACCGAATACCACGCTGTCATCGCTCTCCAGCGTGCCGGAAAGATACGCGGTCTTACCGGCCCGAATCTGGCCTTCTATCTCCGCTGTACGATAGCCGGGCAGATCGAGCGACAGCTTGAGTTGCCCGGCACGCTCATGATCCAGAGTCAGCGGCGTGACGCCGAGTCGTTTGCCATTCTTATAGACCGCCGCCCCTTTGGGCTCACTGGTCACGTCAGCACTACCAAAACCAGTATGGACGACACCGAAAAAAGTGCGCTCCTTCCCAGCTGTCGTCGACGTTTGCGGTTTGTGATACTCGGCCTCACTTAGATGACCGCCGCGGCGGTCGAGATCGGTCATCCAATCACACAACGCCCACTGCTCGTCTTCATCGATCATTGCCGCGCCCTCGATCTCCACCAAAGGTTCGTCTTCACGTCCTACTGACGCGCGAAATCGTGTGACCAAGTCGCTGCCGATCTCGCCATCGCTGATATGAAAGCCGCCGTCGTCAACCGAGCCTTCGAAGGTAAAATTCAGGCCAACCGAATTCTGCCATGGCTCACCGGCGATCGGCCGCTTGTCTTCGCGCATCTGCATCCAGACTAGAGAGTTACGTCCGGCATTCATGTGCCGCTCGACCACCGTATCGTGATGCCCCTCGAGTCGACCGACCAACTGAATGTCACCGGGCGGCAGCTCAATCAGCCCGGGAGTATGCTTCAACAACTCGTCGCCATGCCAGACTTCGACGCCTGACGGATGACTGTTGATAATGAAGCTAGCCATCTCCGGCTCGGGCTCGGGTTCCGTTGCTGGCGCAGGTTCGGTCGGCGGTGTCGGATCACCAGCGACCGTGCCGGCCCCGACTACGGCATCAACACCTGGCGTCGTATCAGGCGAATCGTCGGGCGCGCTGGGATCTTGGAAAACCGGTGCGCTACCGGGCAGGATTTTCGGCTGCCCCGCGAGCGTCAGCGGAGTGCTGCCATCGCTGGGTTCACTCAGTTGTGGACCTTTCGGCTCGTTCGATTTGCTGAGATCGCCGCCATCGGAAGGAAACGCTCGAATAAACGCCCACGCCCCTAAACTCAATACCGCTGCCAGCATCACCACCATTCCCACGGCCCAGGTGGTGCGTTTCTTTGCAGGTGCTGCCTTAGAGCCGGATTTCGATATGCCATCGAGCGCCGCGACAAACACATCCGCACTTTCAAAACGCTTTTTTGGATCGGGTGACCCGGCACGACAGATGACGATGTTCAAGGCCCGCCAATCGTCACGATTAATGGTGCGCGGCAGTTCTAGATTGGTCGGCAGCTCGGGAAATTCCAAGCGGTCCTTGCCAGTGTGCATTTCATATAGCACCATCGCCAGGCTGTACAAATCGGCGATCGCCGTGCCCGGCCCCTCGGGTGGCACGTAGCCCTCAGTACCGACGTAGCTACGCTGCCCGCTGTGCGCGACCAGACCGATGTCAGCCATTTTCGCCAAGCCACGAATAAAGATAATGTTCGCCGGCTTAACATCGCGGTGAGTGAGCCCATTGCGGTGCAAATGCCCAAGTGCTCCGGCCAGCGCACGCCCAGTGTCGATGCAAAACTGTAGGGACAGCGGACCAAATTTCGCCAGATCGGACGCTAACGTGCGCGGCTCGTAATGAACGACATCGACTTCATCGTCATCGCTGCCCGGGGTACCATCCGCATCGTCCGCCAGCTCCATGACGTAGTAATAAAAACCCGCCTTGTTGTTTCGCCCGACGTGCAGCACATCGACCAGCCCGGGGTGATCCTGCGAAACTTTCTCGTAGCGCTGGATACCGCTGAACTCGCGCTCAAAGGTGCGCTCGAGATCGAAGTCCTCGCGGCGCACAATTTTCACAGCACGCAAGGCACCCGTAACGCTGCGCGCCAGCCACACCTCACCGTAAGAACCTCCGCCGATTCGGCGAAGCATCTCAAACTCGGGGATCGTGGGCGTGTCCGTAGTACTGTCGATAAGCCTGTTCTACCTCGATAGACGTTTAAAGCAGCTGATTTTGCAGCGCTTCGACTTCTTTTTTAACCAAGCCACCTACGCGGTGCTTGGCCAGATAAACCTGCGCCATGCTGACGCCGAGCTCCATGCGCACTTTTGCGGGATCCCAGCCTTTGACCACGTAGCAGTCGAAAATCTGAAACTGTAGCGGCGACACCTTACCCTTTACCCTATCGAGTGCCGCGTTGCTCAGGTTGGAAGCCCACTCCGCATCCCAGACTTTTTCCAAATCGACCCCGTCCGGGTCCTCAAAGCGCTCGATCACCGCCGTGCTTCGTTCGTCCCAATCCGCCTGCGCCTGGCCGGAGAAATTCGCCGCCGGATTGCGCTGACGTTTGCGAAACTGATCAGCAATACGCCACTTGGCGACGTTGAGAAGCCAGCTCTTGAACGATCCCTTCTCAGCATCGTAACGGGAACCTTTTTTCCACTGCTTGGCGATCGAAAGCACCGTCTCCTGAACCACATCGAAGGCCTCGTCAGACGGCAGCCCGGCACGCATGGAGACGCTGTAAATTAGCCGCCAGTAGGTCTGATAAAACTCGTCCCAAGTTTTCTGGTCTTCCCAATCCTGCAAGCGCTCGATCAACGTGCGTCTGGTACGCGCGTAGGCCTCCTTAAGGTCCGGTTCGTTATGATTTTTGTCGCTCGCCATCGAAGAAATTGGAGTGCGAGAACCTACCACGAATCAGCCACGGAAGGAATTTTTTCGCCACCCCGGTGAAAGACCCCGGTGCCGCGCTTCGTATCCTTATAAATTACGCGAATTCAGTCTCTCACCGCGATCACCATGAAAATCCGCACCTATTCCGTTTCCATCACTTTGCTCCTGCTCGCCATCGCCGCCGCGATTCACCCCTGCACGGCGCAGCAAGCAGAGCAGGAACCCGATCAGGCACAAACTCCTCCGCCAGCCCCGGCGCCGACCGCTGAATTGATCACCGCGATCCACCCGGGTTATTTTTCCAGCTACTCGAATCCGCTGACGAGAACGCCATCCATTCTGTTGCGCTTCAATGTCGCGCTCGATCCCGCAATCGTCAGCGAAAAGGTCTACTTCGTCGACAAAGCAGGACAGCGCCTTTCCGTAATCGCCTCCCGCCCCACGCTCGAACAGGCATTACCCCTGCAAAATGCCAGCTCGGACCCGCCTTATCCGCCCGAACATTTCGTCCAACTGCAACCCGCTGAGCCGCTGCCCTTCGATCGCAACTGGACCTTCGTCGTCCCTCCGGGACTCAGCAACGCTGACGCCAGCCATCGCAGCACTAAAGTCACCAAGCTCAATCTCGGCACGATTCATCGTTTCGAAATCAACAGCACAGAAGCGGTCACCAGTTACGCCGACGGTCGCCAACTCCAGGTCTATTTCAACAAACGTCTCGACGAGAGTATGACTGCCGAACGACTCGCCGAATTGATCCACGTCTCACCGCAGCCCGCCAACCTTCAACTCGAGAACTACGGCAACAGCATCGGCGTGCGCGGCGATTTCGAACTGTCGAAAAACTACCGTCTCGTGATCCGCCCCGGCCTGCTCGCCACCGACGCCACCCGCTCGGAAACTACTTACCATACCGAGCAGCTATTTTCGCCCAGTGACCCCTTCGTCACCATGCCGGCCTTTTCCGCGCCACAGCTGAGCAGCGGTGAGCGCAAGTTCGATATCAACAGCGGCAACTTGGAAAACTTCGAAGTGCGCGTCAAAAAACTCGACGACCGCGACCTCATCTACGCCCTGCGCGGTTACGACGCCTACACCCGCGACCGCATTCCGCCCTACGAGATGATTCCCGGAAAAACCATCTGGAGCGAAACCATCAAACCACTCAAAGGCTTCGATCACATTCAGACCGTCACCCTGGACTGGCGCAAAGTGCTCGCCGAGACAACCAGCGATGACGCTGAAACAGCACCGAATACCACCGCCGCGGCGACACCCGCAGCACTCTACATCTTCGCCGAGGGCGATTCGAAACTCGACCAGGACGATCGTCGCTTCGGCGGTCAGGCCATCATCCAGCTGACCGACATCGGCCTCGCATGGAAACGCGATCGCAGCCACGAACTGGTCTACGTCTTTTCTCTAAGCACCGGCAAACCGCTCGCCAATGTCAGCCTCGAACTGGTCGACAACGACGCCAAGCCTATTCGCAAAACAACCTCCGATCCTCACGGACTGGCGCGGCTGCCACGCGTCGAAGACATCGACGAAAGCCGATGGCTGCTCGCCAAACACGGCGCCGACCGCCACGTGCTCGAGCTTAAAAGTTTCAACGACACGATCGGCCTGTGGAACTTCGGTGTGCCTTATCGCTATCAGGACGACGAAGCCAACAGTCGGCAGCAACTCGGCCGACGCAGCTTCGTGTTCACCGACCGCCCACTCTACGAACCAGGCGACGAAGTCTACTTGAAGAGCCACACTCGGCTTACCGATTTTAACAGCCTGCTGCCGGCCAGCGCCGATCACGACAGCGCCACTGACGCGCGACTGCGAGTCTTCGATGCCCGTCACCGCGCCATCCTCGACACGCGCCTCGCCGTATCGGAATTCGGCAGCCTCGATCACCACTTCACCCTGCCCGGAGAAGGTCTCGGGCGCTACCGTATCGAACTCGACTTCAATGCCGAAAGCGTCGGAGAAAATAACGACGAGCACCGCTACGACCTCGTTTTTCGCCATTCGATACTGGTTGCTGAATACCGCCCAAACACCTTCGAAATCACCCTCACTCCACCGGCCGACGGCTTACCCCCCAGCGCCGGAAGTAGTGTCGAAATACCCGTCAGCGCCGCCTATTTCATGGGCAAGCCGCTGTCTAAAGCGCGTTTGCAATGGCACGCCTCGTTCTCGCCGTGGCAACCGCAAGCCAAGGGCTTCGACGGATTCAGCTTCGCTCATCACAAGAGTCCGCCGGCCAGCAGCTTCAGTGAGGAACTCGACCTGAATCCCGACGGCACCGGACTCATTGCGATTTCCCTACCCGCACCCGGCGACTACCAGACGCCGATGCAAATCAACCTCGATGCCGAGATCACCGACATCAATCAGCAGACCGTCTCGACCGGTTCTGACTTCATCATTCACACCTCCGACCACTACCTCGGCATCCGCACTCCCGAAGAAACATCTCGCGAAAAACAGCCACTCACATTCGAAATTGCCGCCATCGGTCCCGACGGACAGGCGCTCACCGATCGTCCCGTCGCCGCCAAACTGAGCGTCGAGAAGAAGATCAGCTACACCGTCAAAGTTCGCGCCGCAGGCGGAGTTATGACCGCTCGCAGTCGAGTTCGCTACGAGCCCGTTTACGAAGCCAGCCTCGACATCACCACCTCGCCCATCGATCCCGGCACGGGCGTGATCACCGCCACCAGCCACGAATTTACTCCCGCCGAACCCGGTAACTACCAAGTCACCGTCACCACCGAAGACGAAGCCCGAAAAATTCTCACCGCCGCATCGTCTAACTTCAACGTCCTCGGCGACAACGACACCGACTGGAGCTATCGCGACGAATTGCGCCTGACCCTGACGCCTGAAAAAGAACGTTACCAACCCGGCGACACCGCCCGCTTTTTCATCGACACCCCCGTCCTCGGCACCGCTCTGGTCAGCGTCGAACGCAGCCACGTTCGCGAAACGTTCACCCACGAGATCACCCGCAACCGCGACGTCCTCGAAATCCCCGTTCCCGCTGACGGCGCGCCCAATCTTTTCGTCTCCGTGCTGGTCATTCGCGGCGCCGACGACAGCCCCCACAAGCACCGTGCCGCCGCGTTTCGACTCGGCTACGCCGAAATCGACATTGACGATCCCAGCCGCACCCTGAGCATCGAATTGCAACCCTCTCAGTCCAGCTACGAACCCGCCGACGCCATCGATGTCGTCGCCACCGTTCGCGACGCCAGGGACCGCCCTCTAGCCAATACTGAAGTTACCCTCTACGCCGTCGACGAAGGCGTCCTCAGCCTGACCGGCTACCAGACTCCCGATCCCGACGCGACCCTCAACGCCCCCTACGAACTCATCGTCGCTACCGGTCAGAATCTGACCAGCGTGCTCAGCGAAGATCCCGAGCAGCAGGATTTCGGCAACAAAGGCTACGTCATCGGCGGCGGAGGCATGGAGGATGGAGCCGCACCGAATGATCGCGTCCGCAAAAATTTTAAAGCCCTCGCCTTCTGGCAGGGAACGCTGATCACCGATCCGAGCGGTCGCGTGCAGGCATCGTTCACCGCTCCCGACAACCTGACCGAGTACCGTCTTATCGCCGTCGCCGCGAACGGAGATCGCTTCGCCTCCGCCGAAACACCGATTACGATCAATAAACCGCTCGTCGTCGAACCGTCCTTACCCGCCTTCGCCAACGTCGGCGACCAGATCGATCTGCGCGCCATCCTGCACAACAACACCGAGCGCTCTCTTACGCTCGACGTCAGCCTCGAACTCGACGACATCGCCAACTTTGCCACTGACGACCTGCCGAAGATCATCCCCGCCCAGCTCACTCCGGCCGCTGATACTACCCACCAGCGAAGCCGTCGCATCGAACTCGCCGCCGGCGAAACCAGCGCACTGACCTTCCCTGTAGAGTTCAAAAATATCGGCACCGCCAAGTGGCAATGGCACTGCACCGCAGCCGACGACGCCACGCTCGCCGATCACGTCGAAACCGAACTCCAAGTCGGCTATCCCCTGCCCCTGCTCCGCGAATCTCACCACGTCACGATCTCCAACAACGACAAAGACGCCGACATCCTGTCACGTATCAGTCCGCATTTGCTCAACGGACGCGGCAAGATCGACGTCACCATTTCCAACTCGCGCCTCATCGAAACCCAGGACGCCCTCGACTACCTGCTCAAGTATCCCTACGGTTGCGTCGAGCAAACTACCTCCAGCACCCTGCCCTGGTTGAGCACGCAAAACCTGCGCGACGCCCTTCCCGCATTGAAAAAGACCGATGCCGAGATTGCCACCGCCATCGCATCCGGTGCACGCCGCCTGCTCACCATGCAAACCCAGGACGGCGGACTTGGCTACTGGCCCGGCTCAAGCGATCCCATCCTCTGGGGTAGCGCCTACGGCGGCATGGCCATCGCTCTCGCCGTTCGCTCCGGCACCGAGCTTCCAGAGGAACCGGTCGAAAAACTCTGGTCATACCTTTCCCAAAACCTGCGCAAGACCGGCGAACTGAAAGATCCCTACGACCTCTCGCAGCGCTGCCTCGCGCTCTATACGCTCGCCCTCGCCGGCAAAGCCGAACCGGCCTACCACGACGTCCTCTATCAAAATCGCGACAACCTCCCCAACGAAGCCCGCGCCCTGCTCGCCCTCGCTATGCTTGAGAGCGGCACTGGCGATGCCGACAAAGAGCGCGCCCGCACCCTGCTCACCGACAGCCCCACCGGTGCAGAGTCCAACGTCAGCTGGTATGGCGATGTCTACACCTCAGCCACCCGCATTCTCGCCTGGAGCAAGCTCGATCCCAATAGCGATGCCAACCAGACGCTGATCAACAACTTGTTGGCGATGCGCCAGGGCCCGAGCGCCTGGGGCAGCACCTACAGCAACGCCTGGCCACTGCTCGCGCTGACCACTCACGCCCGCAGCACCCTGTCCGAACTCGACGCCGCCAAAGTCGAAGTCCGCTTCGACGGCCAGATTCACAAGCTCGACCTCGCCAATAAAATCGCCAGCGGCAGCGCCGTATTCTCCTTTGACGGAGATCGCCGCGATGCTGGCCTGACATTGTCACAATCAAGCAGCACTCCACTCTACGCCCACGTCGAAATCGAAAGCCTTCCCGACCTGACCGAAACCGCCCCCGTCAATCGCGGCTTCGACATCAAGCGGCACTATCAAAAGATCGCCCCGAACGGAGACCTGACCCCCGCCACCGAACTCAGTGTCGGCGACCTCGTCCTGATCAGCCTCGACCTGACCATCCCCGAAAAACAAAACTACCTCGCCATCGACGATCCGCTGCCGGCCATCTTCGAAGCGGTTAATCCCGAGTTCAAAACCCAGGCTCAGCAAGAAACGCCGCAGTCCACCGACTGGAGCAAACGCCTCTCTACCAGCCACACTGAACTGCGCAAAGACCGTGCCCTGTTCTTCAGCGACTACGTCTACCGCGCCGGCGAATACCAGATCCAATACCTCGCCCGCGTCGTCGCCACCGGCGAAGCCACCGCTCCCGCCGCCAAGATCGAAGCCATGTACGAACCCCAGCGTTACGGCCTCTCAGGCACGACACGCATCACCGCGAAGTCCAGCATTCCCGATGCCGACCAGGAGCGCAGCGCCGCCTCCGAAGTCGCCGCCCGGTAACCAGAGGTCAGAAATCAAAAGTCAGACCCGTTAAGATGAAAAGGTCGATCAATAAAAGAGCCGAGCTGGACGGCAGTGTGAAACCGGCGTCTCGCCGGTCCGGTCTGGACGATCCAAGTGGCATGGCGCTTCCAGCCCATGTTCTGGACGATCAAAAATCCGGGATCAAAAAGCCCAAACCGCACCCACCGCGCCGCAAATGCCGCCTACTCCTCTTCACCCTCGCCGCAGCCACGATCCTCTACTCCCTCACTATCCACCTCATCCCCAGCTTCCTCACCCTTCCCGAAAACCTCACCACCGCCCAGACCCCCGGCGTCGAAATCACCGATCGCGACGGCAAACCGCTGCGCCATTTCCTCGCCGATAACGACCTGCGCCTCGACCGTCCGGCAACGCTCGCCGAAATCCCCCGATCACTCATCGATGCCACACTCGCCGCAGAAGACAGCCGCTTCTACACCCACAACGGCATCGACTATGCCGGCGTGCTTCGCGCTGCACGTGACGCCGTCATTCATCGGGAGTTCGTCTCCGGCGCATCGACCGTCAGCCAGCAACTGATCAAAATCTCCTCAGATTCCCGCGAACGAAACCTGCCAACCAAAGTCATCGAGGCCCTCAGCGCGCGCCGCCTCGAACAGCTTTGGCAGAAAGACGAGATACTTACCGCCTACCTCAACCGCCTCCCTTACGGCAACCAACTGACAGGCTGCCGTGCCGCCGCCCGCGGATACTTTTCGAAACCCCTCGCCGATCTCTCGCTCGCCGAGTCCGCCTTCCTCGCCGGCCTACCTAACAAACCCACCAAACTCAACCCCCACAAAAACTTCGACGGTGCTGTCAAGCGTCAGCACTACATCCTGCGACGCATGCTCGAAGAACAACTGATCAATCCCGCCGAGTATCGCAACGCCCTCGAAGAGCCCATCCAACTCATCGCCCGCGCCCGCTCACCGTTTCTCGCACCCCACCTCATCGATCTGGTCATAGACGATCTGCCGCCGGAAATTTTCGCCCCCGAGCGCCACATCCGAACCACCCTCGACAGCGGTCTGCAAAAATTCGCCGAACAATCCCTCAACGACCACCTCGGTCAACTCGATCAAAAACTCGGCGGCTCACAAGTCACTCAGGGAGCCGTCGTCGTCATCGACAACGCCAGTGGCGAAGTGCTCGCTCTCGCTGGCTCGCGTGATTTCTCCAACAGCCCCGGCGGGCAAATCAACGGCGCCTGGACACCGCGCTCGCCTGGCTCCGCCCTGAAACCGTTCACCTACCTGATCGCCCTCGAACGTGGCCACACCGCCGCCAGCATTCTGGCTGACCTTCCCGTCGAATATTCCACCCCAACCGGCGCCTACCGCCCAGTTAATTTCGATCGCCTGTTTCACGGCCCCGTCAGCCTGCGTCACGCCCTCGCCAATTCGCTCAACGTTCCCGCCGTGCGTCTCCTCGACGATCTCGGCGGGCCTGCCGTCCTCCATTTAGCCCTCGAAACCCTCGGCCTGACCAGCATCGATGCCGAACCGTCCAGCTACGGTCTGGGCCTCACCCTCGGCACCGCCGAAGTCCGCCTGCTCGAACTTACCAACGCCTACGCCACCCTCGCCCGCCTCGGCAATTACGCCCCCTACAAACTAAGCTTCCCATTAGACGGAAATGTGATACCGGCGTCCCGCCGGTCCAAGCTGGACGATAAATCAGTGGACGATCCCCAAGATCTAAGGTTCATAGGCCGAGATTCTTCCCCCACCCTCACCCGCCTTTTCTCCGCCGACGCCGCCTACATTCTAGCCGATATCCTCAGCGACAACCGCGCCCGCAGCGCCGCCTTCGGCCTGCACTCCCCCCTGCGATTCGACAACGGACTGCGCGTCGCCGCAAAGACCGGCACCAGCACCGATTTTCGCGACAATTGGTGTCTCGGCTTCACCCCCGATTACACCGTCGGCGTCTGGGTTGGCCGTTTCGACAACCAACCTCTGCGAGGCATCTCCGGAGTCAGCGGTGCCGGCCCCATTTTCCACGACCTGATGGTGCGCGTTCACCGCGACCAGACGCCGCGCTGGTATGCCCGCCCGCCGACCCTCGTCGAAGCCACCATCGATCCCCTCAACGGTAAACGAATCCCAAAAGTCAGTGGACGAATAGATGATACCGGCGTCCCGCAGGTCAGAGCTGGACGCCCCCCTACTCCACACCAAACCCACACCGAAATTTTCCGCTCCGCCAACCACCTGCCGCCTCTCGCCGCTACCAACGACTACGAGCCCGTCACCGACAAAACCCTCCTCCCCCAAACCTACGCCCGCTGGCTCGACAGCGACGGCAGCTCACTCCAGATCCACGTCGCAATCACCACATCAGCGCCGATCTCCGCTAACGCAGTCGCCTTCCGAATTCTCAGCCCCGCCCTCGGCACCACCGCCTACCTCGATCCCGACCTACCCGACAATGGTCGCTACTTTCCTCTCGAGATCAGCGGCACCAACCAAAATGTCGAATGGCGCAGCGAAACGCTCAGCATCGATACATCAAACGCCAACAATCCGCTTGCCGTTCTAAAGCCCGGGCAACACCGCATCACCGCGATCGATCCGAACTCCGGCGCCGAGCACAGCATCGACTTCATCGTCGAAAGCCTTTGAGGGAATTGATTGCGATCACAGCAGGTTGTCGGCTATGGCTAGCCTGCACATGACTACACCGTCTGCCGAAAAGCCACGTCTTCGAACAGGGCTGATGATGAGCGCCCTTCTAACGCTGGCTAGCGCTGCATTCACCAGAGGAGAAGACTGGCCACAAGGTAGCGGGGCAAACGGAGATTTTGCAACCTCCGGGGCCGCCCCCACGGAATGGAGCGTCGCCCTCAACCAGAACATTCGCTGGAAAATCACTCTACCGGAGACCGGGCAGAACACGCCTGTGATCGCTGATGGAAAAGTGTTCTTCTCAACGATGAAACCAGTCAACGCCGACTCGGAACTTGGCAGCGACATCGTCGCCTGGTGCTGCGCTGCAAAGACGGGGAAGCTTCTCTGGCAACGTGACATCCCGGGCAAATACCCGCTTCGCCTCTCCGGTTGCTTCACCGATAGCACCTCACCACCGCCTGTTTACGATCGCGACGGCGATCGCGTCGTGTTTATCAACGCCTCGGGAACGATTGCCTGTTTTTCGGTCGACGGAAAGCTGCTGTGGGAGAAAGAAATACTCAGCGTCGGCCGCTGCGTGCCATTTCTCAGCGACGGCAATTTGGTGTTCACCCGACAGGTTTATCCGCCCGATGCGGACGGAAATTTTCCCCATAAATACGCCGAATCACCGCCGGAAATGTGGACGCAATTGCAGGCCCTCGACATGGCGACCGGCGCGGTCGTCTGGACCTCAACCTGCGGCGTCAACATGGGCTGCACCATCCTACCCGAAAAACTCAGCGACGGTCGCAAGGTCATTTTTTCCGGACGCGGTGGCGGTCATGGCCCACCGGAAAAACCCGAAGGGGTTTCGATGATCGATGCCAACGACGGATCGACGATCTGGACACTGCCGCTCGAAGAATTCATGGCGACCATGAGCTTTCGCGTGCGCAACGATCAGCTGCACATCTTCCATCGCGGCGAACATCTCTCGATCGATACCGCGACCGGAAAAATCGACCGCCACGTGTCGATCGTCGATGACATCCCTGTGCGGCGCATGATCGACGGGGCACGCATCACACAACGCGAAACGCTACCCGCGGAAAACAGCCGAATGATCACTCAGGGTTCCAGCTTACTGGTCGACCGATTTCATTATTTCCGCAGCTACACCCAACCCTATCTCGGCCGGGTCGATGTCGACAGCGGTGCCATCGAGTATCTTGAGCTTCCTCTCCAGTTGGTTCGCGAACCGGACCACGTCGATCAATTTGCCTGGTATAAGGAACCACCGAAACCCTCCGGCAAGAAAAAGAAAATCGATAAACGTTTTCTAATTCAGTATCAGGCACGGGTCGCAAACGAAGCCCGCAACTCGCGCGGCTTCATCGTCATGGGCGACGATCGATCGGTCGGCAACGGCTGGGGACACGTCGCCGCCCCTTCGCCAACCGTCGCCGGTGATCACCTCTATGTACCAGTGATGAATGGCACTGTTTATGTGCTCAAGTGGCGCGCCGAAACGCTCGATGAGTCCGCGATCGTCGCGATCAATGATCTCGGTCCTGCCGGAAAATCCTGGACCCGCGCCAGCCTGTCGTTCGCCGACGGAAGTGCGTTCGCGCACACCATCAGGGAACTCATTTGCATCGGAGACAAATAAACAGCTTTCCGGGCACACCACACCATCTCAACCTCAACCACTTCGCGATTCCGCGATTCAGTGCTCTCGTAGCTATCAGCGGCCCGAAACCCGCTTCCTGCTATATTATTCCCGGAAAATAATATGTTTACAATCTGATCAACAGGGGAAATCCCCGCATTTCCCCCTCGCGGATCGCCTCGAACCTGAATCCTGCTACCTTTAGCGCTCACTATGTTCTACGTTCCCAACTATGATTCGAATCGGCATCATCGGCTGCGGCCGCATCCTCGCCGCCCATCTGCGCGGCTACCGACTGCTGCGTGAAGCAGGCATCGACGACTTTCAAATCACGGCGATCTGCGCCCGACGCGAGGACGATGCACGCAGTTACGTCAAACGCGGCGAAGGCCCGCCACAGCGCCAACCGGTCAGCGACATCGCCGGCGATCCGCTGGCGGTCGGCGACGAGTACTTGTCCGATTTTCAACCCGAGGTCGACGTGGCGGTTTACACCGACTACGAGAAAATGATCGCTGATGGTCCGATCGATGCCGTCAACGATTTCACGGTGCATCGCTTACATCACCTGATCGCAGAAAAAGCCTTCGTCCACAGCAAACACCTGATGAGCCAGAAGCCGCTCGCGCTGACCATGGAAGGTGCGCGACGTATGTGCGCGCAGGCCGAAGCGGCCGGCGTCACCTTTGGCGTATTCGAAAATCTGCGCTTCGCCAGCGGCACCCGGCACATGGCCTGGGCATTTTCCGAAAGCGGTGCACTCGGCGATTTCCAGATGGCATTGATGGGCAACGTCGGCACTTGGTGGGCTCCGGATTTGATCGTCGCCGAAACCCCCTGGCGCCACGCGCTCGATCAGGCCGGTGGCATTACGCTCGATCTCGGACCACACTTTTTCGACATGATCCGTCACATCGGCGGCAGCGAAATCACTCACCTGTCGGGCCAGACGCACGTTGTCGAGCCGACGAGATTCATCATGCGCGACGGCGAAAAAACGGATCCTATCACCTGCGATGCCGACGATACTTTTTACGCCGGTTTCCAAACCGCCTCCGGAGCCAGCGGCTCCCTGTTCGGTTCGTGGGCTGGCCACGGCATCAACACGGTCGTCGGCGAGGGACCGGTCTTTTACGGCAGCCGCGGCCGAGTCAGCGGCGACTTGCTCCACATTGACGGCGAGTCCGGGCCGGTCTCACTCAGCGAACGCTATGAGGCCGACTGTGCGGACGAGCTGAAGCAAAAACATTTCCCATTCGGTGCCGACCTGACCTGCGATTTTGCGCTCAACCAGCACGACTGGCTCGACGCCATCCGGCACAAGCGCCAACCCGAAACCAGCGGCGAGGAAGGCCTGCGCGATCTCGCCTGCGCCTACGCCGTCGTCGAATCCGCAAAAGCCGGTCGACGTGTCACCATCGACGAAATCCTCAGCGGCGACCTGCGCGATTACCAACGAGTCATCGACGCCAAGCACGGTCTACTTTGATCAATCAGCAATTTGCCTAGCCCCCGCTTCGCTCAAGGTGCAGGGGCGCAAAGGATCGTCCAACGGATTTCATAATTTTCCTAACACTCTGAAAACTCTGCGCTTCCGCGTCTCTGCGCGAGACTTCTCCGGCGGCTGATCTTCCCACCTACCTTCTCCTTTCGCCCCGACTCCCTATGAAAAAAATCGCCGTCCTCGGACTTCATCACGATCACGTTTGGTCAAACGTCGAAGAGCTGGTTCGCCAGCCTGACGTAGAAGTGGTCGCTGCTGCTGATCATCATCCCGAACTGCTCGAGCGGTTCCGCGAAAAGTTCGGCGGCCGCAGCTACGCCGATTACAACGAACTCCTCGAGATCGAGAAAGACCTGTGCGCCGCCTACGTTTTCGCCAGCAACAAACTCAGCGAAGAACTCGCCCTCAAAGCCCTCGAACGCGGCTTGCACTGTCTGGTCGAAAAACCCATGGCCGCCAGCCTCGCCGGCGCCGACGCCATGCTCGCCGCCGCCAGCGAACGCAATCTGCGCCTGATGATTAACTGGCCCTTCGCCTGGTGGCCGCAGTTGCAGTACGCCATGCACCTCGCCTCATCCGGTGAGATTGGCCAGCTCTGGCAGGTAAAATACCGTGCCGCTCATGAGGGGCCAAAGGAACTCGGCTGCTCCGAGTATTTCTGTGAATGGCTCTACGACAAAACGCTTAACGGCGGCGGCGGTGCCTACATGGACTACTGCTGCTACGGCTCCGTTCTCGCCCAATCGCTGCTCGGCACACCTACCTCCGTCACCGCAGTCAAAATTCATGCGCTCAAGGAGGACCTCGACTCCGACGACAACGCGATGCTCATTTTGAGCTACCCCAATGCCCTCGCCACCACCGAAGGCAGTTGGACGCAGATCGGCAAGATGACCGCCTACACCACAGTCCTCTACGGCAGCACCGGCACCCTGCTGATCGAGCCAAGGCACGGCGGCAAACTCTTCAAAGCCACCGCTGACGATCCCGATGGCAGCGAACTGCCCGTGCCCGAATTATCGCCCCATCTGGTCGACTCGGCAGCGCATTTCCTGCACCTCATCGATCACCCCGAGCAACCCTACCACCCACTCTGCGACCCGCAAAACGGCCGCGATGCGCAGGCAATCCTCGCCGCAGGACTGACCGCGGCGAACGAGGGCCGATCGGTGACTTTGTCTTGAGGCGGAGATCCCTTATTCCTTCAATTCAACTTCGCGGATTGCGAGCGGACGCTGATCCTCACGAGGCACAACACAGCCCGATGCCATCGGCTCGGCATAGAGATACAACTCAGGCGAGCCCCCGTTAGGGTCATATAGAATGTGCACGAATCTTGAGTGGCCACCGCTGAAGCGCAGTCTGACCTGCGCTCGAGACGCGTTCACGTTCATCGGGTCGGTTGCACGGATTGCCTCCGGAAGGTCTCCCCAGTCGTCGCTCTTCCGCCCCCAACCGCGTTGATCTTCCCCGCTCTCGCTGGCCAATTGCTTACAAGCATCGTAAAGGCTCAGCCATTCATCGTACGAATAATTGGCGAAATCCTCGATCCGTCCTTCGACCCAGCGCTCGTGCTTCGCCATGCGGTATAAAATGGTCCCGAAGAGGGTCAGCGGAAATCCAATCACGATCGCCACCAGGGCAAAAATGCCAATATGACGACGGTTGATTTTCATGATCAGCTAGCGGGCAAGAAGCCCCATTCAACCAAAAAGGCGCCTCGTTATCCATATTTTACGGCTTATGCAAACACCAGCAGTAGCCCAACCCGCCACCTAATAGCCTTTGACCTCGCGCCGCTCCTCGCTTTATTCGCTGTTCCGAATTTCTGCCTCATTTTAAGCCTACGATTATGTCTGACACCTCGACCATCATCTACACGCACACCGACGAAGCTCCTGCGCTCGCCACTCGTTCGTTGCTACCTATCATTCAGGCTTTCACGAAGTCCTCGGGAATCTCGGTTGAAACGCGCGACATCTCGCTCGCCGGTCGCATACTTGCCAATTTTCCGGAGTCGCTCAGTGAAGATCAACGCGTCAGCGACGCCTTGTCCGAGCTCGGCGATCTCGCCAATACCCCAGAAGCCAACATCATCAAGTTACCCAACATCAGCGCGTCGCTCCCGCAGTTGATGACCGCCATCGCGGAACTTCAATCGCAGGGCTTTGCCATTCCGAACTACCCGGACGAGCCCGCCGACGACAACCAGCGTGACATTCAGTCCCGCTACGACAAGATCAAAGGCAGCGCCGTCAATCCGGTGCTGCGCGAAGGCAATTCCGACCGCCGCGCCCCAAAAGCCGTCAAGGAATACGCAAAAGCCAATCCGCACTCGATGGGTGCCTGGTCGAGCGAATCCAAGACCAACGTCGCTACCATGGGAGAAAACGATTTCTTCTCCAATGAGAAATCGGTAACCATCAACGGCGCGAACGAATTCAAAATCGAGTTTGTCGCAGAGAATGGCGACGTCACCTTGCTCAAGGGCGCCAGCCCACTGCTCGACGGCGAGGTCATCGATGGCACCGTGCTGCGCAAAAAAGCGCTGATCGCCTTCCTCGACGAGCAGATCAAATACGCTAAACAGGAAGGCATCCTGTTCTCGCTGCACATGAAGGCGACCATGATGAAGGTCTCCGACCCTATCATTTTCGGCCACTGCGTGCGCGTCTTTTTCAAAGATCTAGTCACCAAACACGGCGCCCTGCTCGAAGAAATCGGCGTCGACTTTAAAAACGGATTCGGCGATCTGGTCGCCAAACTCGATTCGCTTCCGGCTGACAAAAGAGCCGAGATTGAAGCCGACATTCAGACTGCCTACGAACACGGACCTGACCTGGCGATGGTCAACTCTGACAAAGGCATCACCAACTTGCACGTGCCCAGCGACGTCATCATCGATGCCTCGATGCCCGCGATGATCCGCACCTCCGGCCAGATGTGGAACGCCGCAGGCGCGCAGCAAGACACGCTCGCAGTCATTCCCGACAGTTGCTACGCTGGCGTCTATCAAGCGACCATCGATTTTTGCCGTGCAAACGGCTCCTTCGATCCGACCACAATGGGCACGGTGCCCAACGTCGGTCTAATGGCACAAAAAGCTGAAGAATACGGCTCGCACGACAAGACGTTCGAAAGCCCCGGCACCGGCACCATCCGCGTCGTTGACGAAAGCGGCAACAACCTGATCGAGCACAACGTCGAACAGGGCGACATTTGGCGCATGTGCCAAGTCAAAGACGCGCCGATCCGTGACTGGGTGAAGTTGGCGGTCAGCCGCGCCCGCGCCACTGGTTCGCCCGCCATTTTCTGGCTCGACGCAGACCGCGCGCACGACCTGCAACTGATCAAAAAAGTGAACACCTACCTCGGCGATCATGACACCGACGGACTCGACATTCGCACCATGGCCCCGGCAGCGGCTACGGAGTACACGCTGAAACGGCTTAAAGCCGGCGAAGAAACCATCTCGGTGACCGGCAACGTCTTGCGCGACTATCTCACCGATCTGTTCCCGATTCTGGAAGTCGGCACCAGCGCCAAAATGCTCTCCATCGTTCCCTTGATGAACGGCGGTGGCCTTTTTGAAACCGGTGCCGGTGGCTCAGCTCCGAAGCACGTTCAACAGTTCGTTGCAGAAAATCATCTGCGCTGGGATTCGCTCGGTGAGTTCCTCGCCCTTGCCGTTTCCCTCGAACATCTCGCCGAAAGCAAAAACAACGCCAAGGCCAAAGTCCTGTCAGTGACGCTCGACGACGCGACCACCAAAGTCCTGCTAACCAACAAAGCGCCGTCGCGCAAGGCTGGCGAACTCGACAACCGCGGCAGCCAGTTCTACCTCGCCCTGTTTTGGGCACAGGCTATCGCCGAGCAGACCGACGATAGCGATTTGAGTGCTCAATTTGCCCCGATCGCCGAAGCGCTCGCCGCCAACGAAGACAAAATCGTCACCGAACTCAACGAAGTGCAGGGCCAGCCCGTCGATATCGGCGGCTACTACCAGCCCGACGAGGCCAAGACCGTCGCCGCCATGCGCGCCAGCAACACGTTGAACGCTATCGTCGACGCCATCTAACCCGCACGACGCTTGATTAGTGGTGAGGTGCCGCCCGCCTTCACCAAGTTGGCCGTCCCGGTAAAACACGGAACATCGTCTAAATGAAATGAGCCGACAACACCCATGACAGCATTTTCCATCTATGATAATATTCCCGGTATGATAATATTCCCGGAAAATAATTTCTTGCGGAGCAGGTGATCCGCCGTCACGTTTCTTTTATGCCGCGTCGACATCTTCCTCTGGACTGTGAATCCTTCGTTCATTGCATTTCGCGCGTCGTTGATCGCAACTTCATTTTTGGCGAGACGGAGAAACGGCATTTCCACGACTGGATGCGGCGCCTGGAGAAATTCTGCGGAGTGCAAGTGGTCACTTTCTGTTTGATGTCGAACCACTTCCACGTGCTACTGCGCGTGCCTGATCAGTCGCTAGGCAAGAACCTGTCGATCGATGAACTACGTGGTTTGCTGCCGATTATTTACCACGGACGGGCGCTGCGTGATGCTCTGGAAGAGATTGATCGCGCGGAGGCTACAGCTGTCACCGGCTCAAGCGCTTGGCTGGATTCGATTCTTGAGCGCTACCGAATTCGACGACACAGCGCCTCACATTTCATGAAAGATCTAAAGCAGCGCTTTACCCGCTGGTACAATCGGAAAAACGACCGCTGTGGTACTTTGTGGGAAAATCGTTTCCGCAGTGTTCTGGTTGAGGGCGGTGAGCAGGCCTTACTGACGATGGCTGCCTACATCGACTTGAACCCTGTTCGGGCAGGCCTGGTGGACGATCCGAAAGACTATCGTTGGTCTGGCTATGGGGAAGCTGTCGCTGGGAGGAAAGCTGCTCGCGTTGGGCTTTGCGCAATTCTTCAGCACACCAACTTTGGCGAAAACCGACAGGTCACCTGGAAGGATACCGGCGCAAAGTATCGCCTCTTGCTCTACGATCACGGTGAAAGGCGTGATGCAGACCCAACCACTGGCAGCCAAGCCAATTACGGGCTCTCCCGTGAGCAAATCGAAACCGAACTCGCGCGCGGTGGCCAATTAACGATCGCTCAGATCCTGCGCTGCAAACTACGCTACATGAGTGTCGGCGCCGTATTCGGAAGTGAACAATTCGTAGACAGATATTTCACTGAGAACCGCCACCAGTTCGGTTGTAAGCGGAAATCGGGAGCGCGAAAAATGCGTGGTGCCAACTGGGGCGAGCTCCGCATCTTGCGCGACCTCCGGCAAAACCCTTTCGGTTGATTCGGACATCTTCGACTATACCACCCCTCCTTCGCGCCAAGTCGTTGTGTCGACAATTCGCTGCGGGCCATGCTATTGTGTCGATTCAGGCATGGCTGCGTATCGGCACATATATCCGGCACTCTTAGCGCTACTCGTGCCGCTGCGCCTTAGTGCGGATCCGGGTATCGAATTCTTCGAGAAGGCCGTTCGCCCGGTGCTGGTGGAGTACTGTTACGAATGCCATTCGACTGACGCCAAGAAGCTCCGCGGCAGCCTTTTTCTCGACAGTCGCACTGGGTGGCAGGAGGGCGGCGATTCGGGGGCGGCGCTGATTCCCGGCGAGGTCGAAGACAGTTTGATCATTCGCGCGGTCCGATACGCCGAAGAGGACCTTGAGATGCCTCCGAGACAGAAGATGCCGCAAGCCGCCATCGATGTGCTGACAAAATGGGTGGCGATGGGCGCGCCCGATCCCCGCGATGCAGAATCGGCCGCCGCCGGAGCGACCGGCATTGATCTCGACGAAGGCCGACAGTTCTGGTCCTTTCAACCGTTGGCAAAGCTCGAGGTTCCCGACGTCTCGGGCGACTGGCCGATCAATCCCATCGATCGTTTCATCTCCGCTCGATTGGCGCAGAAAAATCTCTCACCTGCTACCGACGCCGACGCCGCAAGCCTGCTGCGCCGACTTTATATTGACCTGACGGGATTGCCCGCCTCGCCTGAAGTGGTCGAAAAATTCATCGCCAATTTTGAATCTGATAAACCTGACAAAGCCACCAAGTCGGCACTGGTCGCTCAAGTCGCCCAGCCTTTGATTGCCTCCCGGGCTTTTGGCGAGCGTTGGGGACGGCACTGGCTCGATCTGGCCCGCTACGCCGACTCGACCGGTGGCGGAGCCTCCAATTTGTTGCCTGATGCCTACAAGTATCGCGATGCCATCATCGATGCTTTTAACGACGATCTGCCCTACGATCAACTGATCCGTCGCCAACTCGCTGGTGATCATCTACCTGCCAGCGATGCCGACGAGCGTTACGCCAATCTGGTTGCGACCGGCTTTCTGGTGCTCGGTCCGCGCAACTATATCAACGATGACGAGGAAGCCTTCCGCATGGATGGCGCCGACGAACAACTCGACACCGTCGGTCGCGTTTTTCTTGGCATGACCGTCGGCTGCGCACGCTGCCACGATCACAAGTTCGATCCGGTGCCGATGGCTGACTACTACGCACTGGCCGGCATTTTCACCAGCACTGAGACTTACGACAATATCCCCACGACTACCAACTTCGAGTGGAACGACATCGGTGACCCGCGGGAAGATCCCGACGGCAGTTTGTTGGCCAAATACGAAGCCGCTAACGCCGAATTTCGGACGTTGACGAAGGAGTGGGCACGCGCCCGCAACGATCCCGATTACGACCCGGAAAAGTTCAGAGTCCTGGCCGAAGAGAAGCTCGCTATGCAAAAGGCGTTACCCAAAAAGCCGGCGGTCGTCATGGGTGCCGTCGATGCTCCTGAGCCCGATGACGAAGAGCGGCGCATCCGCGGTCACCCTCACCATCTGGCCGAGAAAGTCCCTCGCGGATTCCTCCGCGTCACGCTCCCGACCGAAGACGCCCCACCCGGTATCCCGCCGAGCCGTAGCGGTCGCCTTGAATTGGCAGAATGGATCACCTCGCCCGAAAACCCACTAACCGCCCGCGTCTACGTCAATCGCGTCTGGGCTCACCTGATGGGGCGCGGCATCGTTTCCAGCGTCGACAATTTTGGCATCACCGGCGTCGCTCCGACCCATCCAGAGCTCCTCGACTGGCTGGCGCAATGGTTCTTCGACAACGGCCAGTCGACCAAAAAACTCGTCACGCTGATCGTCTCATCGCACACGTATCAACTGGGCGCGGCCGAAGACAGCTCGGCGCTACTTAACGGCGATCCTGCCAACGAACTTTTTGGGCGTCGTCATCGACGCAGCCTCGATGCGGAAGCGATTCGTGATTCGATTTTGAAAATTTCGGGCGTTCTCGCTACCGAAAAAACCAACCGCCCCTTCCCCGAAAAAC
>JBBKXR010000082.1:0-59194 GCA_037969585.1 Verrucomicrobiales bacterium
GCTCGGCGGCGGCGGTAGAAGCAATCCTGCACGGGCGGAAGTATCTCATCGTGGATAACACGGCACTGGGATACAGCCGCGCGTTGGCCAACGATCTGATCGCCGGCTTCCTGGCGCCAGCGCTGACGGATCGTCAGACGACTTTTTATAACGACGACGGGATCGAGCAGGCGGTTTTGGCGACTGCGACCGGCACCTATACCCAGACGGTGTTTTTCAACGATCCGCGGCTGTGGTCGATCGGCAACGTGCTCTCGGCGGGCGGCATGCCCGGCGGGCTGATCGCGGTGCAGGCCGGTGTACCGGAGCACCTGCGGCGGATTAGCGAAGACAGCGCGGCCGCGATCCGCGAGGGCTTCGATAAATTCATCCCGGGTCTGACTGGGGTGTTCGACACTATCGCGGAACTGGAGGGAACGTTGGAGACGTTCGGGGATACGGCGCTGGATGCGATTGCGGATATCGCGGGCGGAGTGGAGTTTGGAGTGACGATTTTGAAGGGCGCCTTCGGACTGGTAGATGCGATTGCGGGCACGGGAGATCCGCTGAACCTGGCGAAAATCAAGAGGGACCTGGGTCGTTTGGCGAATCTCGACGATGTCGAAGTCGATCTGAAGCTGCCATTCGATGCGCCGGATTCGCTGACTTATGAGTTTACTTATAGCAAGACCTTCGCTCCGCATGTCTTCGATATTGATTTCTCGCTCGGCGGCAGCGTGCTTGGTCTCGATGCGCAGACTCAGATCACGCTGACGCCGAAGGTTTCCTTCTCTTTCAGCTTCGGTATCGAAGACCTGTTTGCGCTGAATCTGGTGGATTCGTTCTTTGTGGAGGTGGAAGGCTTGAGCTTCACGCTGGAAGCGGAGACGACGGAGCCGGTCAATATCTCTGCGAACGTCACGATCTTCGAAGTCAGCGTGGTGGAAGGCAAGGCGCTGGCGGGCGCGACGCTGGCATTCGCGCTGCCGCGGGTGACGGGGGCCGAGATTTGCGCGCCGGGCTTCAGCTTCCTCACGCCGATGGTGTCACTGACCGGCACGCTCGATGTAGAGTTGCCGATCGTGGCGATGTTCGGCACTCTGCCGCTGACGACGGGGGACCAGCCGGTGCTGCGGGTGGCGGATGACAATCTGTTCGATTTGACCTTGCCGGTATTCGACGCGGAGAATTTCGAGAATCTCATCAACCCGGACCTGACGATCGAAAAGGTGATCGAGGCGATCCAGGAGCTCATCAACTTCATCGCCGACCGGATCGGTGGCTCAGAGTGGCTGGACAAGAAAATCCCGGTGCTCGGGCGCAGCGTGAATGAGATCATCGACGCCGGTCAGGAACTGTTGGTGATAATCCAGGAGCTGCAAAGCGGCGGCACGGAGACGATTCAGCAGATCGAAGGAAAAATCGAGACGGCGCTGTCGCTCGATCCGGACGAGCTCATTGTGACCTATGACCCGACCGAGAAGGTGTTTCTTTTTGCCTTCGATTTCACGCTGGCGGAAGCCGCGCTGGATATTTCGCCGAATTTCAGTCTCGCGGATATCAGCGGCGGGGCGGGCGGGATCGATGAGTTCATTGACCTGGACGAATTCGCCGGACTTACCGCAAGCGGCACGATCACCGGATCGGCGGCGCTTAACCTGGCGTTCACCTTCGGCCTGGATATCGGTGAAATCTTCTCTGATCCGCTCAACGCTTTCTTCCTGCTGGACGACGCGACGTTCACCGCCACGGTGGAAGCGCACGGCAGCAACCTTGAGTTCACGGCTTACATCGGACCGTTGGAAGGCCGGGTGGTGAATGGCACGTTCGATCTGGATGAAGATGGCGCGGGTGCGGGCGTGGCACCGGCGATGCTTTTGATCTCGCTGGAGCCTTCCTCGGAGAACGGCCGTTACACGATCACCAACCTCGGCACGATCGGGTTGAACGCGACCATCACCGGCGCCTTCGATGTGAGCCTGCCGACGGAGGTTTACTTAAATGGTCAGCTTCTACCTTACCCGGACAAGGATAACGGATCGCCCGGCGATGACACGCTGGCCTTCAGTATCCCTGACTTGGCGCGGTTCTTCCCGGACCTGTCGACCGATCCAGTAAGGCTTCTGCCAGCGCCCGACTCGGTGGTGGTGACCAGTGTTCCGAACTTCGCATCTCTGCTAGATAATTTCGATTTCGAGAGCGACTTGGAGGCGATCATCTTCTTCCTGCGACAGGGCTTCGCGGTGCTGATCGATGCGACGGACGGCGATGTCTGGGGCATCAAGCTGCCGTTCATCGGTGATAAGCTGGTGGAGCACGCGGATTTCATCAAAGACATCCGCAATCTGCTCGTCGGGGATCCCGATGATCCGAACGATGACGGGTTTCTCGGGGGCAACACGGCGGTGGCGATGGAAATTGCCCAGGCGATATTCGACGCGCTCGGGCCGGGTGGTGCGCTGGGCGTCGACGGTATCATCAAAGACAACCCGAACAGCGACACTTACGATGTGGACAATCCTGAGATCACGGTGGACGACGTGATCGTTGAGCTGGGTCCGGAGGGTCTCTATTTCGATGTGTTCCTGGGACAGGACTTCACCACGACGATCCCGGCCGGTTTCGATCTCGGCATTCCCGGGCTGGGGCTTGAGGTTGATGCGGACCTCTCGCTTGCCTTTGGCTGGGGTTTTCATCTCGGCTTCGGAATCAATGCCGCGAACGGCTTTTACATCGCGACCGATCTGACCGGCGGCGCGGATTTCGCCACCAATCCCAACGGCACGACTGCCAGCGTGGGCAACGACGAAATCTACGCCTACGCAAATCTTTCGATCCCCACCGGCGGCACGCTTACCGGTAACCTGCTCTTCCTCCAGCTCGATCTCATCAACAACAACTCGTTCGTGAATGCGAACTTCGGGATCAACCTGAAAGACCCGAACAACGACGGGAAACTGACGCTCGGAGAGATCTCAAACGGTCCGGATTTCGGTCAGCTACTTGATGTCACCTTCTCCATCGACAGCATGCTCGATTTGCATGCAGAGGTTTCCGTCTCCGGCATTGAGCTGCTTCCCTCGCTGGAACTGGATCTTTTGGTCGAGTGGAATTTCACCCCGGGCGCAGGTTCGGAGGGGAACGCGCCGCGCATCGAGTTCAATAACGTCCGGCTGAATCTCGGAGATTTTGTCGATAAGTTCATTGAGCCGGTCTTCGGACGCATCGCGGAGGTGCTAAAGCCGATCCAGCCGATCGTGGACCTCCTGCAGACCCGCATTCCGGTGCTCTCGGACATCGGCGGGCTGCGCAGCATCTTCGATGTCGATAACAACGGTGACGTCTGGCTGATCGAATTGGCGCGCAACATCCCGGAAGCGACGCTGAAAGCGATACTCACGATCATCAAAATCGCGGATTTAGTGGATCAGATCGATTCTGTGATCACCGGCGGCGGCGCGAACGGAGTGTTCATCGATCTCGGTTCATTCGATCTGACCGGGCAAGGCGAGGGTGATATCCGCGATGAAGATTTCGATCTTGCCTCGATCGGCGACCTGATTCCCATCGGTAACGTGGACACCATCAGCGATGTCATCAACGATGTCACGGGCGCGGCCCGCGATTTCTTCGACAGCATCTACGATGATAACAATACACAGGACGGGATGGGCAACGCCGCCAACGGCGAGAACGACGTCATCAATTTTCCGCTGCTGAAGAAACCGCTCTCGGCGCTGAATCTTCTCCTCGGGAAACCGGTGAACCTTTTCGTGCTCGATCTGCCGTTGATCGAGATCGAGCTGCCGGACTTCTCTCTGACAGCGAATGTGGTCGGGCCGATTGCCGTGCAGTTTGGCTTCACCGCCAGTATAACTCTCGATCTGGCCTTCGGTGTGGACACGTACGGCATCGACAAATTTGCCAAAGGCGCGGACGGCAAGTTCGGCAAAAAGGGAGAGTCATTCCGCGATGACAACTTTCAGAACCCCGAGTTCCTCCTCGACAGTTTCTACATCGCGGATGACGACAATCCCTTCAACGACACCGTGGAAGGCGATATCGACAAGGATGAAGTTGAGGTGAGTCTGGAGGTCACCATCGGCGCCGGTGTCAGCATTGGCATCGTCGAAATCATCATCGGCGGTTTCTTCGGCGCGGACATTGGGTTCGATCTGGTCGATGGCGGCGAAGTCCCCGGAGTAGGCATTTTCGAGGATAGCGAAGGCAATCCGCTGGTTCCGGACGGCAAGATTCGAGCCTCAGAGCTTGCGGCCAACATCTTGGATGGCTGCATTTTCGAAACGCACGGCATCCTCTCAGCCGGTCTCTACGTCGAAGGCAAACTCGGCCCGTTTAAGCATCGCTTCGATCTCGCACAGATCGAGCTGGCGGACTTCAATATCCCGTGTGAACCGCCGGCCAGCCCGATTCTCGGTATCGTCGATCCCACCTCCGGCGTCCTTACGCTGAGCATCGGTCCAGAGGCGGGCCACCGCAATGATGACGGCGGCAATTTTAACACAACGGACGGCAATGAGCAGTTCAAGGTGGTCCACGTCTCCGGCGAGCGAGGCAACGAGGAGGTCGATATCCTCTGGAACGGCTACAGCCAGCGCGTCGAAGGCGTAAGCCGGATCGTGGCCGATGGCGGCGCGGGCAATGACAGCATCATCATCACCGGCGGGGTGCTGGCTCCAACCACCTTGCGCGGCGGCAGCGGCGACGATCGGCTGGTCGGCTCCCAGAAAGCGGCTAACCTGATTTACGGCGACGATGGCAACGATGTGCTCTCCGGCGGCAACTCCATCGACATCATCGAAGGTGGCCTGGGCAACGACCGGATCAACGGCGGAGCCAGCACCGACCTCCTCTATGGTCAGCAGGGCGACGATGAAATCTACGGCAACGCAGGCAACGATATCATCGAGGGTGGCAGCGGAATGGATATCCTCGCGGGCGGCGACGGCAACGACACGATCCGCGGCGGCGTCGGCGCGGATTTATTGCTCGGCGATGCCGGCGACGACAATCTCTTCGGCGATGACGACGACGACGAAATCTACGGAGGCGACGGCAACGATGAAATCTACGGAGGCGACGGCGACGATTACGTCCTCGGCGATGCAGGCATGGACGAAATCCACGGTGACAACGGCGACGACGAACTTTACGGCGACGGTGACGACGCTTTCTCGGTGAATGGCCAAACGCTCGCTGGTCTGTTTGGCGGCAGCAATAGCGTGCAGCTCTCCCAGGGTCTCGGCACGGTGAACGCCACCACGGTGAGCATCACCCAGCCGGTCAGCGGCGCCGACTCGGATATCGTAATCGGTGGCGCCGGTTCGGACTTTATCAATGGTGGTGGCGGCAACGACATTCTCGTCGGCGGACTTGATACCAACCCGCAGTTAATTTCACTCAACGAAGAACCCGACACGCTCGAGGGCGGCAGCGGCGATGACATCTTGGTGGGCGACGACGCAGTGGTGAATTACAACAGCCGCACGATCACCACCTACCTCCGCACCGGCTCTGGCATGGACGTGATCGACGGTGACGGCGGCTTCGATCTGCTTGTGGGCGGCAAAAGCAGTGATACCCTGCGCGGTGGCAGCGGCAATGACCTGATCTTCGGATTCACTCCCGATGGCATCGGTGATGACAATGCGACGGACGTGATCAGCGGTGGTTCGGGCGATGACGAATTGCACGGCCAAGGAGGGAGTGACCACATTCATGGAGATAGTGGTAACGATCAGATTTTTGGTGGAGACGGCGACGACTTTCTCTACGGTGAGAGCGGCAACGATACAATCGAAGGTGGTCGCGAAGGCGATCGCATCGACGGCGGCGACGGCAATGATGTTATTTTGGGGGAAGAGGGAGACGATTTTATCGAAGGTGGTAGTGGAGACGACACAATCGCAGGTGGTCTTGGAGACGACATTCTGATCGGGGACGCGATGATTCTTGCCGCAGGCGCCACGGGTGCTGATACCATCAGTGGAGGTGAGGGGAACGACCTGGTTCTCGGTGACAACGGTGTGGTCACTACTTCGGGGCAGACGAGGATCGCGGCATTGGGGACTTCAACGACTCCCGCCAACAGCGGTGACACAATTGATGGCGGGCTTGGCAACGACGAAATCTACGGTCAAGAGGGAGCCGACGTTATCGAAGGTCAGGGTGGCAACGATCTAATCTATGGGCACAGCTCTACAGGTGCTGGCGACGACGCCGCGGACGACGTGCTTACGGGTGGCGACGGTGATGATTATCTGGAAGGCGGCCTCGGCGACGATGTCATCGTAGGGGGACTTGGAAATGACATTTTGATCGGAGATACCGCGACGACGGCAACCATCATTACCGGTGCTGATACCCTGACGGCTGGCGAAGGCAATGACTTGGTAGCCGGGGACAACGCGATAGTGACCCGGACTGGCCAGACCTACGCCGTTCAATTCGGCGCGAGCTTCAGTTCCCTCACCGTCTCCAGCGACGACACAATTTTCGGTGATGCGGGCGACGACGAGATCTACGGTCAGGAAGGTAATGACACGATCCGCGGCGACGATGGCGACGACTATGTATTTGGCGGCAGCGGCGATGACAACATCTTTGGTGACGAAGGTGACGATGAGATTTTCGGTGGTAGCGGCGATGACTTCATCGAAGGCGGGATAGGTAACGATCTGATCAACGGCGGCGATGATGACGACACGATATATGGAGAGGACGGCGACGATGTTCTGATGGGCGGACGGGACAACGACCATATCGAAGGTGGTATTGGTGACGATATCCTGATTGGTGATTCAGCGACTTCGGGATCTATTGCTACGGGTGGCGATACTCTGTTAGCTGGCGATGGGGCAGATGTCGTGCTGGGGGATAACGGCATTGTCACGCGGATTGGTCAGGTGACTCTGATCGAGTTCGGAACGACGCCTACAGCAAACGGCAGCGACATCATCTATGGCGGTATTGGTGACGACCGGCTCTATGGTCAGGCAGGAGGCGATGCCATTTACGGCGAAGACGGGGATGATCTCATATACGGCCACAGCGCTACCGGGGTGGATGACTTCAATGGCCAAGACTTTTTGAGCGGCGGCAACGGTGAAGATGAGATTTACGGCCAGGGTGGCCACGATGAGATCCATGGTGGCGATGCCGATGACCTGTTGTTCGGCGGTGACGGTGACGACGTCATAACTGGTGACGCCGGGGACGACACGATCGAGGGCAACGCTGGCGATGATGATATCCAGGGCAACATTGGCAATGACACGATCTTTGGACACGAAGGCGATGACACCATCAGCGGCGATGGCGGTGACGATGTTATTTATGGCAACGAAGGTGATGACACGATCAGTGGTGACGAGGGTGCCGATATTATTGAGGGCAATGAAGGTAACGACACGATCAGTGGCGATGCGGGTGACGATGTCATTTATGGCCATGAGGGCGATGACGTCATCAGTGGCGATGAGGGAGACGACATCATCGAAGGTAACGCCGGTAATGACGTGATCGACGGAGACGCGGGCATCGACACCATCACTGGAGGTGCGGGCGATGACGATATATCAGGTGGCGACGGTGCGGATTTTATCGCCGGTAACGGTGGAAACGACTTCATCGAGGGCGATGCCGGGGCCGATGTCATATGGGGTGACGATGAGAATGACAGCGATCCCGCGTCAGCTGGCGACGATACGATTCATGGTCAAAATGCTGCGGTAATCGGCGACGACGGCGCCGTTGATATTATCCACGGGGGTGGCGCCGATGATACGATCTTCGGCAATGCCGGCGATGATCAGATTTTCGGTGGCGACGGCAACGACTTCATAGAAGGTAACGCGGGCAGAGACACGATCGAGGGAAATGCGGGTAACGACACCATCGAAGGGCATTCTGCCTCCAACGTCGGTGATGACGCCGCCGTCGATACGATCTTTGGCAATGACGGTGATGACATCATCTTCGGCGACGGTGGCGATGACGTGATCGAAGGCAATGCCGGAAACGACACGATAGAGGGCAACGCGGGTGTCGATCTCATCAACGGTAACGATGGCGATGACACGATCTACGGCCACAGCACAGCTACACTTGGGGACGACAATGCGGGCGACGTGCTGTTTGGCGATGCCGGCAACGACGTGATCCATGGCCAGGGCGGCGATGATCAGATTCGCGGTAACGACGGTGACGATATCCTGTTTGGTAACGATGGCGTTGATGTCATTCACGGTGACGCGGGAGATGATCAAATCTTCGGTAATGCCGGCGATGACGACCTATTTGGCGAGTCTGGCAATGATCAAATCTTCGGCGGCACGGGCGTTGATATCATCCTCGGCAACGAGGGCGATGACACGATTTCCGGTGGCTCAGGGGACGACGTGATCAATGGCAATGAGGACGACGACTTTATCGAAGGTGATGCGGGCAGCGACTTGATCCATGGCGATGCTGGCAACGACACAATCTACGGTCACTCGCAGAGTGGCACCGGAGATGATGCTGCCTTGGACGATCTGTATGGCGATGCTGGCGATGACACGATCTACGGAAACGCCGGTGATGACTTGATCGACGGTGGAGCGGACAATGACGAATTGCACGGCAACGATGGCGAAGACGAAATCACCGGGCGCGATGGCAATGACACGATCTTTGGCGATGCCGGCAAGGACCGCATCTGGGGCGAAACTGGCGACGACGTGATCGACGGCGGAAGCGAGAGTGACTTTATTCTGGGTGGTGCCGGTAATGACACCATCTCAGGTGGAGCGGGAGCTGACTCCATCGAAGGTGAAGATGGCAATGATACGATCACGGGTGGTCAGGGTGATGACGTTTTACGCGGCGGCGAAGGCGACGACACCATCACGGGTGACGAAGGCAACGATCAGATATTCGGTGGTGCTGGTTCCGACATTCTCTCCGGTTCCGCTGGAGATGATGTGATCGATGGCGGTGCGGGTGTCGACGTGATTTCAGGTAATGCCGGCAACGACACGTTGATAGGTGGCGGTGGTGTCGGTGATCATCTCAGCGGCGGAGACGGAGATGATCTTTTGATCGGTTCTGATTTTGGTGCTGCCAGTGATCCCGATTTCTTCGATGCGGTGCGGTTCGGCGACATTCTCGACGGTGGTGCAGGTGACGATCGGATTTACGGTCTTGGCGGTGCGGATCTGATTTACGGCGGTGCCGGTAACGATTTCATCGATGCGGGTGCAGGCGCTGACTACGTCGATGCAGGTGCCGGTGACGACACTGTGTTCGCCGGCTACGGTGGTGGTGATGTCCTGCTGGGGGGCGCGGGCGATGATGAACTGATTGGCTCACCGTCTGGTGCGGCAACAATCGAAGGTGGCGATGGCAATGACATCTTTCGCGGCGGATCGGCGGCGGATACGCTGTCGGGCGGCGCTGGTCATGACGACATCGATGGTTTGGGTGGTGCGGACACGATCACCGGTAATGAAGGAGATGATACTCTCCGTGCCGGATCAGGAACAGGGG
Organism: Verrucomicrobiales bacterium; assembly: GCA_037969585.1. Classification (GTDB taxonomy): domain Bacteria; phylum Verrucomicrobiota; class Verrucomicrobiia; order Verrucomicrobiales; family DEV007; genus JBBKXR01. The sequence continues at coordinate 9,529 of JBBKXR010000082.1, forward strand.
ACAACATCGACGGCGGTGCCGGCTACGACATTCTGATCGGCTCCAGTGATGGATCAACGACGATGGTTGGCGGAGCAGGTGACGACGTTTTTTACACGAGTGCCTCTGACACGGTCGCGCTCGCCACCGGTGACCTGGAAGACAGTCTGGGCAATGCTCCCACATCGCTCAGCGGAGTTTTTGATCCGTCGACCCTTTTGGCGGAAAATCTGCCCTCCAATGCATCCACTGGCCTCAGCCCGTTTGCTTCGATTACGCAAGGCACCGGATACGGAGAGGGTGCCAGTCGCTCGGAAGCGATCGCCCGTGATGCGGCACTGTTCTATTCGCCGACGGGAATTTTGTTCTTCGCGTGGAGTGATGCGCGTTCTGGCAACTTCGAAATCTTCGTCGCCAGTTACACGATGGCAGGTGGTTGGATGGCGCTCGGCGGATCGGCATCCGGCGGTGGCATTTCCAACTCGACGACTTCGTCGCGCAAATCCTCGCTGGCGACATTGCCGGATGGTCGCCTGGTGCTGACCTGGACCGAATTCAACGGTGATGGCAGCACGGCTGATGTGTTATTCACCGTTTGGAATGGCGCTAGCTGGAGCGCTCCGACTTCGGTGCCGAGCGTGAGTGATGCCGAAGATGCCATGCTCGTTGCGACCACCACCGGTGTGGCGCTTGCCGGTTCGGAGGCGGACGGAGACATCGTCTACAGTGAATTCGATGGATCTACATGGACAGCCGCGACGACCTTTGCCGCTGCGGGTAGGGATTACGATCTCGCTGCGAACGGAGAGGCTCGTGCACTGGCCAGTAGTGATGGAGCAACGACGACCGTTCACGTTTTTGACGGGGCCGCGTGGTCGGTTCTTGATTCCACCGACGGAAACCTGCCGGATGTCGAATACCTCGGCAATGACCTTTACGTTGCGCTTGCTGATCAGACCAGCGTGCGTCCGAGTGGTCGCCAACTTGAGCTGTTCCGCGCGACCAGCACGCTGACACAGGTTGCCTTGGCGGACGTCAGTGAGCATGTGCAGGACATCGATCTTGCGAGCGGAGATACCACGTTGCACATCGGATGGATCGAAGACACAGTCGCCACCCGTCAGGGAATGGAGCCGGCTTTCTACGCACTTGAGTTTGATGGCGCCACCGCAACTGAGACGCTGCCCGGACTGGCCAATGACGGACGCGGAGCGGCTCCACAAACCGATTTTCCACGCGAATTGATTTTCGCCGCCGGTGATGATGACTCGCTGTTTGTTGCGCTTGAGAGCAATGAAGATATTCACGCATTGCAGTCGCTGCCGGGAGCCGCCGCGAATACCACGGTGGTTACCGATGGCGTGCCTCTGGTCATCACTGCAAGCGATAACGGCAGGGTCTTCTACTTTGGCCGGCATACTACAGTGCCAAGCGTGACGATCACGGGCGCGACCGATATCACCCTGTCCCACGCACCGGGCGCTGGCGTGATCACTGTCACTGATTCCAGCTTCGAACTGGATGGGGTAATCGCCACCAGCCTCACCTTGCTTGACAGTCAGGCGACTATTTCCGATTCGGTGATCGATACCATCACGGTGCAAACCGCGAGCAGTGGATTGATCACCGATAACGTAATCACCTCGCTTATCATCGACGCGTCCTTCAGCGGCGCGATTACCAAAAATCTGATCGGTGGCGGTGATGTCGGGGTCACCTACAAGGCGCCGGCGGCGCTGTTTGGCAATGTCATCTCGGGAAGTGGAACTGGCCTGACTCATAGTGTCGTCGATCCTGCGGAAGGTCTCGGCTACGCTGCTGGGTCCGGGCGCAACACCATCAGTGGCAACGATACCGGCGTCCATCTCTTGAACGGTCAGTTGGTCAATCAGCTGATCGAGTATAACGAGGTTGGTGTATCTGGTATCGGCGGCAGCCCGACTGCGATACTCGGTGCTCTGTTTGACGACTGGGACAATGCCAATCTGCTGCGTAGCAATGATACCGCGGTTCAAGATTTTACCGGCACGATCCAGTTCAACGAGTTCAGCGAAAACACCGTGGCCATCGGCAGCGCGGCGGATCGCCAGTTGATCACGCATAACGTCTTCGATCGCAATGGAGCCGCGTTCGTCGTGACGGGTGGTGTTGGCCATCGCTTCGTTCACAACACGGTTTACGCGGAAGGCGGCGATGGAGTGCGAGTCGAAGGCGGAAGCGAGATGTTGATCACTGGTAATGCGATCTTCGTACGCGACGGGGGCACGGCGATCTATGTGACGACGAGCTACGAGAGCTTTTTCTCTGACTACAATCTGCTCCACAACGAGGGCGGTGCCGCGCTGTATTTCTGGACGCGGTCGTTCGACGATCTACTCGATGTGCAGGCCGACATCGGTCGCTTCGAACTGAACTCGATTGGCTCGACGGTGATCAACCCGCAGTGGGCGGCGGCGCATTTCGTCTCGATCGCTGGACGCGATTTCCGAACGATCTCCCTGATAGACGGACTGCGTGCGACTTCGCCAGCGATCGACAATGCTGACGCACTGACCGATCTCGGTCTGTCGCCGACCACGATTAACTTGCTCAGCAACGCCTCGTTTGAAGCCGGCGCTACTGGTTGGGCTTTTAACACCAGCGGTGCAGTTCAGATACTGTCCGAAGCATGGCTCGGCGGACAGGTGTTCAATACCGGTGTCGATAAGCTCTCGTCAGCTTCGCAAACGGTTGACCTGATAGCCGCGGGATTTACCCCTGGCGAGCTCGATAGTGGTTCTCTGTCGGTGATCTTCGGTGGCCGGATCCGCGTCGAAGGTGATCCGGCACAGGTGAACAGTTTCGAGGTTACGCTGACATTTATCGATGCAGGAGGTAATCCTTTCGCCACTGCCACCAGTCTGGCGCAGGCCGCAGACGGGCGATGGGTGCTCGCGGGTAACCGACTGGCATTGCCGGATGGCACGCGTGAGATCCTGTTCAGTTACGATGCGGATATCGAAGTTGGACAAGCCACCTTCGGTCAGTTCGATGGGGCTTTTCTGAGGGTGGAAAGCAATACCGTCGCTCCCGATCTAGGTGCCTACGGGCAGACCGTCAACGATATCGCCAACAACACCTCGGCACCGCGCATCGCGCTGCGTTCGCCAGACCTCTACACGGATATTGAGCGTAGTGAACCAGTGACGATTCGCTTTGAGACCTTTGGCAATGACTCCGCAGCGCCAGTGCAGATCGATCTCCTGCAGAACGGCATTTTTCTCGCTACGATTGCGGCGGCTGCACCGGACACGGGCGAATACACCTGGATACCTTTCGATGACAACGGCATCAGCTACGGAACACATGGGCTAAGTATTCAGTTAACCTTGGTCGGTCTACCGACCGCGACCGACGCGGCTGCCGAGCCGTTTTCGGTGGTCGAGGATGGTATCGACTATTTTGTCAACGATGGTGACCTGACCGGCGATTTGTTGACCACCGCCGTCGGCAGCAATCGCAACACCGGTAAACTGGCCAGCGCTCCGAAGTCCAATCCGGTCAACGTGCTGCGCGCCTACGAACTCGGTGGTGGCAGCACACTGAGCATCGATACTGGTAGTTACGCGATTTTGGAAAGCATCGCACTGTCTGGATCGGTCCCGACTCCGCTCGGACTGGACAGCGGCATGTCAATCTTGGGTGCCGGACAGGGATTGGTTACGATTGACGGCACGATTACCTTTGGCGATGATGTAGCCTTCGATCTGGTGGACGCCGACCTCAGCGCGATTCGTGATCTGGACATCGTTGGCACCGACACAGCAGTGCGCATCACTGGCGGCTCCGACAATGTTACTTTCCAAGACGTTTCGACCACCGGTGCAGGCACTACCGGTGTCTACATCGAAGCTTCCACAGGGATCGCGCTGACCGATGTTTCCTCGGCGGGCGCCGGAGAAAACGGTTTTAAATTTGTCGGCACATTTGAAATTCTGGCGACGGATATCAGCTCCATGACCAGTGGTTCAGATGGCTTGGCTTCCGCAGCATCTCAACTGGTAATTAATGGTGGCATTTTCTCGGGCAATGGCGGCAGCGGCATCGATATCAGTGGCCTTGGGATCAATCCTTCAGTGACTTGGACGGATCTGACGGTCGAAAATAATGGCCGCCACGGCATCGAATATACCGGTGGTCTAACGATTGCTGATTCCCGCATCGCCGACAATGGCCTGAACGGATTTGATCGACTCATCGGCGACATTACCATCCGCGACAGCGTCATCGAAGGTCACGCTATAGGGGTGAACAACACGCTGGGAACCGCTACCCTTGAGAATGTCCGCTTGATCGACAATTCCATCGGTATCAGTGTTCAGCACCTCGATGTTAGAGGCAGTTACCTCCGGGGTCACTCGACGAGCATTGCAGTTGGGAGTACGGCCACCGTTATCAACACGGTCATTGCCGACAGTAGTGTTATTGGCATCGAGGGGCAGAATGGGGGCATTCCAACTACGTCAATCGATCTCGACCACGTCACGTTCTCCCAAATTGGGGGAATCGGGCTCATTGTTCCAACAGGGACGGCCACTCTTCGTAACTCGATCATTTCCGGCACAGAAGGAGTCGGTGTCAGAGTCACCGGTTCGGCCAGTATTGTCAGCGACTACAATTTGTTCGACACCACGATCAGCGCGTTTAATGCCTGGCGAGCATTGACGGGCGGCGACGCTCATTCCTTGATCGGCGACCCCTTGTTCGCGGATGCTTCCAATGGCGACTACCACCTGCAATCGACGATCGGCACTTATGATCCGCTTAGCGAAACCCACACACCGAGGGCGAGTCAGAGTCCAGCTATCGATCGCGGCGATCCAATTGACCCGGTTGGCGCGGAACCGGTAACCAACGGTAATTTGGTTAACCTCGGTGCTTATGGAGGCACGGCCGAAGCTTCGCTGAGTCCCGCTCAGTTCATTATCGTCCTCGCGCCTCTCGAAAATCAGCGCCTCTTCCAGAGCCAGACGATTGCCATCGAATGGCTGTCGTTCGGTTTTACCGGCAACGTTGCGATCGAATACGCTCAGGGGGCAGGCGCTTACCAGACTATCGCAGCGAGCGCTTCGGACGACGGTTCCTTCGACTGGATGATCCCCGGGGCTCTGACTCCGGCCAGTGACTACAGCATCCGAATTTCATCGGTCGATACGCCGACAGTTGAAAGCGTGCTCTCGCCGTTCCGGATTTCCGAGCCGGTCGCTGATTTCTTCGTCAACGACGGCTTCGTTTCGGGAGACACTTACACCACCGCGATTGGCGATGACAGCAATGATGGCTTGTCTGCCGCTACTCCCAAGGCAACGCTGGCCGCTCTGCTCGCCGCTTACGACTTCGAGCCGGGTGACCGTATCTTCATCGACACGGGTAGTTTCACGACGACAGCAACGATTGTTATCGGAGCGGAGGATTCCGGAGTGGAAATCATCGGTTCGGATATCGGACTGACAAATCTGATTTACACGGCCGCGGGTAGCGCACTCGATCTCAGTGGCTCGACCGATGTCCGTTTGGCCAATGTGACGATCACGGCCGACAATGCTGCGGTCGCAGTGGCTTCGCCCGGAGCGGGTTCAGTGCTCGACATTGTGATCGTCAACACGGGCAACGTCGGGATTCAGGTTGATCAGGCCGGAGTGTTTATCAACGGCTCGACGATTAGCGGTGCGAGGACCGGTATCGATTCAACAACGGCGCAGATCACCATCACCGGCAACACCATTAATCGAGGCAGTGGCAGTAATCGCTATGCCGGGATTCACATCGATGATTTGACCGGCAGCGGTGCGGTAATCTCCGGAAACACGGTGCTTAACTACGACCCGATTGCCGGTATTTTTGACTACCAATCGATCGGCTATTTTATTAAAGCGGACGGATTCAGCCTCGACGGCAATGTATCGATGAATAACGCCGTCGGCTACTGGCTGGATGGGGCAGGGACTTCGACCGGTAACACCGCAACCAGTAGCAGCGTGTTCGGCTTCCATCTTGAAGGTGGGGGGACGCACACTGGGAACATCGCCAATGGAAATGGAGTAGGGGTCCGCACGGGTGATACTTTCACCGGCACTTTCAGCGGTGCAACAATCGAGGATAATGTCATCGGCATCGTTGTCGCCGGCGGAACGGTGGCTGATAATACCATCACTGCAGGAAGTGCGGCAGGGACGATCGGCATTGCGATCGACGTTGAGCGGGACAAGCCAAGCTTTAATACCGCAGCGAGCGCCTCGATCGTCAGCGACAACACCATCAGTTTGGTCGAGACCGGGATTGCAGTCCTCCACGGGCAGACGCTCCGCGGCTTTGGATTTATCAACGAAGACGATTTCCTCGACGACGATGGAAGTGCCCTGGTCACGGGTAATCTGGTGTTCGACGTCACCGGCAATGCACTGCTCATCGACGCGCTGGATTTTGCGATCGAGTTCCGCAACAACACCCTCATTTCATCGGGCGCCGATGGGATCAGTATCGTCGGTGACAGCCGGAATATCACCTTAAACAGCAACCTTGCGGTTACCGACGGAGCCGGATTTGCAGCGCTCCGAGTGGCGGACACGGCTCAGCGCGGGTTCGCCTCTGATTACAATATCTACCATGTGACCGGCGGTGCGGATGCGATCGTCTGGCAATTGCCATTCAACGACCTCACCGGGTGGTGGCTCGAGTCCGGCTTCGATGCTCATAGCCTGATCGCTAACCCATTGTTCACGGATGCGGCGAACGGCGACTACACTCTGGTCGCCGGTTCACCTGCTCGCGACGCCGCGGATCCAACCCTTGCCAATCGCAACGCCGGAGCGTTCGACGATGCGCTCGCCGGTAGCGATTTCCGCATCACCAGCCTGCATTCAGGGGCGAAATTGATCGGCGGTCAAACGATCGACTTTACCTGGGAATCGCTGGTTGCGACTTCGGGAATGGTTACCATAGAATACTCTGATAACGGTGGCACATCATGGACCGTTGTTGCACTCGATACCGCGGACGATGGCTTACAATCGATTCTAATCCCGACGCCGGTTAGCCCGATAATGGACGGGCTTTTGCGGATTTCTGACGGTTCACTGTTGGCCATCGTTGGTGTCACCGTCGGCGTGCCAACGACAACATTCTACGCCGCGACCAACGGTTCCGTGGGCAACACCGGCACAACCGCCGCGGATCCGCTGGCATCGCTCGCGGCTCTGCTGCACGCTTACGATCTCACTGGTGCGGATGTTACGATTGCTCCGGGTAGCTACGAAACCATCGTCACGCTACCGCTGCCGGACGGTATCAGTATTTCCGGACCCGCCACTCTGGATCGAAACAATACTGCTACCGGGAGCTCCGTATTCAGTATCGGCGGGACGGCGACTCTCAACGATCTGGAAGTGGCCAACGCCGATCTGGCAGTAGCGATCACCGGCGACGCTGTTTTCAATGACGTCACGATTCGTGACAGCAACATCGGCCTCGATATCAGCGGTTCGCTGCTCACCACGGGCGGGACAATCAGTGGCAATACAATGGGGGCTCTGCTGACTGGCGGTGCTTCGTTCCTCGGCACGACTTTCAGCGCCAACGGTACGGGCCTCTCCTTGACTTCCGCTTTGGCGGTTCTCACCGGATCGGATTTCACCGGCAACGACACTGGTGCCGTTCTCGATGCGGGTTCGGATATTGTCGGCGGCGCCTTCACCGCCAGCACCATCACCGCTGTCGTGCTCAGCGGCAGCGAAACCAACTCGGTGCGCGGTGCGACGTTCCGCAATAACCCGATCGCCATCGATGTCACCACTGACCTCGGAACTCAACGGATCGTTAACAATGTCTTCGATGGAAACGCGCTCGGCATCCTCGCTGTCGGTGTCAACTTCAACGGTGGCACGCTTAGCATCCGTAACAACACCTTCTACTCGACGACACCCGGCACGGCGGTTTCGCTGACCAACACGGCGCGGACACTGTTGCTGAACAATATCTTCGCCGGAAGCGGACTGACGGCACTGTTCGCGGATACCGCCTCGGCCACCGAGTTTCTTTCCGACTACAATCTCTTCGATCCAGCGCTCACGGCAGTCGCCAACTGGCAGGGTGCGACCTATGCGACGCTGGCGTCGTGGATGGCCGCCGCGGGATTCGATCCGCACAGCATCGGTGGCGACCCACTTTTCATCGATGCCGCGAATGGCGACTTCCATCTGCAATCCGGTTCGATTGCCATTGATGCAGGCGACCCGCAGGTGCCTGTCGGTAACGAGCCTTCGCCAAATGCCAACATCATCAATCTTGGTGCCTATGGCATGACCAGTCAGGCTGCGCTATCAGATTCGCCGTCGATCACCATCACTTCACCGACGGGTGATGAAAAGATCGAGCAGGGTAGCAACGTTGAAATCACCTGGCTAAGCAACGGTCTTGGAGCGATCTCGGCAGAGCAAAGCTATCGTGATGCGGTTCTGGCACTCGATCCCGCTGCCTACTACTCGTTCGACAACACGCCGGGCGGTCTGGTTCTCGACCGTTCGGGCACAGAGACGGAATCGAATCTTTCCAGTTTCAATGGCGTCGGTCGTGGAGTGCTCGATCCGTTCGGCGGCTACAGCGCCTTTCGCTTCGACGGTCAGGACGATTCGCTGACCGGGCCGAATGTGCCCGACATGATCGGTAATCGCTTTACGATCTCGATCTGGGCCTACGCCAATGCAACCATCGAGGACGGTGCGTGGCTGGCCGGTCATGGCAATGGAGGGTTCTACGGTGGCTCGGAGATTCGCTACAAATCCTCGACCAATTCGTTGATCTTTACGGCGCCCGATGACCTGTTCGGAGGCGATCCCGTAGCCGAGGCCATACTGCCGCTCGACCAGTGGGTGCATGTGACGGCCAGCTTCGATGGCACCGCTTATCGACTTTATTACAATGGCGTCGAAGCGGATGCGGCGAATTCATATTCCAGTGAGCTGGACAACTTTGGTGCCTCGCTTCGTATCGGTCGTAAGTATAACGACGGCGGAGTCGCATGGGATGGCTACATCGATCAGGCTGCGTATTTTGGCCGCGCTCTGAATGCAATCGAGATTGCCGGGCTCTACGCTGCACGAGAGGGAACGGAAGGTGGCACTGATATCACCATCACCCGCGACGGCGGTGCGCTGATCGCCGCTGCGGAGGGCGACGATGGCAGCTACACCTGGACCGTTCCGGCAAATCTCGCGGAAGGCAGTCATACCATTAACGTGGAACTGGAAGGCACTGGAATCAGCGACACGTCGGCGAGTTTCCTGATCGTAAATGCGGGAAGCGATTACTACCTCAATGACGCAGTCATCGATATCGGTGGTGTCACGACCGCCGTGGGTAATGACGCTAACTCCGGCAAGTCGGCCGATAGTCCGATGGCGACTCTCTCCGCACTGCTCGCTGCCTACGATCTCGATCCAGGCGACGTTGTTCATGTCGATGCCGGTAGCTACATCCTAACCGATGACGTGCGCATCCTGTTCGACGACGCCGGCTTCACTTTGCGTGGTCCCGATGATTCAGTCGGAACCGCGCTGTTTGACCGGGGTAATCGTGACACTGGCACGGCTGCATTCCGGATCACCGGAGCGGACGGCATCACTCTCGAGCGCATCGCGGTTACCGGAGCCGACACCGGCATAGTTGTCGAGGGTAGCGACGAGTTCTCGCTGACCGACAGCAACATCTTCGAAAACGTTTCCGGTGGTCTCGATATCGACAGCAACTCCGGTGCTAGCTCAGTGATCGACAATATCTTCCGCGGGGTGAGCGGCGATGAACTTCTCGATCAGGATACCCAACTCAAGATCCGTGGCGAAACGACGGTGATCCGTGGCAATACCGTTTCGTTGGATGGGGCGTCCAATTTTGGTGTGTTCTCAAATGACCGCGGCATTATCGTCAGTGTCAGCAGTTCGCAGACAACCGAGGACAATACGGTGTTCAACATCGATCAAGGCTACGGCTTGACGAGCAATGGTGGAACGATCAGCGGAAATCTCGCCCGCGACAACGACGGCGGTTTTGCTATCGGCCACAACACCTTCTTGTTCGCGGGTGGCGTCTGGACGCAAGTATTCGGAAATACGGCACAGGACAATCAGGGCGAGGGATTCCGAGTATCCGGGGCGCTGGAGATCTATAGCAACGAAGCGCTGGAGAACGATATCGGTTTTAGCATCGCTGGCGGCGTCTTCCACAGCACCGTTCGCGTCGGTGTCGATGATGCGCGCGGGGGAAATGTAGCGGCCTTCAACCGCATCGGCATCGCCGCGAACGACGCCTTCGTGTTCAACAACGTTACTTATGGAAACACCCAGGACGGCATTCTGCTTGGAGGTTTGAGCGACGCGGTGGTTTCCGGCAACCGTTCGTATTCCAACGGCAACTTCGGTATAGGCTCAAGCACTGGCATCAACTCCCAGCAGTTCGGCGCACGGGTCGAGAACAATCTCGTCTATGACAACGGCAACGGCGGCATCAGTTACGGCACCCACTCCAGCTTCGACGCGATCGTCCGCAACAACACCGTCTTTCAGGACAGCGGCATTGGCATTCGTATCTACAACGACGGCAACCGGCTGACGCTGCACAACAACATCGTCACGATTAACGCAGGCACTGCGATTTTTGTCGAAGATCCCGTGCACGCGGCCTTCGACTCCAACTTTAACCTGGTCCATCTCGCGACCGGAGCTGCCACCTTTGGCGAGGTCGATGGCATCTCCTACAGTGACTTGGCGGTCTGGCAGGCGGCTTTGGTGCGCGATGCCAATTCGGTCACCGGCGACCCGCTGTTCGTCGATCCCGACGGTGCGGACAATATCCTCGGCTATGATGCGGTCGGCGCTGCGCATGGCGGTGCCGACGACAACTTCACGCTGGTCGCTGGCTCGATTGCCATCGATGCAGGGGAATCCCTTGAAGCCCCGACTACCGACATCGACGGGCTCGTGCGGCGCGACGATCCTGGCACGACGAATACCGGAAGTCTCAGCTATATCATTTCCAATCCCACCAGCGGCTCCGTGTTCGATTCGCCGCTGGGCGGCACGGATCTTAATCTCAACGGCAACAATGCTATCCAGCAGATCACCCTGCCGTTCGCCTTCGAACTATTTGGAGTTTTCCATACCACGTTATGGGTCAGCTCCAACGGCCTGCTGCAATTTACCGCATCCAGCAATTTTGCAAACGACGGCAGCAACAGCAGCGGCGAGCTCGATAATCTTCCGCGCATCGCTCCGCTGTGGGACAGCCTGCGCACCGATCGCGCAGGCGATGACGTCTTTTACGAAGCCTTCGCCGACCGCGTAGTACTGCGCTGGGACGCTTCGAACGAAGCGGACGCAGACTCGGACGTGCAGTTCGCGGTCACGCTGTTCTCCAACAGCTCGATCCGCTTCGACTACGGCCCGGGCAGTGCCAACCTCTCGCCGACGATCGGAATCTCCGATGGCACGTCGGGCGCTGGTCACGCCTTGTTCACCAATGCAGATGGCCTCGCCACGCTTACCAATTTTGTCTCCGCGCAGTTCGTTTGGGGTCCGGGAATCACCGACATCGGCGCGCACGAATTCGGCGGATCCAGCAATGACATCACCGCGCCGACCATTACCGCGGTTACGCCGGGGCAGATTTCTGCGGGCACCGTGGTCTACAGCGAAGCTCTCGGCCAGATCCTGGTGAATTTCAGTGAGGCTCTGAATCCCGTGGACGCCAATGCGACCGCCAACTACCAGCTGGTCGAAGCCGGATCCAATCAGACCTTCGGCGATATGGACGATGTCGTGATCGACCTGCAGCCGTCTTACAATCCCGGCTCGAATCAAGTGGTTCTGACGCTCACCAATCCTCTGACAATTGGAAATTACCGCCTCACGATCTCCGGCTCAACCAGCATCCATGACCTTTCCGGGCTGCGCCTTGACGGTAACACTGATGGCACGGGCGGAGACGACTACGTGACCATTTTTGAAATCGCCGCAGCCGTGCCGCCTTCGATCATCGGCGATACCTCGGGCAGCGGAGTGGAAGATGGAGCCCCGGTCACGGGCACGTTGGCCTCGACTGACGTTTACAGTGCAGCGGTAGATGGGTTCACCATTGCGACGGCAGCCGAAAATGGCGTGGCCACCATCAACCTCGCGACAGGTGATTGGGTTTATACGCCGGGCTCGGGATTCTCCGGTTCGGACAGCTTCATCGTCAGTGTCACCGATAGCTACGGCAATCAAGGTTCACAGGAAATCTCGATCACGATCGCCGCATTCGACAACCCCACCACCTTCGGCGGCGATATCAGTGGAAGCGGAGATGAAGACGGTGTCGCGATCTCCGGTATTCTGACTGCCAGTGATCCGTTCGATGGACTTAACGCTCCCAACTTCCTGGTTACCGTTGCACCTGGTAACGGCGTGGCGGCGGCGGATCCCAACACCGGCCAGTGGGCCTATCAAGCGAACGAGCACTTCAATGGTGTCGACACGTTTACCATAACGGTCACCGACGACGAAGGTAACCTCGCCACGCAAGTGATCACCATAACCGTCAACCAAGTGGACGATCCTGTGACAATCGGTGGCGACATTTCGGGTGCCGGCGACGAAGACGACGGGGCCATTATCGGAACCCTGACAGCCAGCGACCCAGCAGACGGCTTGACGGACGGAACGATATTTTCTATCAGCACTGATGCTTTGAATGGCGCGGCGACCATCGATGCGGACACCGGCGAATGGACTTACACACCTTTTGCCAACTTCAACGGTGCCGACGATTTCACCGTGACGATCACTGACGATGACGGCAATGCCGAGCTCCAGATCATTACAGTGATCGTCAACCAAGTTAATGATCCAGCGACGATCGGTGGAGCTGTTTCGGGTGTCGGCGACGAAGACGGCGGGGCCATTATAGGAACCTTGACCGCGCTTGACGCAGTAGACGGTCTGACGAACGGCGCAATTTTCTCAATCAGCAGTGATGGAGGGAATGGCGCGGCGACCATCGATGCTGCTACCGGCGAGTGGACTTACACACCTTTCTCCAACTTCAACGGTACCGACAGTTTCACCGTGACGATCACCGACGATTACGGCAACGCCGAGCTCCAGATTATTACACTGACCGTCAATCAGGTTGATGATCTCGTGACCATCGGCGGCGACACCACCGGCACGGGTGACGAGGATGCCGGGCCGATCACCGGCACTTTGACCGCCAGCGATCCGGCGGACGGATTGACGGATGGCACGATATTCAGCGTCAGCGCCGAAGCGGTCAACGGCACGGCAACGATCGATGCCGCCACCGGCGAGTGGACCTACACGCCGAACCCGAACTTCAATGGCGGCGACAGCTTCACGGTGACTATTACTGACGACGACGGCAACACCGTGACGCAAATCATCACCTTCACAGTTAACCAAGTTGATGATCCTGTGACCATTGGCGGCGACATTTCGGGAAGTGGAGTGGAGAATGGCCCACCAGTCACCGGCACGTTGACCGCCAGCGATCCGGCCGACGGACTGACCAATGGTGCCATCTTCTCCATCACCGCCGATCCCGCGAACGGCAGCGCAAGCGTCGATGCCGCCACCGGCGAGTGGAGCTACACGGCTGACGCGAACTTCGACGGCGCGGACGCATTCACCATTACCGTGACAGACGACGACGGCAACGCCGTGACCCAGATCATCAGTCTGACCATCGCCGACAACGCCAATCACCCTGCCGCCTTCGCAGGCGATACCAGCGGCAGCGGTGATGAGGATGCCGGCCCGATCACGGGTGTCCTCACGGTCAGCGATTCAATTGACGGCATTGCCACCCCGAATTTTACGGTATCCGCGGTTCCCGCCAACGGCAGCGCGTCTATCGATGCGGTGACCGGCGCATGGAGCTATACGATCAACGCCAATTTCAACGGCAGCGATACATTCACCGTCACCGCTACCGATGACGACGGCAACGCCGAGACACAGGTCATCACCCTAACGGTCAACCAGGTTGATGATCCGGTCACCATAGGTGGCGACATTTCCGGTGCAGGCAACGAAGACGGCGGGGTCATCGTCGGAACTCTTACCGCGCTTGACCCAGCGGACGGACTGACCGATGGCACGATTTTCTCAGTCAGCAGTGGTGCTGGGAATGGCGCAGCAAGCATTGATGCTGCTACGGGCGAATGGACTTACGCACCGGCTGCCAACTTTAATGATGCGGACAGTTTCACGGTGACGATCACCGACGACGATGGCAACACCGCGACCCAGGTCATCACGCTGACCGTCAACCAGATTGACGATCCAGTAACGATCGGGGGCGACATTTCAGGAATCGGTGATCAGGCAGGTGCCACCATTTCCGGAACGCTGACTGCCAGCGATCCGGTGGATGGTCTGACCGATGGCACGGTATTCTCCGTGACGATCGATCCGGTGAACGGTAGCGCAACGATCGATGCCGCGACGGGAGAATGGATTTATACGGCCACCATGGGATTCACCGGCAGCGATTCGTTTACCGTGACGGTCACTGATGATGATGGAAATACGGCTGCCCAGGTGATCAGCACAGACATCAATGTGAGTCCGGTGCTCGATTCGATTCTGAATCAGACGGCGTTCGTTGACGAAGCGTTCAGCCTGATTGTCACGGTCACGGACGCGGACATTCCTGCCGACATCCTGACTTTCAGCCTGGACTTCACGTCGATATCGAATGGCATCACCATAGATTCTGCGACCGGTGAACTGTCGTGGGTACCAGGGGCAGGTAACGCAGGAGATCACGATGTCACGGTCACCGTCACCGACGACGGTGTCGGCATGCTGTCAGATTTTGTGACGTTCTCCATCACCGTCGAATTGGATCCGCTGACCGAAACCACCGTAGTGCGCATCGACGGCAGCGGCAACCTGATCATCGAAGACGTCAACGGCGGCGATACCGACGACCTATGGAATATCGAAGTCATCGGCACTGAACTCGCCATCCAGACACTCAATGGGATCAAAATCGGCACCCGGATAACAGGCGCCACCCGCATCAGCCCGAGTGAACTGCGTGTCGCCCTCAATCTGTTTACCGGTGACATTATAGTGCGCGCCGTGGGTGGTAACGACTCTATCACGATCGGCGATCTAAGCGGACTTCCACGAGGCGTCAATGTCGAAGAAGGTTTGGGCGAAGACCTTATCTTCCTGATCGGCAACGCTACTCTCATTGGTAGCGCCAGCTTCGACTACCACGCTGAACGCATCCGGCTCCACCGCGCCAGTCTTTCCACTGACGCCGGCGACATCAATCTGCATGCTGACAACTCCAGTGGCACTTATGGCAGCGGAATTTCCGCGACCGGAGCCAGCCTTACCACCAACAACGGTGACATTAACCTGAGTGGCCACGGTGGCTCCGCGGAAGACCGCAGCCCTCATCGCCGTGGCAGGAATCACGACGGAATCGATTTGGACAATACCGCCCTGATCACCGCCGGTGGCAACATCACCCTCGACGGCGTCGGCGGAGTCACCAACCGTACCAATGCTGGCGTGAACATCGGTGGCGGCAGCCAACTCGAAGTTGCCAGCGGCAACGGCAGTATCACTGTCACCGGTACCGGCGGAAACGGCACCGGAAATAGCTTCGGCATCGGGATTAGCGACGCCACCACTCAAATTCGCACTGTCGATGGCGACATCACCCTCAACGGCACTGGCGACGGCAGCATCAGTTCCAATAGCGGCGTGCTGATTAGCAGCGCCACTCTCGCCGTTGCCGGTATAGGCAGCCTTCAGATTGCCGGTAATGGTCCGAGCAGCGCCGATGCGAGTTTCAACAACGGCATCCATTTGTACTACGCCATACTCAGCGCCAACAGCGGTGACCTCAATCTCACTGGCACCGGCGGCAGCGGCACCAACTACAACCACGGCATTACAAGCTTTCGCGCCACCCTCACCACCACCACCGGCAACATCAACCACACGGGCACCGCCCGTGCAGACACCACAGGTTACTCCAACGTCGGCATCTACCATAACGAGACCACTATCAGGGCCGGCGGCGATCTCGTCCTCGTCGGTCAGGGAGGTGGCGGCACCAACTCGAACGACGGCATTTTCCTGCGCGAAAGCTCGGTCGTCGGCAACTCGCTCACGGTTCTTGTTGGCAACTCCCGTCCCGATACCACTGGCACCCACAACTATGGCGTCAGCCTGGTCAACAGCGTTGTCACCAGCGTCAGTTTCACCGTCATCGGAGTCGGCGGTAGTGGCACAAGTTACAACCGCGGAATCTACGTCAGCGGCGGAAGCATCACCGCCAGCAACGGCGCCATCGATCTCGACGGGCAGGCCCGCACGACGACCAGCGGTAGCTACAATCAAGGTATCCATTTGAATGGCACTCCGCTTAATGCCAGCAATGGGATCTCAATCAACGGAACGGGCGGCACCGGCACCAACTACAACTACGGCGTGCATTTGCAGCTTCCGACTGCTAACGCGAGGATTGGAGCACTTACGGTGACCGGCACGGCTCGTGTCGGCACGACGGGCTATTCCAACGCCGGTATTTTCTTCTTCGGACCGCAACTCACTGGCGCCAGTGTCTCGCTCGATGGCACGGGGGGGGGTGGCACTTACCACAACCGTGGCCTCTATCTATATTACGGTTCGATCACGTCGATCAGTGGCGCCATCGATCTCGATGGTAAATCTCTGGGTGTGCACACCAACTCTTACAACGAAGGGGTCTACCTGTATGGCACGACGCTCTCTGCTACCAACGGCCTGAGCGTAGACGGCACCGGGGGCACCGGCACCATCGCCAATTACGGTGTGTATCTCTACACGCCAACCGCCAACGCCGGCAGTGGGGCGCTGACGATCACTGGCACGGCTCACGCTGACACTACTGGCAGCTCGAATGCCGGCATTTACACCTTCAGCACGCACTTCATCGGCGCCAGTGTCACGCTCGATGGCACCGGCGGTGGCGGCACTGCTTACAACCGTGGTCTCTATGTGTATTACGGTTCGATAACGGCGACCAATGGTGCCATCGATCTTGATGGTGAATCCTCGGGTGCCCACACCAGCTCTAACAATGAGGGTGTCTACCTGTATGGCACGACGCTTTCCGCCACCAACGGCTTGAGCGTTGACGGCACCGGTGGCACCGGCACCAGCGCCAACTACGGGGTGTATCTCTACTCTCCAAATGCCAACGCTGGCACCGGTGCGCTGACGATCACTGGCACCGCTAATGCTGACACTACTGGCAGCTCGAATGCAGGGATCTACGTGCTAAGCACCAAATTCACTGGCACCAGCGTTACGCTCGCTGGCACTGGCGGTGGCGGCACTGCTTACAACCGTGGCCTCTTTGTATATTACGGTTCGATCACGGCGACCAGTGGTGCCATCGATCTCGACGGTGAAGCCCTCGATACCACGACAAGCTCTAACAATCAGGGTGTCTACCTGTATGGCACGACGCTTTCCGCCACCAACGGCTTGAGCGTTGACGGCACCGGCGGCACCGGCACCAGCGCTAACTACGGGGTGTATTTTTATTCGCCAATGGCCAACGCTGGCAGTGGTGCGATCGCCGTGACCGGCACGGCTCATGCTGCCACGACCGGCGGTTACAATACCGGTGTGTATCTCTTGAGTAGCAATTTTATTGCCGACGCATCAGCCACTCTCACCGGCACCGGCGGCGGCGGCACCAGCTATAACCGTGGTCTCTATTTGACCACTACCAGCGTCACGACCGGCAGTGGAGCCGTCAGTCTTAGTGGTAGCGCGCGCTCCACCACCAGCGCCTCCACCAACCGGGGAACTGATGTCTACAACGTCACGGTCGATGCGGCTGACGGCCTCAGCATAACCGGCATCGGTGGTGGTGGCAGCTACTACAACGATGGTGTTTACAGTTCAGCCAGCCGACTGCACGCCCAGATCGGAGACACCACCATCACTGGCACAGCCAGTGCCACGCGTGGGGGGGCGGCCAATCGTTACACGCTCAACAACGGCATTTCTCTGGCCGGCACCCACACCTCTGGTGACAGTCTGACCATGATCGGTACCGGTGGTGGTGAAGGCAGTAGCAGCAACCAGGGTTTGCGCATGATTGGTGGCAGTGCCATTGCCAACAACGGCACGAATCAGATCATCGGCACCGCACTGGGATCGACCACCGGCTCGTCCAACGTTGGGGTATACATGTATGCCTACGTCACTCTGGATGGCACTCTCATCGATATCAAAGGCACCGGTGGGGGTGGCACGGGGCTCAACCATGGTATCTACATGCATCTGGGCATTAATGCACCGGGCGCGGTCATCGACGGCACCGCAGGTGTAGGCGCGACTTCGGAGGACGAAGCGGGGAACTATTTTCCTTAGGCCAGGCAGTTTCCACAGCTTGATTGATTAATCAATTTTCATGTCGTGCTTTCGGTTGCTGCCCGTGAATGATATCGCTACCGTCTGGCGTGTTTCAACGGATCGGGCATTCGAAGCGAGCGGCATTC
Source organism: Verrucomicrobiales bacterium (assembly GCA_037969585.1). Taxonomy (GTDB): domain Bacteria; phylum Verrucomicrobiota; class Verrucomicrobiia; order Verrucomicrobiales; family DEV007; genus JBBKXR01. The sequence continues at coordinate 28,115 of JBBKXR010000082.1, forward strand.
ATCGCACCCTTGGCGGTGTTTATGTTGCTGACCGAGTTGGCGCGCCTGCTGAAGGTCGAAAATACCGAGTTGCCGTGGCATGTGCGCGCGCCCGAGTTGTGGGTCTACCCGCTACAGAGTGTCGTCTGCCTGGCCTTGCTGTTCTTCTGGCGAAGGCACTATCGATTTTCGCCATGGAGCGGCCGGTTGATCGCGTCGGCGCTCGCACTCGCGATCGTCGGTATATCAGTGTGGTTGTTGCCTTCAGCGCTGTATTATTGGGGCGTTGTCAATGCTGACCATTGGCGCTGGTTGGGGATATTTGATCGAGTCGACGGTTTTGATCCCCAAGCTGGCGGTGATAAATTCTTCTGGCTGGTGGTCGGCTTGCGCTTCCTTCGTTTGGTGGTGGTAGTGCCTTTGGTGGAGGAAATTTTCTGGCGCGGTTTTCTGATGCGTGCACTGATCGATCGACCGGCGAGAAATTTTGAGGAAGTGCCTTTCGGAACCTTCGGCTGGCGCTCGGTGATTGTGACGACAGTGTTATTTGCGGCGGTACATCAGCCGGTGGACTGGGTGCCGGCGCTGGTGTTTGGTTCGCTCATGGCATGGTTGGCCGTGCAAGGGAAAAGTCTTGGCGCTTGCGTGTTGATGCATGCGCTGGCGAATTTGATCTTGGGAATTTATGTGATGCAATCGGGGCTGTGGGGGCTTTGGTAAATGGTTCTTTGTTTTGGGTTTTTATTGCAGATGAAAATAGGGATTGCTCAGGTAAATACGGTGATCGGCGACTTCGCGGGGAATTCCCGGCGGGTGGCCGACGCCTACGCGCAATGTGTGGAACAGGGGGCGGAATTGGTGTTGGCACCGGAATTAGTGATCTGTGGCTATCCGCCCAGAGATCTAGTGTTTCGGTCAGGATTCGTGCCTGGAAACTTGAAGGCGCTGGAAGCCTTGGCGAAATTGGTCGGCGACGTGCCGTTGCTGGTTGGATACGTGGATTTTAATAAGGCGGGCTCAGGGGCTCCATTTCTCAATGCGGCAGCTTTGCTACAGGATGGCAAGATTGGCCAGGGGTTCGTGAAGTGCCTGCTGCCGACCTATGATGTGTTCGACGAGGCGCGTTACTTTCAACCCGCGACTGAGGTGGGGTGGTTTGAGTATGGAGGCCGAAAAATTGGGGTGACGATCTGTGAAGACATCTGGACGGAGGATTACTTACCGTCGCGTCTGTACGTGGAAGACCCGCCACAGGCGCTGGTCGATGAAGGCGTTGATCTAATCGTAAATCTGAGCGCATCGCCCTATCATTCGGGCAAGCCGACACAGCGGGAAGTGATGCTGTCGGCCGTGGCGAAAAGCACGGCCTGCCCAGTAGTCTACGCCAATGCCATCGGCGGGCACGATCAGTTGGTGTTCGATGGGCATTCGGTGGTGGTTTCGGCTGTTGGCGAAGTGACCGCTCGATTGTCGGGATTTTCCGAGCATGTTCGAGTGGTCGACGTCGCCGACAATGTCGCTCCGGCGATGCACGGCGATGACTTGCTGCCGGTCGAGGCGGAAATTTTTTCGGCGCTGACGCTGGGGGTACGCGATTACCTAGGCAAGTGCGGATTCAAAAGCGCGGTCATTGGTCTGAGTGGCGGTATCGATTCGGCGCTGACAGCGGCAGTGGCGGCAGAGGCGCTCGGTGCAGAGAATGTTATGGGTATTACCATGCCAACGGAATTTTCGTCGGAGGGGAGTGTCGGAGATTCCGTGGCTTTGGCGAAGCACTTGGGAATCGCCTGTCACGAGGTGCCGATTCAAGACATTTTTGAGACGGTCAAGCAGACGACCAAGCCGTTGTTCGGTGATCGCCCTGAGGATGTGACTGAGGAAAACATGCAGGCTCGAATTCGTGGCCTGCTGCTGATGTCGGCTGCGAACAAGCTCGGACATTTGTTGCTTACAACCGGCAACAAAAGCGAACTCGCGGTCGGCTACTGCACGATCTACGGCGATATGTGTGGCGGTTTGGCGGTGATTTCGGATTTACCAAAAATGATGGTCTACTCGGTTTCGCGTTGGCTGAACGAGGACCGCGGTCGTGAAGTGATTCCGTGGGCGACCATCGAAAAGGCACCGAGCGCTGAACTGCGTCCGGATCAGAAGGATCAGGATTCGCTGCCGCCGTACGACATTCTCGATGCGATTCTGGAACGCTACGTCGAACGTTTTGAGGCGGTGGCGGATATTATCGCCGCCGGTTTCGATGAGGAAACCGTGCGATGGGTGACTCGTCGGGTCGATCTGAACGAATGGAAGCGTCAGCAGGCGGCGCCGGGGATTCGGGTGACGACGAAAGCTTTTGGGCTGGGACGGCGCTTCCCGATCGTGCAAGCTTACCGGTCATGATGAACCGCGTGAAAAATGAGTCGGCCAGCAATGGTGAACGGCAGCGTTCGGTGGGAATGCTGCTCTGGGTAGCTGCCACCTTGTTATCAGTCGGTTCAGCGTATTATCTTTGGAAGGTCTACGGTCGACAGTTGATTGCGGCGCCTGGCGAGATCCTGCTCACGCTAACCCGCCCGGAGGCGGTCGAGTTGCCGTATCCGATCGATGACCTCGGTCCGCAGTGGGGATTGCTGATGCTCGGGGAACTGGCGGAAAAATACGGACGAATGATTGCCCTGCTGCTCGGTTGGTGGTGCGGTTCGGCGTTGCTACTCGGCATCGCCTCGAGACGATTTCGTAGCGCGGGCTTGAGCCTGATCGGGCGCCTGATGTTCTCAGTGGCGGGACTGGCGGTTTACGGTGCGGGTGTGTTTCTGTTGCAAGCGTCGTTGCGCTCGACCGTCATCTACGAGCGGTTGGCGGGTGTCGATTCACTCGATCCCTTCGTTGCCGCTCAGGAGTTGCCTCTGCATCTAGCCACCCGGGCCAGTTTTTTACTTTTAGTGGCGTCGCTGGCGCTGGCTGCAATGGTCGGTGTCGGGTTTGGCAAAAGAAAGGGCAAAAAGGCGGGAGCCTATCTACCGGTGCGCTCGAGAGTGCTTGGTTTTCGATGGGTTACGATGTTGGCGTTTTTGGCTTTCGGATGGTTCTTGGTTTACGCTTTCCAAATCTGGCAGGGACCCATTCCTCAATTGCTGGCGCATCGGGTTGGTGAACTCAAGGAAGCGGAGATGGTTGACGGGCTGAATGGCATATTCAACGGCCTGCGCACATCCGGAATTGCCGTGCAATTGGGAGGCTTGTTGTGGGTCGTCGGTGCCTGGCTCGCTCCCGGACCTCCGAAAAGGTCGTAACCGTCGACTGCGGTTGTCCGTAGAAGTCCTTGCGACGCTGACCGGTTGCCATCATGGTGCTGGTGATGTCTCGAGTTTCTATTTTCAGCTGCGCTTTGGGCGCTTCTTTTTGTGTTGTTTTGGTTCTGTCGGCTTGTCGTGAGGATAACTCCAATATCGAAGGAAACGAGAGTCGTGACGGCTTCACTACCCCGCAGGAGATCATCGTAAAGGATGATGATCTTGCTTACCGTGAAGGCGACGTCGCGCCGTTTACCGGTGCTGTGGTGACTCGTGACAAGGACTGGCGACCGCGATATTTCGGCTATTATTTTGAAGGTAAACTGCACGGCCCGGAAACACGTTGGTATTCTGACGGTCAATTAAAACGCATTTTCGACTACAACTACGGAGAAAAGACCCGGCATCGGGAATGGTTCGAAAATAGCATGCCTAAGCTCGATGCAATGACCAAGGATGGCATCGCCTACGGGCGGCACATCAAATATGACGAAACGGGACGCGAACGCTTCGTCGGCAATTTTGGCGATAATTTGCAGTGGGATGGTCACATCCGAGATGTCGGCGAAGATGGCACCGTTCTGTGGGATGCCGATTTCGAAAACGGTCGCTACATCCGCGGCATCTATCCGGAGAGCGAAAAACAAAACCTGATCGACAATGGCATGCTTAATGAGGATGGCACGCCGACGGCGAAATAAGTTTTTTAGACGCGAGGAGCAAGGAGCAAGGAGCAATATGGAGCGGACACTGAAGCTAGGGGTCAACATTGATCACGTCGCGACACTGCGCCAAGCGCGTTACGCGACGATGCTCGATTCGTTTAATGCTGAACCGTCGCTGCTTGCAGCCGCGCACGAGAGTGAGGCGGCGGGTGCCGACTCGATCACGGTGCACCTGCGTGCGGACCGTCGTCACATTCAGGATCGTGACGTTTTTGAGCTCCGCGAAAAAATCCACACCAAGTTGAATCTGGAGATGGGTAATACGCGGGATATTCTCAGCATCGCGATGAAATTGAAGCCAGCATTTGCCTGCCTGGTTCCCGAAAGTCGTGAGGAAATAACCACTGAGGGTGGACTGGATGTTGCGGGAGCCGATCCTTCGCTGAAGGAGACCATTTTAATGCTACAGAACCATGGCACTCGGGTCAGTTTGTTTATCGATCCGGAACCTAGTCAGGTCGAAGCAGCTGCAGCGATTGGGGCCGAGATGATCGAACTGCACACCGGCGCATTTGCCAATGCCGCGCGCGAGGGCGGGGAAGCTGAGTTGGCCGATCTGATCGCTGCGGCAAAGCAGGCCCACCAACTTGGCCTGCAGGTAAATGCCGGGCACGGCATTCATCTGTCGAATTTGGCGACGCTGATGCGGGTTCCGCATTTGAGTGAACTAAACGTCGGACATCATTTGGTTTCGCGTGGCATTTTTGTCGGTTTGCGACATGCGGTCACCGAAATGCTCGGTGTGATGGCCGGTTATGGTGGTGAAGAGAGCAATAGTGAAATGACATGAGCGACCGCTTTGCGGGTTATGAGCGCCTTGGCAAAGGTGGCTTCGGGTGCTCGAGTCTGTGGCTCGGGGAGGATCATTTGCTTTATGTCGAGGGCTTCGGATTGTTTCTGTCGGTCAACGAGCGGTATCGCCGCTACGCCTATAAGGATATCGACTCTGTGGTGGTCGCATCGACGTCAGTTCAATCACTGGCGACGCTTTGGTACATTGTGACGGCCGCAATATCGGCCGTGAGCTTGGCGGTGATTGCGGCGGACTCTGAGCTGCCCGGCTATCGATGGATCTTCGCGTCGATCGCTGCAGCGACCTTGATAACATCTCTTTTTCTACTGGTTCGTCATTTGCATCGTGGGGCGTCGTGCATTTGTGAACTCAGCACTTCGGTCAGTCGAGTGCGGCCGCGACCTCTGCGCCGGCTGAAAACCACCGAACCAGCGGTTGAGAAGCTGCGGGAGCGCATCGTTTCTGCACGGGAAATTTCTGATGATCGATCGTCAGCATCCTCTTTCGCGACGACTCTCGAGCCATCGCTGCCGATGCGACCCCGGCTCTCAGCGTGGGCAGTGCCAGCGTTTTTGCTGCATTTAGGATTGGCCATTTGGATGATGCTTGTCATTGCCCTCAGTTGGAATGGTACGGCAGCGGCAGTATTGACTTCACTGCTGGCCTTTTCGGCGCTGATCACGCTTTCGTTGTCGTTGGCTGCAGCGACTCGAAAGCCGGCACCCGTTGAGCCGGGGATGCAACTTTGGGCCCTTCTCGGACCGTTGGGATTGTTGGGCATTGTGGCGTTATCGTGTTATTCGCTGTTCTCTTTTCGCAGTCCCGAACTGATCTCGGGTTCGTTTGGGTTTGCGCAAATGTTGGGATCTGTTTCGACGGAGTTACCGAACAGCGTGACGGTGTATTTGCTGTTGTTGTGCCTGGCGCTAGCTGTATTTTCAATCGCCGGTTGGCGTTTTGCGATCGCCCGTGTGGTGAAATTCAGTGTTAGTGAATGATGTCGACTCTGGCTGCCACGACCTGCGATCTGCATCGCGAACGTCCGGCAGCGGCCAGATGCCCCGGATGTCAGCGCTATTTTTGCGACGAGTGCATCACTGAACACGATGGCCGGCTGAGCTGTGCGCAGTGTCTGGAGGCAACCCGAGCTGCCGACGAGACGACACTGACTAGCGAAGCAGCAGGTGATTCCAGAGGACGGCGCTGGTTGACTGTGGCATCACAAGCCCTCGTGGGGCTGGCCTTGTGTTGGGCGCTTTACTATTCTCTTGGGCGCTTGCTAATGGCGATTCCGGCAGATTTTCACGACGGAACGCTGTGGCAAGAATAAAGTAGGCCAGCCGCAACTTTCACCGAACGACACCCTCTCGACCGGTTCTCATGTCGCATTCTGAAACACCTTCTAAATCGAAGCGCACGGTCGCGGAACGACGCAATGCCGATCGTGGATTGGGCATGATCGAGGAGGCATACTGCATGTTGCGCGCAGCACCTCTGTCGACGCTGGTGGTGTTCTATATTGGAGCCGTGCCGTTTGTCGCCGCGCTCTTCTATTTCTGGGCGGACATGAGCCGCAGCAGTTTTGCTGTTCGCGATGCGGCCTGGTCAGCGTTGGCAGTGACGCTAACCTATCTTTGGATGAAAACGGCACAGGCGTGGTTTTGTCGATCGCTTTGGGCGCAGGTGAACTCGGAAGGCGACTTGCCAAAATTCGAGGGCGGACAACTCGTTGCGAAAATTGTGGCACACGCATTGATACAATCACTCGCGCTACCGCTGCTGATGCTGTCCGCTTTATTCATGGTGCCGCTGGCCTGGGCATACGCATTTTTTCACAATGCCACCGTTCTAGCGCTGACTCGAGATTCAGGTAAAGCGCCGCTGCGCCATTTAGTTTCGCAGTCGGCATCACTATCGCATTGGCGGTGGGGGGCAAACCACGTGACCATGGGCATCACGTCGCTTGCGGCAATCTTGGTATGGGCAAACTTGATCATGTTCGCTGTACTCGTGCCGCAATTGCTCAAATGGATGTTCGGTATCGAAAGCGTATTCACGCTGTTCCCTCTCGCCAGCTTGTCGAACACGACGTTTTTGTTCGCAACGTTGCTCGGCACCTTTTTGGTGATAGGGCCACTGACTCAATCGATTTATGTGCTGCGTTGTTTTTACGGGGAATCGAGGGGCAGTGGCGTGGACCTGCTGAGTCGCCTGGCAACGATCCGGACGCGCCGTGCGGCAGCGTTGATCGGGATCGTGGTTCTGCTGGGCGGGGCAATCAATATTCAGGGCCAGGAATCGGATTCTGACAACGTCGCTGCTTTCGACGAGGCGATTCATCAAACACTGGAGAGTAAACCTTACCAATGGCGATTGTCCCGCAACTACGAGGCGGCGGGACTTGCGGATCAGGCTGACGAGGAGAAAGGTCTCACCGCGATGATCCGTCGATCGTTCGAACGTTTTGCTGAGAGCCTGAAGCGCTTGTTCGCCACGTTGTTAGAGCCCGGTCGCGGGCAGGATGGTGCCGGGGCACAAAGCCTCGGAGGCGGGCGAGGAGGAATGATTGCGGCAGCGCTGTCGATTTTGTCACTGATGCTGATCGTGTCGTTGGTGGCTTGGGCAGTGGTGCAGGTCCGGCGTCGTTCACACAACGCGAAGGCGGATGCGGGCTTAAATGAATCAGCAGCTCTGGACGCTTCTTCTGTAGATTTGGAAAATGATGATCTGATTGCCTCACAGTTGCCCGAGGACGAGTGGCTGCGGTTGGCGCGCGAGCAAATCGGCGCGGGCAAGTTTCGGCTGGCGGTCAGAGCATTGTTTTTGGGATCACTGGCGCACCTCGGTGAGCGTCGATTGATCGCCATCGCTCGATACAAATCGAATCGTGATTACCGGAACGAACTCGAGCTTAAGGCGCGTTCGATGCCGCGCTTGCGGGACGCATTTGCAGACAATGTTGGGCAGTTCGAGTGGGCTTGGTATGGAGATCATTCCATCGATAAATCCATGGCGATTCACTTCGCGGAAAACTGTGAACGCATCGCCGCCGATCGGGGAGCTGGAGCCGTAGCGTCGCAAGCGGCGAAATTGCCAACTGAGGAGGTGGCGAATGGCTGAGCAGCACCTCCGCCGCAAAGGACTGATTGCTCTGGCTTTGATGGCCGCAATGGCGGTGTTCGTCGTTGTGGTGTTCGGGCGAGTTCTGGAGCTGCGCTTCAGCAGCGGGGAAGTCTACCCACATTACTCGTCGCTACGCAGTGATCCACTCGGCACTCGAGCGTTTTACGAGTCCTTGCAGCGGATGGACGGCTTTGTCGTGGCCAGAAATTTGCGCCCGTTGGACCGCACAGAAAACATCGATCCAGAAACCACGTTCGTCATGTTGGGGGTTCCGCGCACTTCGTTGGCATGGCTGTATGTAGACGAGAACGATCCGGTGATTGAGGCGGTGCGCGACGGAGCTAGATTGGTGATCGCTGTGAATCCAGGTCTGGTGCCCAGAACTGAGAAGCAATCCGAGCTCGAGTGGTGGCAGCGCCATCAACGAATTCGGCGAGCGAGGAAAGGTGAACCTGAATCGACTGACGAACTGCTGGATGACGGCGCGCTGCTGTCATTCTTCGGGGCTGGAATTGAGGTGCCGCAAAGTTTTGATCGTCCTGATGGCGGATGGGAATTAATCAATGCGAGCGATCAAGTTTCAATCGCACTGCCGGATTGGCACAGTCACTGTCGACTCACCGCTTTGAGTGAAGAATGGACCGTGATCGGTTCGCTGGCTGATAGTCAATTGCCGGCGGTGGCCGAACGGAAATATGGTAAAGGCAGTGTGGTGGTGGCCAGTGATGCGTATTTTTCGAGCAACGAGGCGTTGTGGCAGGGCGCAGACAGCGAGTTTCTCCTCTGGTTGATCGGCGACCATCGGCGGGTGATTTTTGACGAGTCAATTCACGGTGCTCAGCAGACGACCGGCGTTATGCAATGGATCCGTCGCTACCGGCTGCATGGTTTTTTCGCGGGTTTGTTAGTGTTTGTCGCCTTACTCGCTTGGCGCAGTGGGTCGTCATTGATACCTAAACGACAAGCGTCCGACATTACTACTGAGGTCATTGCCGGTGAAGCCGCTGATGATGGGTTAGTTCGTTTGTTGAAGCGAGGAGTGAAGCCGAGTTCACTGCTGAGCCGCTGTGTCGAGCTGTGGAAGGGGGCGCAAACGGCTGCCCGCAGTGACGATGCGCGACACCAAGAGATCGAAATGCTGCTCGACCAAGCGGTGAATCCTGTTGAAGGCTATCGACAGATCGTTGCTATGTTGCGACGTCGTCGCGGTTAGTACTGTGAAATTTTAACCAACCAAAGAAGATATGAGTGAAGCCAACGTGGCAACCGTAAAAGAGATTCTCAGCAAGGCGCGCGCTGAGGTGGCCAAGGTGATCATCGGCCAGGAAAAGGTCGTCGATCAGTGTCTCATCGCGATTTTCACCGGCCAGCATATTCTGATCGAAGGGGTGCCAGGCGTCGCGAAAACGCTGTTGGTTCGAACTTTGGCAAAGGTGCTGGGAACTGATTTTGGCCGAATCCAGTTTACGCCGGATCTGATGCCCTCAGACATCACTGGAACCAATGTCTTCAATCTCAAGGAAGGCGACTTTCACCTTGTTAAAGGGCCGCTGTTTACTTCGTTTCTCCTCGCTGATGAAATCAATCGGGCTCCCGCGAAAACGCAGTCGGCACTGTTGCAGGCGATGCAGGAGAGACAGGTGACGATTGATGGAAAGAATCACGAACTTCCGAGTAGTTTCACCGTTTTTGCCACTCAGAATCCGGTCGAGTACGAGGGTACTTATCCTTTACCCGAAGCCCAGAAGGACCGCTTTTTGCTCAAGGTGGAAATGAGTTACCCTGAGCGTGACGAAGAACTCGCCCTGGCATCTCAATCACTCGGCGACGAGCCACCCGAGCGACGATTGGAAAGTGGTGAAGTCGCGGCCGTGCTCGACGAAACGACGCTTGCGCAGATGCGTGGCGCTTTGCAAGGCATCACCGTTCGCGATGAGCTCGCCGCCTATGCTGTTGATTTGGTCCGGCAGTCACGCAACAGCGAGAGCATCCAGGTTGGGGCCGGTCCTCGCGCCACGCAGGCTTTGCTCCTGTCGAGTCGAGCACTTGCAGCGATCGAAGGGCGTGACTTTGTAACACCCGATGACATTAGGTCCATGGCCGAGCCAGTGCTGGCTCATCGGATCGTGCTGCGCCCTGAGTATGAGATCGAAGGAGTGACGATCAGTGAGGCACTGGGCAAATTGCTCGAATCGGTCGAGGTGCCGCGTTAGTTTTTTTACTGATATGCGATTCGCTCCCAACAGAATTCTACTGGCGCTTGTCGCGGTAGTGCTGATTCCTGCGCTGACGCTGAGCGTTCGCAGTGGCGATGGGATGCTGAGTCTACTGACCGTGGCCCTGTTAGTCGGTCTCGCAGGTTTCGATCTCTGGCAATCGAGGAGCCGGCTCGATGGTCTGCAACTCGCTACGAATTCCCTGGTCCGCGGTACCGTGGGTCGGGAATTGGAACTTGCGCTTCGATTCATGAATGAAGGTCGAGACATTTCTTCATTCGTCGCAGGCCTCGAAATGGCCAGTGAATTTAGTGCTCCTGAAGGTCCGCTGATCAAATCGATTGGGCTGCTCACTCGTGGTAATGGGCAGCGATTAGTTTTGACCGTAGTCCCGTTGCGTCGGGGCCAATACGAGATCGAAGCTTGTCATGTCGAGACAGCCTCTAATTGGCGACTGTGGGTCGTGCGCCGGCGTATGTTGACTAAAATCGAAGTGAGGGTTTATCCCGATTTAAGTGCGGAGCGCCGAAAATTATCAGCGCTGTTTTTACATCGTGGTAACGATGGCGTTCACGCGATGCGACAAGTCGGCAAAGGGCGCGAATTCGAGCAGTTGCGTGACTATTTGCCCGGGGATGATTACGGAGATATCGATTGGAAAGCTACTTCGCGACGCGGACTACCAGTGACGCGAACCTTTCAAATCGAGCGAACTCAGGAAGTTTACGTGATAGCTGACCATTCGCGGCTCAGCGCTCGAGAGATTCGAGTGCCAATCGAATCATCGGAGGGTAGCCCTGAGTTCTGGAATTCTGATCTCGGAGAAGCAAACGGCAACGGTGGCGATTCGGTGATCACTACCCAGTTGGAGGCGTTTCTTAAATGCTCACTTGTATTGGCCAGTGTTGCGCAACAGCAGAGCGACCTGTTTGGCTTCGTCGGTTTTGCGGATCGCGTCGATCACTTCGTTAGAAGCGGCGGCGGCAGTTCGCACTACAACATCATTCGCGACTCCCTCTATACCATTGAGCCGGCCCCGGTCGCGCCGGATTTTGAGGAGTTGATGGTCACCCTTCGACAGCGTCTGACGCGACGTGCTCTGTTGATCATGTTAGTTGATCTGAGTGATCCGCTTACCGCGGAAAGTTTTTATCAAACGGTGCCGATGATCGCGCGCCAGCATTTGGTTCTCGTCAACATGGTGCGCCCTCCGAATGCTCACCCGGTTTTCAGTGCTGATGATCAGCCTGAGCACTCCGATGACATCTACCGTAGCCTCGCCGGGCACCTGCAGTGGCGTGAGCTCCGTGAAATCGGCCGAAAGCTCGGACATTTGGGTGTCGAATTGGCACTGCCTAATTACGCCGAACTGAGCGTCGAAGCAGTCACTCAGTATCTCAACGTCAAGCGCCGCCAGGTGCTGTAGAAACGATGATCCTCGACCTCGACGAATTTATTTCCCGTGAACGGCCCGCATGGACGGAGTTAGAGGACGTGCTGAGTGATCATGATACTCATCCCGACCGCGAGATGTCATTCGATGAGGTTCAACGCTTCCATTATTTGTATCAGCGTGCGTCGTCTGATCTGGTGAAAATGAATACCTTCGCGGCTCACGCCGAGATGCAGGCGTGGCTGGAAAATCTGGTCGCCAGGGCCTACGCAAAGATGCACGAGGAGCGGGGCAGTGGCCCACGGTTTTCGATTTGGCGTTGGCTGAAGGTTGGGTTTCCAAGCACCGTTCGGCGTCGCTGGCGCGCCTGTGTCCTAGCAACTTCGATCTGTCTTGTTGGCGCCACTCTGGGCGCAGTGATAGCCGTGGCCAACCCCGAGGCGAAGGCGGATCTACTAGGCGGTTTTGCGCCGCTCGCCGGCGATCCGTCGGAGCGCGTTGCCATGGAGGAGCGCGAAGACTTCGATCTGTTCAGTGGTCGACAATCGTTCGCCAGTCAGCTGATGGTGAACAATATTCGCGTCACCTTTCTGGCGATGGCGATGGGCATTTCCTGGGGCGTGGTAACGGCGATCATCATGTTTCAGAATGGTGTTATCCTCGGCATCGTTTGTTGCGACTACGTGCGCGCCGGAGAAGGCGAATTCCTTCTCGCCTGGTTGTTGCCGCACGGCAGTTTCGAATTGCCGGCGGTTTTTCTCGGTGGATCAGCCGGTCTGGTACTGGCCAGAGCCATGTTCGGCTGGGGCACGGATCTCGGGCTGCGGGCCCGCCTGCGTCGAGTCATGCCTGACATGCTGACTTTGGCCGTGGGGGCGGCGTTGCTACTCGTCTGGGCGGGATTGGTCGAGTCGTTTTTGTCGCAATATCATCGACCGGATTTGTATCCTTGGAAAATTGCTCTCGGCTCGGTGCAGTTGGGTGCCCTGATACTTTATTTGGCTTTCAGTGGGCGTGAAACTGTGAGCAACCTGAACACCGGAGGAGCGCTTCGATGATACCCGGGCAGACGATGAAGCTCGACATCCGAACGCCTGAAGGCGTGTCGTTTTCGTTGCCCTTAGCCAGCCCGGTGGCGAGAGCAATCGCGTTGATCATCGACTTGTTCTTGATCGCTGCGATCAGCAAACTGCTGCAAACCTTTCTGCGCTCGCTGGCCTTAGTGTCGGCTGACTTGGCCGAGTCGTTGATGTTGATCAGTCAGGTGGCGCTGGTGGTGGTGTTATTGATGTTTCTCGAATGGGTGTGGCGCGGCCAGACGCTCGGCAAACGAATTATGGGCTTGCGGGTGGTCGACGAAAAGGGGCTGAACCTGCGTCCGTCGCAGATCGTGATGCGCAACATTTTTCGCCTCGTCGACATGCTGCCCGCGCTGTTTCTGGTGGGAGGGATCGCTGCCGTGCTGAGCCGCCGATGTCAGCGTCTCGGTGATTTGGCTGCCGGAACTTTGGTGGTGCGTGAGACGAAAATTGCGGAACCCGATCTGAGTGCTCTGGCGATGGATTCGATGAACTCTTTTCGAAGCCATCCGCAACTGGAGGCTCGGCTTCGCCAGCGGGTGTCACCGGTCGAGGCTCGATTGGCACTCGATGCGCTGATGCGTCGCAACCAACTCGACGCCGATCAACGGCTGAAAGTCTTTCATCGCCTCGCGCAGCATTTTCGTGAGGTCGTCGAATTTCCCAGCGAAATAACGCTCGGTCTGTCGGACGAGCAATACGTCCGCGATGTCGTCGAGAGCGTGTTTCGCAAACGTGTCTCCGTTTGACCAAATGACCAACTAAGGTTTCGCAGCAGGTGCCTTAGGCTCTGCTGGAGCGGGTGCAGTTGCCGCCTTCTTGGCCTCGGGAGCTTTTGAAGGAGACTTGGGAGCGAGATGTTTCTTTGCCGTCTCGTTGGCTTGACGAATGGCATTGCGAACCGCTTCCACGTCTCGCACATTTTCTTCGGCGACTTTCAAACGGGCAACGGCTTCGGCTTCAGCCTTTTCGACAGATGCCAAAACCTTGCGGGCTTCGGCGAGGACTTTTTGTGATTCAGCCAGTTCAGCGGCACTGATTTGACGAGCCTTCTCCGCCTGAGTCGCCACGGACTCGGCGTTCTGACTGAGCTCGGCGAGCGCTTTACCAAGAGCGTTGGCGGCCTTTCCGTCGCGGTGGGAGTCCGCGCGAACTGTGATGGCTGGTAAGAGTAGCGAGATCGCAGCGATTGCGACGATGAACTTAGGCAGGATAAGTGCTTTCATGGGGGCAGGTGGTAGGGAGGTTTGTTTGCGTTGAGATGGATCGGACGATGGTCGATCCTTATCCATGATATCGACGCCGACCGTGGGGGTCAACGCTTCCCCTATCGAGACGCCGGATAGAGCAGAAAAGACTGCCTGCGCTCGCCGAATTTTTCCAACTCGGTCCGCCATCCTTGTTCGACCGCTTCGAATGAATCACCGCTGTCGACCCGCTTGAGGCTGGCCGGATGCTGCAACAGTACGTTGAACTTCTCAGCGAGGTTGTAGTGCTCGGGATACAATCGGTGCAGTGCCGCCGCGATGGCGAAACCGATATCGATCGGGCGACAACGCTCGCGATCGGTGATGGTGAAGCGCACACCACCACATTCCTGGTCAGCGTGAACGGAGGCGTTTGGGGTGTATCGGATCGGCGTAAAACGAATGCCGGGTAATTTCAGTGCGCTAAGCTCACTCGCCAGCTCGGCGTCGTCGATCCATGGAGCGCCGACCAGTTCGAACGGGGTGTCCGTGCCGCGTCCAACTGAGATATTGGTGAACTCGAGCAGGCCGATACCCGGATAGAGCAAAGCTTCGGTCAGGCTGCGCATGTTGGGCGAGGGGTTGACCCATGGAAGTCCCGTGGCGTCGAAGTACCTGTCACGCAACCATCCTTTGACCGGCACGACGGTTAGATCGACGTCGATGGAATTTTCGGCGACAAACATCTTGGCCAACTCACCCACGGTCATGCCGTGGCGCACTGGGATGTTGTGCCAGGAGGTAAACTTGCGTTCGCCATCGCGAACCGGGCCTTCGACACGATGTCCGCCGATGGGATTGACCCGATCGAGAACCACGAAGGACACGTCTTGGTCGGCAGCTGCTTCGAGAGCGTTACCCATGGTTGCAATGTAGGTATAAAAGCGGCAGCCGATGTCTTGAATATCAAATACCAGCACGTCGAGGCCGCTGAGTTGAGCGGCGCTCGGTTTTTTGTTGTCAGCTTTATACAGGCTGTGAATGGGCAGCCCGGTCCGTTGGTCGACTTCATCGTCGATGTTGGCGGTATCGAAAGTGCCGCGAATGCCGTGCTCGGGACTGAACAGCGCAACCAGTTCGACATTTCCAGCCTCGGCCAAAAGATCGATCGTGGTCCGTCTTTGACGATCGATACCAGTGTGATTGGTGATCAAGCCGACGCGTTTGCCGACCAGCGGCGCAAATTTGTCAGCGACGAGAACATCGATTCCATTGAGGGCGCGGGAAGAACTGGTATCAGCTTCCCCGGCCGAGGGCGACGCCAATTTTTCGATCCCGACCGCTTCGGCCACAAGGCTGCCAACGGTGTGCCGGAGCTGCTTTATTTTTCCCGATTCGCTGGGGTGATTGCGATTGGTCAGCAGAATGTAAAACGTTTCCGAACCGGGATCGATCCACAGACATGTGCCGGTCCACCCGGTGTGGCCGTAACCGCCGAGTGGGGGGAAGCGATCGCCGCGTTGACCGCTGTAGGGAGAGCCGATGTCCCAGCCGAGCCCGCGTTTTGCTGAGATGTTTGGCGGCGTCTGCACGCGAGTCATGAGCGATACCGTTTCAGTCTTGAGAAATGGCATCCCGCCCGGATTAAGTTGGGCGCGCAACAGTTTGGCAATGTCGCTGCTGGTGGAAAATAAACCGGCGTGACCGGCGACGCCGTCCATTCGTCGCGCGACCGGATCGTGAACCACGCCGCGGATCAATCCGTAGGGCCCGCGATCCTCGGTAGGGGCAATGCGCGATGGGGGATCTGCTTGTGGTAAAAATCCGGTGTCGCCCATATCGAGCGGCTGATAAATTTCTTCGCGCGCGAACTGATCCAGTGATCGTCCCGAGACGCGACGCACGATTTCACCGAGGAGAATGAAATTCACATCGCTGTAGCGCCACTCATCACCAGGTCGAGCCCACATCTCGCTCTGGCACGCGCGGCGGATCGCTTCGTCGTAACCCCACCACGCTTCGCGTCGACGAACCACCGGCAATAGACCGGAGGTGTGGGTGAGCATTTGCCGAACGGTGATATTTTCGCGGTCATCATCGCCAGCCATCTCCGGAAGCAGCGCAAGGGCTTTTCCGTCGAGGTCGAGTTGACCGCGTTCGACCAGCAACATGATCGCCGGTGTGGTGGCGAGGACTTTAGTGAGCGAGGCGACATCGAAAACCGTATCCTCGGTCAGCGGCTCGCGGGAAGGGATCAGTGCACGATCACCGTAGACTCGGCGGTGGGTTTTTCCATGCGACTCGATCCACAGCACCGCACCCGGAATTTCGTGTCTGCCGATCGCGGCTGCGATCGCATCGTCTATGGCGCTGAGCGGTGCCTCACGAAATTCGAAGTCCGTCGAAGAATCCGCGGCTCCGGCCAGATGCACGACCAGCCAGAGAAGTAGCAACACAACGGCCAGAATGACCGAAATTCGCACGGCTGGATTGCTTTTTAATATCATAGTTCCCCGGTGGTGGAGGGCGAAGGAAGATGCTCTACACAATACTCTTCGCCATCGGCGGCCACCCGGAATTCCTTTTCGGGATCACTGCTGTCGGTGGCGTCACATACGGCGCAGCGATGGAAGGCTCCTTCGTCACCGGGTTTTCCAGCATCGAATTTCTGCCGTCGAACAGCATTGGCCGCATGTAGCTTTTGGTCGCGGATAAAGCTGCTGCCGAAGGCGAGTAGAAAGGGCGTCGCCCCCGCGATGATGACGAGGGCATTAGTCCAGGAGTTGGGAGTCTGACTGACGAACAATGCCCGCGAGATGCCGAGCACCAGCATTGCAGCGGCAAAAAATCCGAGCCACTTGATTTTGATGGGGATGATAAACATCAACAGGATTTGCACGTTAGGATAGAGAACAGCGAAGGCCATGATCAAGCACTCGAAGACGATAAAACTGGGCTGCGTGGCCAAGTTATTGTTGATGGGAGGATCAAACAGCAAGATAACCGTCGTCATCATAACCAGCGCCCCAAAAACGTAGGCGTTAACTCGAAATGAGCCCCACGCCGACTCTAGCCCATCACCGATCATGAAAAAGAAGATCACGATGATGATGGCAAACAGGACACTTGAAGTCGACGGCACGACCAGGCAGGTCAAAATGCGCCAGACTTCGCCATTAAGAATCGCGTCGCGGTCGAACAGCAGCTTCTCGATGTAGTCGGGAACGCCCATCGCAAGTACGAAGGTCAGTCCCTGGAGAATCGCCAGGTAGCGAACCAGATGGGGAATCGCAAAACGACCGAATTTTCGTTCGGCACTATTCATCAATCGGGGCCCGAGCGGCCCCTTAGGCTTCGGCGCAGGAGACGGCAGAAAATCATCGTCGAGATCGATGTCATCGTTATCGGTTTCCTTGTCTGGGTCTGAATTGGGCATCATTTTTCGGGGACTGCGCAAGAAACGGCCTGACGTGCCACGAGTCAATCTCTCAGGCTGGTTTGCGGTCTGTTCGTGGTGCTGGTCAGGAAGATAATGCAACGACCCAGTTTGGGACTGCCTCGAAAATCACCTCACCAATTCACCGCGAAGATCACCAATGTATTTGCCTAAAGCTTCTCATAAATGCGCCTGAATTTCGGGAAAGGTCCAAGTTTTAGAATATAAATACTGTAATAAATGTAATTTTAGGGTAGAATTACGACTTTTCCCATAACAGTTGTAATTAATGAAGTTTTCTACTCTGCAATTCTTTCTGCTGGCGGTGACCTTTGCCCTGGCTTCGCTTAGCTCCAGCCAGGCGCAAGATTACGGCATCGATACGGCGCAACCGGTCGGGCCCTATTTGAATGGTGCTTTTCCTTCGGAGACGCCGGGGCCGAGTGGTGCTTGGCAAGTGGTCGATGCGTTTCCGAGTCTGAACTTCATCGATCCGATCAGGCTGATTCACCGCGCTGAAATGAATCGCTTCTACGTGGTAGGTAAAAGCGGACACATCTGGTTTTTCAATGATGGGGCGTCGACTTCAAGCAAAACGCTGTTTCTAGATCTCTCTCAGCGAACGCGGGTCGCGGGTGATTCCGGGTTGTTGGGGATGGTGTTTCATCCGGAGTTTGGGGTGCAGGGATCACCGAATCGCCACTACGTGTATGTCTACTATCGCTACACGCCGGATAAATCGCTGACCGATGGGGGAAGCGCGGTGCCGGCGTATATGAGGTTGTCGCGATTTACAATTTCACCGGTCACGCAAACGGCGGATCCGTCGTCGGAGTTGGTGTTGATCAATCAATTCGATCGCCACGACTGGCATCAGGGCGGTGGCATGTTTTTCGGGCCGGAAGGTTTCCTGTATCTGACGGTGGGTGATGAGGGGGCCGCGCATGATTCGTATCAATCGACGCAGAAGCTCAACGGTGGGTTGTTTTCGGGAATCCTCCGTCTCGACGTCGACAAGGATCCGCAGCGCTCGCATCCGATCCGCCGTCAACCGTTGCCGGGTGGAGCTCCGCCTGCCGGTTGGCCGGGGACCTACACGGCGAACTATTTTGTGCCGAATGACAATCCCTGGCAGGATGCTGGGGGCGGGGTATTGGAGGAATTCTACGCGGTGGGATTGCGCTCGCCGCACGCAATGTCGTTCGATCCGGACACGGGCGACATCTGGATCGGTGATGTCGGTCAGGGATCGCGCGAGGAGGTGTCAGTGGCGCGCAAGGGAGACAATTTGCAGTGGCCATACCGCGAGGGCAACATCAATGGTCAGCGGGCTCAGCCATCGCCGTTGATCGGAAATGATACGCCTCCGGTTTGGGCTTATCCGCGAAGCGATGGCGGCTGTGTCATCGGTGGTTATGTCTACCGTGGGCAGAAGTTCGCGGGTTCGCTGTTTGGCAAATATCTGGTCGGAGATCACAACTCGCGCACCTTGTGGACGGTCACTCGTCGGCCGGGACAGGCGCCGTTGGTTGAGTATTTGGCATCGATGCCGGGACAGAATGGCGGCAAGGCTCAGCTTGCGGGCTGGGGGACGGATGACGAAGGCAACATCTACATGTGCAAGCCAAACGGCACGGGTGATGGTAACGGCAAAATCTACAAGCTGGTGCGCTCGGGGACTGCGGTGCCCGAGCCGCCGGCGACCTTGTCGCAGACCGGTGCTTTTTCCAATCTCACCAACCTGACTCCGGCACAGGGCTTGCTGCCCTACACGGTAACCGCGCCGCTGTTTTCTGACAATGCAGCGAAGCAGCGTTGGATTGCGGTGCCGAATAACGGTTCGCATAACACGGCTGCTGAGAAGATCACCGTCGCTGCCGATGGCACTTGGGATTTCCCTCCCGGCTCGGTGATTGTAAAACATTTTGAACTGCCGATCGATGAGTTGAACCCGGCGCAGGTGTCACGACTGGAAACTCGCTTTCTGGTGCACACCGCTGGCGGCGGTATGTATGGGGTAACGTATAAATGGCGTGCTGACGGTTCGGATGCTGATTTGCTTCCGGCAGGTGATACGCGTGATCTAACGGTTCAGCTAGCTGGCGGTGGCACACGCGATCAGCGTTGGCATTTCCCGTCGCGAGCTGATTGCCTGAGCTGCCACAACGACAATGCGGGGCAGATGTTAGGGCTGAAAAATCATCAGCTGAATGGCGATTTTTTCTACCTGTTGAGTGGCCGTAGCGATAATCAATTGCGAGCGCTGAATCACATCGGTCTGTTCTCGCCGGCGCTCAATGAGGGTGCGATTTCAGGGCTGCCAAAGGCGGCTGCTTTGACGAACAGCCACGCCTCGCTTGAGCATCGGGTGCGCTCCTACGCCGATTCCAATTGTGCGCAGTGCCATCGGCCGAACGGGGTCGCGGCGAACTTTGACGCGCGATTTTCGACCGCGCTCGCCAGTCAGAATATCATTCGCGGCGAACTGGAAGGGGCCTACGCGCCGGCCGATGCGACCTTAATTCAACCGGGAGATCTGGCGCGGTCGATTTTTCATCGGCGGGATATTTCCACGGGTGACGACCGGATGCCACCGATGGGCCGCACGCTGGTCGACGAAACTTATAGGCAAGTGCTCGAGGCGTGGATCGGTTCGATGCCGTCCGGATTTACCGCTAATCCAAATGCTGGCCCGGCGGCTCCAGTAGCAAACAATGACGCGGCGACGGTCGACAATGGTGGCAGTGTAAGTATTCCGGTTTTGAATAATGACAGTGACGACGCTGATGCGGTCTATGCGGGAGCGATCAGTGTTGTTAGCGCGCCGAGTGGGGGCAGTGTCAGCCTCGATGTGGCGACGGGTTCGCTGGTCTACCTTCACGGCGGCGGCGGTTCGACATCGGATTCCTTTGCTTACACGATCAGCGATCCGCGTGGAAATGTCTCCTCACCGGCGACCGTCACGTTGAGTATCATTGCTCCCAATCCGGGCTCAGACGCGATTGCCGAGTACCCGTTCACGACCAACTTCACGGATGTATCGGGCAACGGCCTCCATCTAACTGCGGCGGGTAGTCCGTCGATTATCTCTCAGCAGGGACGCAAGGTGGTCCGGTTTCAAAAGGTTGGCGATCGATTGAGTGTCGATATCCCGGATTCATTGCTGATGCCTGCCAGCGGCCAGCCGCTATCACTCGAAGTCGTGATGAGCGCTCGTGCGTATCCAGCCTATGGCTCGGCAAACGCTCCGATCGTGAAACTGGAGCAGGGTTGGGATACTTCGCTGGCGATCGGTCAGGAGTTCTGGGATGAGGCACCGCACGTGCGCACGGGCAGCGTTTGGTTGCTAGATCCGGAAGGCTGGCAGAACAAGGTTCCGTTGAATGCCTGGCGCACGGTGCGCATTGATTTCGATGGCGCTCAGACTTTTACACTAAGCATCGACGGTCAACCGGTGACGTCGGCGCAATGGCAACCGGGTGTTGGCCACAACCTCGATTGGCAATTAGTGATCGGCAATTTCGACGGCGACATCGATTCGATCAAGATCTCCGGCGATGCTGCTACGCCGCCGACTGATACCACGCCGCCGTCGGTGAATCTGACTGCACCGACGAGTTCAACGACGTCGCCGATTCCGATCGCGATTTCTTTCAGCGAAAATGTGACCGGTTTGAGTGCTGGAGATTTTGTCGTCAGCAATGGCGCGATCGGCAGCCTTGCGGGAGGTGGAGCGAGTTTCAGTGCGTCGGTGACGCCAACCGTAGCGGGTCCAGTGACGGTTCGGCTGCCGGCCAATGCGGTCAGCGATGCGGCGGGCAACGGCAGCTTGATTTCCAATCTCGCGCAAATCAATTACCAGCCGCCGACGGGTGGTGGAGGAGGAGGAGGTTTTAACTTTGGTGTTAACCTCAACACCAATTTCGCGACGCCGTATCAGGCGGGTGGCATGGCGCTTTCATCCGGCGCGGGAGGAGCCGCTCTCAGCTACACCCGTGAAGTGGGCGCTGCTCGAGTCGAAACTCTCGAAGCGTCCGCTGATCTTGTGCAATGGATCAATCTTGGCTCGCCGTCGATCGTGAGTAACGGCGATGGCACGGAGACGGTGACATTCTCCGGCATTGAAAACATCAGCCCGCTGACCCCGGCTCTTGGGTTTGTCCGGCTGCGTGTCGAGTCGACCCATCCAACGGTGACGACGCGCACGCTGCCACTTGGCTGGTATCGCGTCAGCCTTTCAGGAACGCAGAGTCATGGCTTGAGCGTGATCCGCGAGACGCTTTGGAGTGGCACGGTCAGCGGTTTGCCAAACTCGAGCGATGTATCGATCGCTCCGGAATTGCCGAGCGGAGTTTCCGGTTCGCTTTATCTGGAAGTTCTCGATGGCAGCCTTGCCGGTCACCGCTTTGATCTCAGTGCGACTGGGGCGACGGCGAACCGGGTGCGGCTCAATCTGGCGTCAGCGAACAATAGCCGTAGCGCCATAGACAGTTCACTGATCGATGCGCGTGTCGCCGTACGGCGTCACTGGAATCTCGCCGGTGCTTTTCCGGTAAACGTGATGAGTGGTGGCCCGAACGCGGCATCGGCAGACCGGATCAAGGTCTTTGATTCCTCGAACTCCGCCTACACGACATACTATCTCCATCAGGGAATCAAATGGGTGCGGGACGGCGATGCATCGCTTGCCGATCAGGGGGGCAGCATTTTGCCGCCGGGCGAAGGCGTGTTCGTGACACGGGCTTCAGGTGCGGCTCTGAACCTGACGCATCGTGGTGAAGTGCGCGCCAATCCCTTCGTGCAACCATTGCTGCCGGGTAGCACCTTTCTCGCCGAGCCGTTCCCACTTTCGCTGTCGCCCGGTCAGCGGCAACTGACTAGTTCGGAGGTGTTCATCGGTTCGTCCGATCCTGATGGTGCCGACGGTGTGCAGGTGTGGAATGGGAGTGCATATGTCCGCTACTACTTGTGGGAAAACTGGCCGACCGCTTACTGGCGTCGACTCGGGTCAACGGCAAACCAGAACAATACCAAGCTTTTCGATTTTCGTCGCGGCACGTTCATCACCACTCTGTGGGGCTACCACCCAAATTACACGGTGCCGGTTCCGTGGGTGCCGTGAGATCTAAAGTTAATCGTTGGAAAGTCTGCGTGGCACGCTATTTATTGTGAAATGGAACTCAACCAGTTCACCGACTATTCGCTGCGGACACTCATTTTTGTGGCGCTGCGTGACGGCGAAATGAGTTCGATCAAACAGATCGCCACCGCTTACGCGATTTCAGAAAATCACTTGGTCAAGGTCGTGCACAAGCTCGGCAAGCTTGGCTTTCTCCAAACTGTTCGTGGCCGAAACGGCGGTGTGAGATTGGCCAGGGAACCGGAGAATATCGGTGTTGGCGAAGTAGTGCGCTCGGTCGAATCATTCGGCATGGCCGAGTGCATACCGCCTCGAGATGGAGTGTGTTGCTTCGCCGGAGTTTGTGCCCTGCAAGCGGGTTTACAAAAGGCCACTCAGGCATTCATGGCGGAACTCGACAAGCTGACAATCGCCGATCTCGTCGGTAACCGGGCCCAGTTGAAGCGCCGTTTGAAGAAGTGACGGCTGCAGGTAAAGGGCTCTTCGCGATAGAGTAAAAATCCGGGCTTGATAAAGTGTATTTCAAATACAGTTTATCTGCCTATGAAAAAACTGACCGTTCTCCTCGCCGTTTCGGCTGCTATTTTTGCCGGACTGATGCTATCACCGGATGGCTTCGCTAAAGACGACAAGCAAATTGATTCAAACAGTATCTACGCACGCCTCGGCGGACAGGCATCGATCGATGCGGCAGTGGATTTGTTTTACGTCAAAGTGCTCGCAGACGATCGCGTGAGTTTCCTCTTCGACGACGTTAACATGACGCGGCAGATTCGACGCCAGAAGGAATTTTTCTCGGCAGTGTTCGGAGGGCCGGTGGTTTACACGGGTAAAAATTTGCGCGAGGCGCACAAAAATCTTGATCTACGGGAGGTAGACTTCAACGCTATTGCCGAAAATCTGCAGGCCACGCTCGACGAACTCAAGGTGGAGAAGGCGCTTAGCGGAGAGATCATGACGTTGGTCGCTTCGACCAAAGACGCTGTGTTGAATCGCCCGGAGGGCGCCACCGCAACCGCAAAATCCGCCACTGCTGAGTGACGTCTGGCGTAGGGCTGCTGGCTATCAACCACGTCTGTGGAATTGCGTAGGCGCGGTCCGCTAGGCGGTGGTTTGGCTGCCTGGACCGGTGGCTACGGAACCGGTTCTTAGTCAGCCGATTGGTGCGGCGAGCTGTGCCTCTATCCATTGAGCATCGCGGCCGAGTTCTTCGGCCATGATTTTGGCGACGGCCGGAGCGATCTCGGCAGTTGCTTTTTCGTCAAGAAAGCTGCAACGCGTGCGCCGTGACAGGACGTCGTCGAGCGTTTGTGCCATCTCGTGACGGACCGCGACCAGCACATTGGCTTGTGTGTAGGGGAGGCGATCGTGAAGTTTCTGTTTTGCGTCTTGCGGCAGGGCGTCCGTTTCGGGACTTTCGTTGAGCCGCAGCTCGTGGGTCACACAGTCTTTCTTTTCCAGCCCGCCGATGGGGTATGCCTGATCGATGGTGTCCTCGGCCATCTTGCGGCAGGTCGTCCACTTGCCACCGGCGATCGTGACCAAACCGCTGTCGGAAACGAACAGACTGTGGTCACGGGAGATCTCTGAGGTCGCACCACTCTGCTTCGGCGGTCGCACCAGCGGACGCAGTCCGGCAAAGGTGGCGCGAATGTCGTCATGGCTCGGTGCTTTAGCGAGGTAACGGCCCGCGTGTTCGATCAGATAATCGATCTCGTCCTGCTGCGGGCGAGGGTCGAGTTCGACCGGAACGCCCGGAGTATCGGTCGTACCGAGCAGCACGCGGTTCAGCCACGGAATGGCGAACAGCACGCGTCCGTCGTCGGTTTTGGGAATCATGATCGCGCAGTCGCCAGGTAGAAAATCGCGATCGAGCACCAGGTGAATGCCCTGGGACGGCTCGATGACATCGCGCACTTCCGCGTCGTCCATGCGGCGCACGCCATCGGTAAAAACTCCGGTGGCGTTGATGACGACCTTGGCTTTGAGAGAGTATTCTTTGCGGCTCAAAGCGTCGACGGCGCGCACGCCGCAGATTTTCCCAGAGTCGGTTTTGTCGAGACCGCTGACCTTGACATAGTTAAGAACGCAGGCACCGGCGTCGTTGGCGCTGCGAGCAAAAGCAAGGGCGAGCCGTGCGTCATCGAATTGCGCATCGTAGTAGAGCGTGCCGCCGTTGAGGCCCTCCGGTGAAATGCCCGGTAGCCGTTCCAGGGTGGATTCCCTGCTGAGCAAGCGGGATCGATCGATGCTGAGTTTGCCGGCCAATATGTCGTACAGTTTCAGGCCGATCGTGTAATAGAACGGCTCCCACCAGTGATAGCCGGGCACGACGAAAGGCATCGGTTTGACCGAGTTGGGCGCGTTGCGAAGCAGCCGGCCGCGCTCGTGCAGTGATTCACGGACCAGCGAAATGTTGCCTTGTTTCAGGTAGCGGACGCCACCATGAATCAACTTGGTGCTGCGCGACGAAGTACCTTTGGAAAAATCCTCCTGCTCGAGTAGCAACGTCCGATAGCCCCGAGTCGCGGCATCGAGCGCGCTACTCAGGCCGGTCGCCCCGCCGCCGATGATGATGATGTCCCACTCGGTCGATGAGTTATCGAGTTGCTGCAAATTGGCGTCGCGATTCATACCTCACAGGATGGCGTCCATTCAACAGTGAGGAAAGGCGTTTTTAGATTCCCGAATGGAAATAGGTGATGCAGTTTTTCCGTGAAGTTCGGAATTTCTTTGAACGGAGACGGCAGTGCTATTGTCTGGATAGCACGATAATCATTGGCGAAGTTACAAGACAACAGCTACAGCGACAGGTTAGAAACACGAGCAATGATGGACAGTGGAGAGAGAACCGGTAACCAGAAACAGCGTGTGCTTGTCAGCGGGCTGGAGGTCTGGTCGACGATCGGAGTGCCCGATTCGGAGCGCGATCAGGCGCAGCGCCTACTGATAGATCTGGAGGTGCTTACGGTGGAGGACTTCGAAGATCTCAACGACGATATCGAACGCGCAGTCGACTATCATGCACTGGCGGTGCGGGTGAAGGCGGTCGCAGTGGAGGGTGAACGGCGCCTGATCGAAACGTTGGCCGTCGATATTGCCGATGCGGCTCTGACGGACCGAAAAATCGATCGGGTGAAGGTGCGGATTCGTAAATTTATTCTGCCCGATACTGAATTCGTCGGCGTTGAGTTGGTCCGCGGTCAGGTCGATGCAAATCTCGAAGGATGAGTGCAGCAGGAACAGTTTGGTATTGTGAAAACGCCGCGACGCTGCTTGTAATCAGGTGATGAAACCCCGTAAGCCCGATGTAGACCGGCACCTCGTCGCCCAGGCGCAGGACGGCGACACGCTGGCTTTTGATGAGCTGGTGATGAAATACACGCCCAAGCTCTACGGCATGGTCTACAACATGACCTCGAATCATGAGGATACGCACGACATCCTCCAGGAGGTTTTCGCCAAAGGTTATCGGGCGCTGAGTCGTTTTCAGGGCAAGTCGTCGTTCTACACGTGGATCTATGCGATTGCGGTCAATATGTCGCTGAACTTTCTGAAAAAACGGGGCCGGCGGCGAAAACTGAGCCTCGATGATGTCGATAAGGGGATCGAAAACGACAAGGAGTTCATCGAAGCGACCTCGAAGAGTGATCCGGTGCGCGAAGCGAATATCAACGAACTTCAAGAAAGATTGAACATGGCGATGATGGAGCTGTCAGAAGACCACAGAGCTGTGGTGACGATGTTCGACATCCAAGGAATGCCGCACGCAGAAATCAGCCAAATCCTGGGTGTGTCGGAAGGCACCGTAAGGTCGCGGCTGTTTTATGCGCATCGTCAGTTACAGACTTATTTAGGAGATTTTGTGCAATGAAAGCGATAAACACTGAACCGGACGCCGGAGAAGCTATAGCATTTGTCACTTGTTGGCGGGCATCGGCAAGGTTCGTTTGCTTTTATTAATATTATGGATTTTATTATCTCTGAGTTATTGGCCATAAATGCTATCCACCGATAGCCCGTGCTATGAGCGATTCCGATCTTTCCAACGTCCAGAAACTACTGCGGCTTAAGCGCTATGAGCGTCCGCCGGAGGGTTACTATGAGGACTTCTTGCTTGAGTTTCAGCACCGTCAACGTGCCGATATGTTGCGCCGTTCCGCGTTCAGCTTGTGGACCGAAAAGGTGGCCAACTGGTTTTGGGGCTTCGGCAGCAGCAAATGGGTGGTTGGCGGTGCGACTGCATACGCCTCGCTGATGATTTTTGCTTATCTGAACAATGACCCCGTCGATCCGTTGCATGCAGGTGAGGGAGCTGGCGCGGCTTCGCCCGCGGCCGCTCAGGTTGGCTTGTCTCCTTCGCCGTCGGCAACGGCTGATCCGGTTCGACCGGTGAAGCAGGAGTCCGTAAAGAATCGCGACGGTAAGCGCGGCTTTTCGGTTCCGGGATTTCGGGAGTTGTGAGGCGAGATGCCTGACGCAAGGTGATTAACTTCTCCGAACTGGGGCAATCTTGCAGGATGAAGAATGCAGAAAATTTTCGACGAGTTGGCCTCGCTGCTTCCGTTGCCATGCGGACGGTCGTGACGGTGTTCGGGCTTTCTGCACTCGTCGCAAGTCTTACAATCTCCTCAGCCCAGAACGAGGCTCAGGATGATGATACCAGAATCGCACCGCCGCCAGTGCTACTCGAAGCGACTGCGGCGACGACAACGGTCGCTGTCGGAGGGGTTGGCGTGGACGAATCTGTGCGCTTTGGCGTTTCTCTGCCGAATTTGCATCGACGAACTGTAGGTGCGGTGGTGGAGGTTTTGTGGAGTCATTCCAGTGGCGGCATGGATGCGATCGCCAGCCTCGGATTTTCGGTCAATGCTGCGGGCGCTGAGGTTTTGGTGACAGTCTTGCCGGCGCGGGCCGTGGCCGATGAAAATTTGCGTGTCGACGTGCGCCAGAATCAGGTCACGCGTTCGGCAAAAATGCTGCGACTCGATGAGCCAACCGGAGTGGCGTTGTTGCAGATAGGTGGCGCAAGTGGAGAAGGTGAAAGAGTGGATGGCGCGCGTCCCGATAGAATCGATGAAGGGCGCCAGCGCTTAACTTTGATACGCGAAGACAAACCGCAGAGTGCGGCGGTGGTGTTTGGCTTTGATCAAGTCTCCGCTGATGGAGGACCCGAGCGGTGTGTGCCCGGTCGCATCGCTGGGCGCGACAGTCGTTATCAGGGCGAAACCTTGCCGACATCGCTCTGGCGGATTCACATGAACCTCGGTAAACCTTTAGCGGGCGCTCCATTATTGAACGAAGCAGGCGACGTAGTTGCGATCATGACCGCACGTGAATTGAGTGCCCCTGACGAACATCACGCGGTGCCGATCCCTGTCTTGTCACGACTGTTGCGCGATCTCGGGGCGGACCGCCCATCCGGAGTGGCGTGGATCGGGGCGACCTTTCACATAGATTCATCGACGCCTCAGATCGTCAAGGTGCGTGAGGACTCGCCGGCGCAGCGGGCGGGCTTGCGGTCGCAGGATGTGGTGGTGTCGATCGGCGGGGAAGAGGTGCGCACGCTCGATCAACTGGCCGACGCATTTTACTACCTCAGCGCCGGTCAAGCTACGCAGGTTGAAGTGTTGCGAGGCTTGGAAAAACTTTCGTTTCGATTGGTTCCAACCTTGTTTGGAAATTCCGACCTCGATGGCGATGGCATCGAAGACAGTTCCGATAGTCGTCCGCCGCCAGACGCGGAAATTGAAGAAAGCGATACTCCTTCGGCGGCCGTGCGTTCACGCAAGCGGAAGTGATTGTAGTCCCAATTCGCTATATTCTTCCCGATGTCATCAATCGTGAATTGGATCGAGTGCGGACGGAAATAGGTTCTAATGTCAATGCATTGCCGCTAGGAAGCGAACCCGAATACTCGGTCTGAATCCAAGATTCGGTTCATTTCAAATTCCCAATCATCATGCGCTGACGCCAAACACTGCGAAGTGCAGCTGCTACGAATTCAACACATCGCGCTGCAATCCCCTTAGCACTTGCAGACCGCCCCAATCCGACCCGCGCATGCGCTTGCCCGCGATGCTGCGATTCTCACTAAAACGTTCGCGATTTTCCTCGAACACCTTCTGCAGAAATTCACCGCTACCTATCGCCGCCCCATCAGTGAGGTAACGTACCTTGCACAACAAAATCTCTGCCACGCTAAGCTCACCGCCGCGCTCCAGCACTTCATCCACCTTCTCGCGCGTCATCCCACGCCGTCCGGCCTTTCCGGTTTTGTGGTTAGCCTGCCGTACCTCGCCGTGTCCATACAGAAGCAACCGATAGCGTGGACCCACTGAACGCCAATCCACCCGGCGATTCACCCCGAATGAAGTCCGTTCCAAAATCGCACGCAACCCGCTGCGGGCGGTCTTTTTCCCTGCCACTGCTTCCGCATAACCACACCAGCGGTAATCCTCCGGATCGCCGACAATCCCCGCGCGCACAGGATTGAGATCAATGTACGCCGCAATCGTCAGCAACGCAGTTTCATCGCGCTCCACTAACACACTGCGAAACCGGTTCTCCCACAAGGTCCCCGTCCTGCTGTGGCGACGGTTGTGCCAACGGGTATAGCGTTGTTTTAACTCCTTTAGAAACAACGATAGCGAGAACCGTCTCGCCTGGTAGCGGGCTAGAATATCGGCCATCCATTTGCCGTTAGAATCCTGCGTCGCCTGATCCAGTTCCTGCACTGCATCGCGAAGCTCCCGCCTCCGATAGATGACCGGCAGAAGTTCACGTAGCCTCTGCTCGGTCAGCGGCTCCTGGGCATCCCGCTGTGGCACGCGGACGAGAAGATGAAAGTGGTTCTCCATCAAGCAGTAGGTCACTACCTGCACGCCGCAGAACTTCTCTAGACGACGCATCCAGTCGTGGAAGTGCCTTTTCTCGGCTTCGCGTAAGGTTCGCTGTCGATCAGTCGTCCTGGATATCACGTGATAATATGACTCAGTATGGGAGCGAAGGAGGCGGCGTGGCATGGTCGGAAATGGGCTAAGTAGACTAGACGTAACACAACAGGAAAATTCGACAAGATATATTTTTCCTGGAAAAAAATAACGATAATCCTAAAGGATCGATAAATGGATCGGATTCCGGAGGATTGGGTTGGGCGGCCATCGAATGGAACGGGTAGGATCCAGCAATGGTCAGGTTTGCAATTTTCCGCAAGCACTCCAAGCAGGGGAAAAATTGGTATTGAGGAGAGGGATAGCAACTATTCCGTTTTTCGCTGAGCTGAGCCAGTCTTGATGAGTTGACCGAAACTTTGGCGGTAGCGGATGCGCTGAAACAGCCAGAGGCCGACGACGATGACGACGAAGTAGATCCACCAGGTTGAAATCGCTTTGCTGAAGATCGTTTCATCGAAGGCGGCGAGGTCGGTTTTGGAAAGAGAGGCTATATTTTCGGGTTGATTGGCATCTCTCAACCACGTCGATTGCAATCCGTAAGCGAGCGTCACCGCGCCATAGGAAAGGTTCATGGTCAGGCCGCGGAATGACAGCACGGTGGCACGATGTTCGGAATCGGTGATGCGGTTCAAGTAATTCGACAGGAAAAAATGAAGCAAGCGCATGGCCAACCACAGCGGCACCAGAAAAGCGACTCCGTACCAAGGAATTGGAAATGCGAGGCTGAACAGGCCGACGAAAATCAGTAAGGTGACGATGTGGAAGTTTGCATCGGGCGAGAAGCGTTTGATCATGCGCTGGGCCAACCACGCGGAGAAGATGCCGACTACGGATCCGGCGACACTAATCATGCCGAAATGACGTTCTTCGTATTGCAGCAATCGCAGATAGATCGAGCCGACCGTGTAGTAGAGGCGGACGATGCTGTCGAAGAACAGGCCAATCAGCAGCAACATCAGCGCGGCCGGCGAGCGCAGAATCCATCCACCAGCACGCCAGGTAGCACGGAAGGTTTGCTTCATCGCGGCGAACAACGGCAGCTCGGCATGAGGACGAATGCGATCGGGCTCACGCATGCGGAGAGAGACGTAGAGAGCGGCGAGGGCGGTGCCGACATTGAGGTAGATGGGAAATTTTAAGGTCTCTCCCTGAGACAGCGACCGGTCGGCGCCGAGGGAGCTGAGGACACCGTTTACCAATTCGGGGTCATACACCGCGGCACCTACAAGTGTGACCAGGATGAAGGCAGCGCTTTGCCATTTCATCAGCTTCGAGGTCAGGTGCGACCAATCGTCGTCGCGGGTTGCGACCGGCAGCGAGTCGTAGGCGAGGGCTTCGTCGGCTCCCGATGCGGCGGCTTCTGCTGCCCCACTGATGACCCGATTGATCATGAACACCGTGAACAGGAAGAGCAGCGCGCTCGATTGCTCCTCGGCGCTGAGCGCGGCATCTCCGGAACCGACCACTGGCATCAGGGCGAGCACCAGCATTTCGATGAGCATCAGTATCGACGCGGCGATCACCAAGCTGCGTCGACCGAACTGATCGGCGAGCGCGCCGGAGGGCACTTCGAGCAACACGATGGCGATCGCCCAGGCGACGTTGAGCGCGGCGAACTGTTCCATTGTCAGACCGAAGTCGAGGAACATGATGGCGTAGACCGGGTAGTAGAAGCGACAGTTGAAGAAGATGCGGAACAGCAAAAAAAGCCGCGGATTGCCATCGGTCGAACGAGCACTGGCGCTTGATTCTGGCGGGGGACT
>JBBKXR010000083.1:0-26273 GCA_037969585.1 Verrucomicrobiales bacterium
AGGTAGAACTGAGTGAGTTCTATCTCCGCTCGGAGGGTACCGCTGTCGCTTTTGGTGCGCTCCAGTGTCAAGGCGGTAACTCCTCGAAAGGTATCGGGCTCTTGGAGGCGATGGATCCACTGGTAGAGAGCTGCTTCGGGGGCTTCGATTTCCATTTTCATTGAGGTCGCATCGAAGTAGTCGTTTGTTATGCTGTCGTCGTCGTCCGTGGATTCGTTGGCGGGCTCGGTGAGTTGGCGGGACTTGAGGACTACGCTGGGTTGTTCGCTTTCACCGCCAAGGTTACCTGCCAATGCCTCGACGGCTTCGAGGAGAGCGGATGATGCTTCTTGCCGCGAGGCGAAATGCGGGACCTTTTGATCCAGCCAGGCGTCGCGTTCTGCCCAGGAGTCGTGATTGCCGATCAGTGTCCGCAGCTCGGCGGCGCGTTCACGCAGTCGGTCGTTTTCGCTAAACAGGCCTCTAACCCAGGCACTGCCGGTTGTTGCGAAGAGAATCACTGCGAAAATCACCGCCGCTCCGCCGAAGCCCCATGCCAGTTTGCGTTCGCGTCCACTCATGGCTGGCTGCCCTCCTCGCGCGTTCCTTCGATCTCAAATTTTGCCTCGCTCGCCGAACCACCGTGGAAGGTTGGCTGTGGAAATGTCCAGTCGTAGTCAGCGAAGGCGTCGGAGCCCGACAAGGCATCCAAAAATCGTAAGGCCTGCGTTGCGCTTGGAGCGGTGCCCTCGATGCTGATGCGGTCCGCGCGTCGATCGAACTTATCCAAGCTGACCGACTCTGCCGCGGGAAGCGACTGGATGACAAGCAGCGTCTCCAAAACGAACCCGTCCTTGTCGACGGCCGCGGCAACGGATGCCCAACGTTCTCTCATCGCCTCGACCTGAGCCGCCTGTGGGCGGAGGCTGGCGACTTCGTTGCGCAATACATTGCGCTGCCAATTGAGCCAGACGAGTACAGCGGAGATGACAAGGGCGACTGCTCCAGCGCCGACACCGATCATCTTGAGGGTCTTTTGCGAACGGTCGCGCTGCTGAGTTCTCTGACGAGCGATTCGGGCCGATCTCGGCTCCAGTTGACTACTCAGATTTTCAGCAAAAACGGGACCCGGGCGATCGGCGCGGTCGACGCCAAGTCCGGTGGCATCGGCGATCGATTGGGCATCGCCTTCGGGCGTCCACAGCATGATGCCTTCTACAGTGTTGAGCATGTCGAGCAGGCTCAACTGTGCTGCCATGCGATGGATC
Organism: Verrucomicrobiales bacterium; assembly: GCA_037969585.1. Taxonomy (GTDB): domain Bacteria; phylum Verrucomicrobiota; class Verrucomicrobiia; order Verrucomicrobiales; family DEV007; genus JBBKXR01. The sequence goes on from JBBKXR010000083.1 coordinate 1,248, forward strand.
TCCTGGATCGCGGTTGTGTCGAGTTCGGGCGCAGAGAGGGCATCGAAAAAAACCACGCGGCCCTGTCTCGTGATCGCTGCAACCAGGCGACCCAGTTCGCGCCAGATGGTTAAATGATTTGGCGGCAGAGGCAGCAGGAACGGTGCGGCAATGTGGTCAGTAGCGAGTTGTGACTGCTCTGCTAGAGTCGGCGTATGGTCGGTCAGGCCTTGAGCGAGGATCAGCGAGCGTGAATTCTCTTTTTCGATCAGTGAAAAATCGACCCCTTGGGACTCGTTGCGGGCGCGCAGTCCAGCGCGTTCGAGTTGCAGCTCGGCGGCTTGGCGGATCTCGTTCTCGCTTTCGCCGGGAACGGTTACCCACATCGGCAGGGCGACGACCGAATGAACCGGCAGCCCGACCACTCGCCGCGCGGCGGAGGTATCCTTCCTGCTGACAGCCTGAAATGCCGCGAGATCAGACGATTCGAAGCGGTGATGCAGATCGAGCGGTTCACCGGCGCGACCCCGCCAGAGCTCCCATGCGTTTTCTCCTGGAAACAAGACAGCCATCGGTCCGCCGCTAGTATGCGTCTCCCGTTGTTTGAGTTTCGCTGTCGCCATCGCTTTCGTCGTAACTTGTCGTCGGCATTTCACCGCGCCACAAGGTAGACGCACCGCGGCTGATCAGCACCAGTTTCTTGCGGTAGTCACCGAACTTTCCGGCGCTCTCGACCCGGCGGGTTTTGCCTTCGGTGGTTAGTGCCGCATCGAGGGATGCCATCAGCTGCGGAGCGACGTTCATAGCGGCGAGCGCTTCGGGAGCGGTGATGAACCGGCGGTCGTCAAAGGTGCCGGCGATAGCATCAGCTCCAGCCCTGACGTTGATAAAAATTTCAGCAGCACCGAGATCGATAGAGGTGACTGCGGCGATGACATCGGCATCGGCAGTGTTGACGTCGAGTTTGTCTTTCGCCCACATCGAAAATGCATCGCGCCAGTTCGGGCGGACGCGCTCGAGCACATCCATGCCGCGCACCAAAGCGACCTCATCGAGCGAACGGAAGGGGCGGTTGAAAGGCATCGCCGGATTGGGGTAAGCGCCGCGCTCGGCTCCGTTGAGACTGGCCAGATCATCGGCGTCGACCCAATCTTTGATGCCGTCCGCCAGCGCCGAAGCGTCCTGTGGGCTGAGTCCCCAGATCTGAAAAAGGCGTGCCAGCGTTGCGCTCTCGTTGCGCTTGAGCACTTCGTTGATATTGAGCCGCGATTCCTCGGTCGACAATGTGACCGCATAGGCCCCACCGTCGTCGAATTCTCGATTCAACAATTCGTCTCCGCGTCGCGTGTTGGGATGGGCGCCGATCGCCAAGCCGCTTTCGGCTTGGGCTCGGGCGAAGGCCATTCCTTTGCGAGCGGCGAGCAATTTTCCGTCGACGGAAATGAACTTCGTCGCTCCAAAAATCACCATGCCCAGGGTTGCGATCAACCAGAAGGTCGCGACCAGCGACGAGCCGCGCTGATTGTTTTTTGCACATCCGCAGATCATTGCGGCCTCCCTTCGCTTTCAATGGCGAGTGAGACGGATGATGCCGGAGCGACTCGAAATACGTGGCGCTGCGGTCCCGGATCGCGGCCCAGCTGAAAGGTGACCGCTGCGAGCTGTGGACGGCGATGTTGGTGCGGCCATTGGTTGTCGATCCAACGCTCCTCGGCAGGGTCGTAAAACTGCCAATCGCAGGCGACGACATCATCGATCAAAGTCACCGCTGCCAGTCGCTCTGAGCCGTTCCATTGTTCCAGAACCAGTTCGCCGTCCTCGATGCCAAATGCGGTCGTGTCGGCGTCGTCGAGCGCCGAATTCCAGGCCAGCAGTCCCGCTGATTTTTCGATGCCCAGCCATGGGCCGTCGTCGCCGGCCTCGACGCGCAACTGTGCCTGAGCGGGCAAATTTTCGAATTGTCGACGCCACAATTCGACCAAGTTGGTGACGCGCAGATCGGCGAGACGCGCTTCGCCACTGGCGCGGCTGAGTTCCAACGCGCCCCCGGCGATGCTGTAAATGCCGCCGACCAACAACATGACCAGGGCGAGTGCCGCGATGACTTCGATGAGCGTGAAGCCGCGTTGTGTTGGAGCGCTCATCGTCCTCATCGTCCAGGGCCTCCCGCATCGGCAAAAACCAGCTGCTCGAGTGAGCGACGCATGCCGTCCTCACTGCCGTCGTCGAGAATGGCGGTGATGGTCACTTGGTAAATGCCATCGAGTGTCTCATCGCGTTCGCTTTTGAGATTTACCGGAGCGATCTGCGTTTCGAGGCGAACGCCGAATGCATCTTCGGGGTGTGTTTCAAATTTAGCAGCTAACGGTCGTTGGTGAGCTGCTTCAGTCATCGCCGATTCCATCTGGCGAAGTAACAAGGCCTCGCGACGCATCGAAGTTGAGGCCGACGAGAGTTGGTTCAACGCCACGGCCATCGCGGTCGCGACAGTGGCGAACAGGCCAAGGGCGAGTACCGCTTCGAGCATGACAAAGGCCGCGCTCGTTTTTCTGGATGTGGCCGATTTCATCCTTTGTCGACGATCATGCTTTCGTCCGCGACGGCACCTGTCAGCGGATCGAACTGCAGTTCCAAAGTGGCGCGGCCGAGCGTGAAGCGAACTTGCAAGGGCTCGCACAAGCCTTCGCTGGAAAAACGCCAGCGTTCGTCAGCGGGGGGGCGCCAGGTTTTGTCACCCCAATGGCGCAGCTCGATATTGCCGCCGTCCGGCAATTCGAATGTTTTACCTTCGGGCAGCACGGCGAAGCCATTGCGGGAAAATCCGATCCAGTGATCGCGTTGTTTTTGCACGCTTTCTTGGAGAGCGGTGCGAGCGGTTGCTTCGAGTGTTGATCCGATCCGGCGAATGCGTGCCTCCTCGTTGACTGCGCCGATGCTCAACACCGCGATGCCGATGATCAACATGCCGATGAAGATCGAGACCAGGACCTCGACTAGAGAAAACGCGGACTGTTGGTGGCGGTGCTTCATGCGGGTAGTGCTCGTCCACGGGGACCGGCGGGACGCCGGCTTCACACTTTCGTCCAGAGGGGTGTTACTCGTCCCAGTTGCCCATGTCGTCCTCAGTGCCCTGCTTTCCGTCCGGACCGACGGACCAGAGATCGAAGCCGTTGGTATCGTGCTTGCCGGGGCGGGCGTAGCCGTATTCATTGCCCCAGGGATCGAGTAGGACCTTTTTCAGGAAGGGCTTCCAGTTTTTTGGCTGCGGTTTTGCGGTCGGTTTTTCGGTCAGCGCCAGTAGTCCCTGTTTGTTGGTTGGTAGAAAAGTGTTCGACGTTTCGTAGGTGCGCAGCGCGGCGGTGAGGGTGGTGAAGTCTGCTTTTACGCGAGTCTCTTTGCCGACCGTGGTGACGTTGGTCAGGGAGACAATGCCGGCGCCTACCAAGAGTGCGATAATGCCTAACACGAGTACCATTTCGATCAGCGTGAAGGCATCTTTTGAGTGGTGTTTGATGGATGTTTTCATCGTTCGTAGTCTTTTCGTGGTGGAAAAATGGTCAGCCGTTGAGGCCGGAGATGGTTTGAAAAATGGCGGTCACCATCAAGTAGGCCATGATGCCGACCATGCTGGCCATCAGCACGACCACGGCGGGTTGGATCATTGCACTGAGCTTTTCGGCCTGCTTGCTCATCTCGCGATCGAAGCGCTCGGCACCTCGGGCGAGCGAGTTTTTTAAATCGCCGGTCTGTTCGCCGACGGCGATCATGTCGACCAGCAGCGTCGGAAATTCTGCACTGCGCTCGAGCGCGTTCGACAGCGGTGTGCCGTCGGAAACATCGGCGAGCACCTTTTTGAGTTTGCGCCGCAGGTGTCGGTTCGGGGTCGCGGCTTCGGTGAGTTGCAGAGCGCGGACCAGCGGTAAACCGTTGCCTATCAAGTTGGTCATGGTTTCCAAAAACTGGACGTGGAATCGACCACGCAATAAGGAGCCGAACAGCGGCAGGCGCAGTCTGAAGCGATCCCAACTCTCACGGCGGTGTTTTGACCAAGCCCAAGCTGCACCGGTCGCGGCGGCGATCGCCAGGGCGAACAGCCACCAGAAGGATTTGAAAAAATCGGCTGCGTTGATAACCAGTTGGGCACCGAGCGGCAGGGATCCGCCGGTGGTCTCGAGCAGATCCATCAGTTTCGGGATCAGGAATGCCAGGAACAGAACGCCGACGGCGACGGCGGATGCGATCAGGAAAGACGGGTAGATGAGTGCAAAAAGAACACGGCCCTTGAGGGTTTCCAGCGAGCGCAGGTAGCCGGCTTGGCGTTCGAGAATGGTGCCGAGCCCGCCGCCCGCTTCGCCGGCTGCGGCGAGACTTTGATAAAGTTCGCCGAAGCTGGGTGAGACTTGGCCGAGAGCTTCGGAAAAGCTCGTGCCATCACGCAATCGGTCGCGCAGGCCGGTGGCGACTGGTTTGAGATTCGACAACTCGCGGCGTCGGCTCATGATGTTGAGCGCGGGCTCGAGTTGGATGCCGCCGCGTAGCAGTTCGGAAAGTTCTTCGGTGAACAGGGCGACCTCTTTGGTTTTGAGGCGCAGTCTTCGGGGCGTCGGCGGAGTGTCGTCGTCGGTGACATTTTTTGCCGGGGCAAATAGCTTGGCTTTTCCGCGCTCGTCGAGACTGACCGGCTGCAATCGCTGGCGGTCGAGCTGGCGAAAGGCGTCGCTGCGGTCGCCGGCGTTCAACTCACCACTGGCGAGTTGGCCGTCAGCGGCATAGGCGGTGTATAGGAAAACGGCCATGGCAACTAACGGGCGAGTTCGACGAGGTTGATGGCGGCGTTCGGATTGGCGGCGGTGTCGATGCTTTCGCCGAGATCAGACATGGTGGCGCTTAGTATTTCTTCGAGCGTGGTATCTCCGTTGCGGACTTGTTCCCATCCGTATTCACGCATCGAAACGAAGCCGTCTTGGGTTGCCTGCGCTTTGAGGTCGCGAGTGCTGGCACCGCGCGCGATGGCTTCTTGCATGGCGGTGGTTACCAAGCAGATTTCGAACAGGGCCATGCGGCCGTGAAAACCGGTGCCGCGGCATGAGGGGCAGCCGGTTCCGGTGAAAACTTCGACGCTCTTTTCCTCGCCGGGATCGAATCCGGCAGCGCGGACGGCAGCGGCGTCGATCGTTTTCGGTGTGCGGCAAGTGCGGCAAAGTTTGCGGACCAGGCGTTGGGCGAGAAAGGCGCGCACCGACGAGGAGACGAGGAAGGGCTCGACGCCCATGTCGACCAACCGGGTGATGCCGCCGATGGCGTCGTTAGTATGCAGGGTACTGAACACGAGGTGTCCGGTGAGTGCGGCGCGGATGGCGATTTCAGTGGTCTCGAGATCGCGCATTTCACCGACCATGACAACGTTCGGATCGCCGCGCAGGATGGAGCGCAGGCCCTTGGCGAAGGTGAGGTCGATGTCGGGTTTGACGGCGATCTGGAGGACGCCGGGGAGTTTGTTTTCGACCGGGTCCTCGATGGTGACGATGCGCCGCTCGGAGGTATTGATCTGCGAAAGGAAGCAGTAGAGCGAAGTCGATTTACCAGAGCCGGTCGGGCCGGTGACCAGCACGATGCCGTTGGGCAGGGTGAGAAGTTTGTCGATGGTGCGGCGCAGGCGCTCGTTGATGCCGAGCTTGTCGATCGAGAACGATTCCTGGCCGAGCAGACGCAGGCTGATGCTCTCGCCTTCGACCGAGGGGATGGTGGCGACACGCACGTCGATGCTGCGTCCGTCGAGTTCGAGATTAATTCGTCCGTCCTGTGGCAGGCGTTTTTCGGCGATATCGAGTCGCGCCATAATCTTCAGTCGGGAAATGACTGAGGCCTGGAAGGCGCAGATATTTTCTGGCGCGGGAACTTCCTGAAGCATGCCGTCGATCCGGTAGCGGATGCGGAACTGGCGTCCCATAGGTTCCAGATGAATGTCGGTGGCGCGTTGTTCGAGAGCGCCACGCAGGATCTGATTGACGAAGGTTACGACCGAGGCCTGTTCGTTTTCACCGTCGTCGAGGATCATGGTTTCCTCGCCGATCATCAGGTCGTCGAAGTTTTCTTCTTCGCGGTTTTGCAGCAGTTCGGCGAAGGTGTCGGCGCCGACTCCGTAGAGTTTTTGCAGACCGTCGGCGATGGTGATTCGCGAGGCCACGGCCCAGGTCGCTGGAGTTTCGATACGTCGCGATGCAGCACTGTGGCGAACCAGATCGAGAGGGTCGTAGGTGGCGAGTTGCAGAACGGGTGGTCGGTCTTCGGTGGCGGGCGTGATGCCGACCGGTAGAATGTGATGCTTGAGGGCGAGGTCGGCGGGGCACCACTGGCGGAGCAGCCGCGCATCGTCATCGCTGTGTTCCTCCGGGGTCTCGATCCAGGGCATTTCGATCTCGCGGGCCAAGCCGGAGAGGAAGGCGTTTTCGTCTACCAAATTGGCGTCGAGGATGGCCAACAGGGCGGAGCCGTTTCCTATCGTGGTGAGCGATGACAATACCTCATCCAAGCGGTCGACATCACGACAGCCCGAAGCTTTGGCGAGCTTGATAAGGATTGGCTTCACTTGACAAATATTATAATTATAAGAAATTACCATAAGTTAAAGACCGCTGCAAACCGTGAATCCATCTTTCTCAAGGCTCTCGATAGAGCGCATTCTTCCCGTGCTTACGGGGTTTGCGGGGATAATCCTCGCGCTCGGTTGGAGCGTCTCGGCGCCTGCTGATGACTCCGAAGCGGGGACTGAGGCTTCGGAATCGGCTTCGGAGCGGAGCTACTCATTGGACCGATACGCATCGCTTTGGGAGAAATCGCTGTTTTTTTCAGCGGCTCCGGTGGCGCTAGCGGATCCAGCGTTTGCTCGGGACTACACGCTCGCTGGCGTATTTGAAATGAGTGGTGCGATCACGGCGGCTTTGGTAAATAAGCGCGACCAGTCGGTGCTCAATGTCAGTGATTCAAGAGACGGGCAAGGCGGCGGTGGTATGCGATTGATTGCCGTCGAGTCGGCTGGCGATCCAAGTCAGGCCCGCGTGCAGGTGGAAAAATCGGGTCAGCGTGCGTGGATCGCGGTGGCTCCTTCTGCGGCGATGGCAGGTGCGGTTGCCAACCCGGCGGCGGTGATGCCGATCGATCGGAATGCGGCGTCCGCTCCACTGCTTGCTCCCGAGTTGCCGATGTCGTTGGAAAATTTCCCGAAACCTGTCGCGCCTCAGATTGCGCCGAATTCGGTGGCTGCACCAACTAAGCCTAAGTTGTCCAGCGAGGGTGCGCCGCCACCACCGATGCCGCCGTCACCACTCGATGCGGCTTTGGCGACGGAGGAAGAAGAAATCGTCGTGCCGATTCCGGACGACGAATAGTGAAATTGATGGTCAGTGCGCGGAAGTGGTAATCAGGTGCCAGCCGATGGCAATGATGGCGACGTCGGCGATCAGATGACTGACCCACGCACCGAGCAAGGTGCCGTGGCGCTGATAGAGAAAGCTCCACATCAGGCCACCGAGGGCGACGCCGAGACTGAATATCCAGGCGATACCGGGAGTGAAAAATGTATTGAGCACGATGACGTGGTGAGCGGCGAATGCGAGCGCTGCAAGGACGTGCGCGGCCCACGTGGGAACGAGGTGACGCAGATGGCCGAAGACAAAACCGCGCCAGTAGAATTCTTCGAGGGCGGAGTGGAGGACGCAGATGAATGCACCAAGAGCGAAGTAATATTTCAATCCACCAAAGTCATCAACGCGCTGGCGGATCTGAGGTCCGAAACTATGCATGACATCGCTGGCCGGAGGAATGATCAACAGCAGCACGGCGAGTGCGGCGACGGCGAGACCGAAGGCTGCGCCGATCACTACGGTGCGTTTGCGGTTTGGGCCGCTGGCAGGCACTTCGGGAAGGCAGCGAGTCAGCCAGTTCATGCGGCTTTTGCTGGATCGGTTTTCACGGATAATCCACAAGCCGACGATGATGGGCCAGACAAGTAGCCACATTTTGATGCCGCCGTAGGCCGTCTTACCGATGATGGATCCGGGCATCCATACGAAGTAGATGTACGAGATCGCCAGCGGTAGCGTCATCGCTGGAAGGGTGACGGCCCAGCGGCGCAAGCGTGAGGGGTGAGTATCAGACGGGGAAGTCATTGGCGGCATCTTCCTTGCGGCGGATCCATTTGGCCAATCGAAGTTTCTGTTGGGAACATCGATTGAGGTGATGGAGAGGCAGTTGTGTAAACTGCCTCAGTGGACGAGTCATCATGAGGACGGATGCCAACGCACTGTGACCGCCGGGACGGACGGTCTCACGTGATCGTCCACTGAAGCAGATTAAAATCTACTCCACAATTACTGGTTCGGTAGGCAACGCAGCAAGGTCATCACCGCGTAGGCGGTGCCATAAGGTTGATGGTAGTCGTAGAAGGGGAAGTCCCACCACGAGCCATCTTTTTCCTGCAAGTTGAGTATGATGTGGGCGAGGTCGTTGGCCAACGGCGCGGCGACGTCGTCGGGAAGTTCCTGTACGCAGTGCGCGGCGTAGAAGTGGCCGTAGTAGAAGAAGTATCCGGCGACCGAAAACCACGCTTCGTGCGGGACCGGTCGTTTGCGGCCGATGTCGAGCCAGCCGTTGCGGTCGCGCAGACGTTCGAGCCATTCGACCAGGACGTCATCGGTGATGGTTTTGTCGCCCCAGGTTCGCAGCGCGAGATTGCAGGATTGCGAGCGACCGAGGCTGCCGCCGGCGCGATTGATCGGGTATAGCGGTCGGTTTTTCAGATACTCACCGTAGGCGTAGGTGTTGTTGTTGTAGCGCTGACGTCCGATCGAGGCGACGCCGCGGGCGATCATTTTATCGTCGATGTCGACGCCGATCTGTTCGGCTTCATGAAAAGCGAGCAGCATGCTGGCGGTGGTAAAACTGGTTGGGCTGGAGGCCGGTCGCTTGGCGCCGACATCGAAGTCATAGTATCCCCAGCCACCATTGACGGATTCGTAGCGAGTGGCGAGTTCGACTTGGGTTTCGATTTGCACGAGGCATTCGGCGGCGCGTTCAGCATCGCTGGCTGCGAGTGCGCGCGCATGCATGTCGACCAGAGCGCGGATGCCGTAGGCGTGTGTCCAGACGTTGTAGATAGCGTTGGCTGCGGAGCGTCGGACTTTAGGGAGCTCCTCGAGCAGAAATACCTCGCCGCGAGCCAATGCGGACTCGATCGCTGGGTCGGCGGCCGCCTGGCCTGACTCGATCAGCGCACTGACCGCCAGTGCGGTGACCGCCGCGCGGAAACCGTGATGAGCACCGGGAATAGGCGCGTAGATATTGAGGGCTTTGGTGTTGGTCGCGGAGCCCCACGAGCCGTTTTGGTTTTGGCTGTCGAGCAGGAAGGCGATGCCGCGATCGATGCTGGCCTGAATCTCCTCCGGTGGGTGCGGTGGTGCGTGTCGGTTCCCTGTAGTTGCGTCCTTTTCGGAGGCGAAGGCGGTGCCGAGTGCGAGCATGCCACAGCTTGCCAACGGGATGATGGCACGTAGCGAAAAGCTGCGTCGGTGGAGACTTCGACTCATGGTGTTTGAAGAAAAGGGCGCGGGGCGTGCGGGGAGTGGATCACTTAGTTTTGACCACGTCGCCTTCCTTCAAGCCTGAAGTGATTTCGGTGTGCTTGTCGTTGCTCTTGCCGACTTTGACCGGGCGCTTCTTGTCATCGGAGAGGATGACGTGGCGGTCTTTGCCTTCGCCTTTGACGGCGGCTTTGGGAACGGTCAGCGCCTTCGGGTTTTTGTAGAGCTCGATCTTGAGCTTGCAAGTCATACCGGGGAAGAGGTTGGCGACCGGATTTTTGGCCATGCTGAACACGGCGTCGAAAGTGTTGCCGGCGAGCGGCACATACGACAGCGTTTTGAGTTCGGCGTCGAGTTTGGCGTCGGGGTTCGAGGTCGGGGTGACTTCGGCGCTCTGGCCGATCTCGAGATTGGGTAATTGCGTTTCGGCGACGGCGGTGCGGATTTGCAGGGGAGCGGTTTGCACGACGGTGATGATGACTTCGTGAGGCATCAGTTTGCCTGAGGGGCGGAGTTTTTTCTCGATGTTGGCGGTGGTCAGCCACTTGCCGCGAGTCGCGGCGCCGAAGTAGGCGACGCCGTCATGGGGTGCGATGACCGTCATAGCGGCGAGATCAGTCTTCAGCTCGCTGAGGTTGTCGGCACTTTTTTCGAGGCCGCGGCGCTGGGCGGCGAGATCGAGGCGGGCTTTCTTAAGCGTCTCGGGAAGGGTCGACTCGGCTTTTTTCCAGTTAATGATTTGCTGCTCGAGTTGCTGGCGCTGATCGGCGTGCTCGCGCGGGAAGGTAGTGGTCAGGCTGCGCTCGGTGCGATTGCGGGTGCTGTCGAGACTTCGCTTTGACGACTCGACGCTGTACTCGGCGCGCTTGACGATGATCTCTTCAGTTTCCTCGGTGAGGTCATCGGCGGCGTACATTTTGCGCAGCTGATCGAGTTCTTCCTGATTGTATTCGAGCGAAAATTCCGATGACGTCACATTCCAATGAGCGGAGTCGATGCTGCGTGGCTTGGTGACTTTTTCGTAGTAGACGAGGTCTTGCTCGGCACGCGTCTTGGCCTCGCGGGCGGCCTTGAGTTGAAGTGGGGTAGAGCTTTCCAGCGCGTTGAATTCCTCTTCGGCGATCTTAAGCGCCAGTTCGGCGCCGGGGCGGGCGAGTTCGAGCTCGCGGATCTGGTCCTTGAGATCTTCGGTCTCCAATTTGACGAGTACGTCGCCTTTTTTTACCAAGGTCCCGTGGTCGACGGTTTCGACGACGGTGAGATCGCCCCACGCCTCTGGGCTGAGCGCGATTTCGGTCATTCGAGCAGATTCGAACGTGCCGTCGATTTCAACACTGAGTTCGAACAGTGCCGCTTTGACCGTGTGAGTCGCCGGAGCGGCATCTTTAGCTGTCTCGGCTTCGTCCTTGGCGGGATCTGTGTTGTCTTTATCCGTGTCCTCGGTTTTCGCTTTGGCGTCAGCCGCTTCCTTTGGCTTGTTTTCGGCGGCTGCTGGCTTGGCTTTATCGGTTTGGTCTTTGGTCGTCTCCTTGACCGGGGCTTTAGCCTCGGCGGCTTGATCCGACTTGGCGTCGTCGGCAGCAATAATGGACGACGCACCGATCAGGGTGCACGAGACCGCTAACGCGGCCCCTGTGAAAAGGGAACGAGGATACTTCATTCAGGCAGGTGTTTGTGTTTCGGCCCGTAAAGCGTGAGGTCACGCGAGTCACGGAAAAGCAAAAATTATAACAAATTTTTAAAATTTTAACAATTACTCATTTTTTACCGTGATTACGGACTAGGTCGTCGCATAAGGGAAGAAGCACAGTTGTCAGATGACTCGCTTGTTCGTTGGTGTCGGCTTTCTGCTGAATATCGTGTTCGCGGTAGTCGCCAAAGACGGCGATGCAGTGAGTCTTTTTAATGGCAAGGATCTTTCGGGTTGGGAGGGTTACGGTGGTGAGGCGAGCAATTGGGAAGTTGTCGAGGGCGAGTTGCGATCAAAGCCGGGTTTGGATGGCGTGCGCATGCTGATGACGGATCGCGATTTTGCCGACTTCGAGTTTTCGATGCAGTTCAATCTGCCGGTCGAGGTGAATACCGGAGTGTTCTTTCGCATGCCCGCCGACAAGAAGGGGCGACCTGCATTCATCGGTAATGAGATTCAGATCATGGATGAAACGGCCGCGCGCGACTCGACAAAGTTGACCGAGGATCGGCGCATGGGTGCGCACTACAGTGTCGCAGCGCCGCGGGTGGATCCTCCACCATTGCGACCGGGCGAGTGGCAATCTTTTCGGCTGCGTTGTGTGGGTAGCCACGTGCAGGTGTGGATCGACGATGTGTTGGTGCAGGACGCGGACATGGCGAAGTATCCCGAAAAATTGAAAAAAGCACACCCTGGTCTGACTGAAGCTCGAGGTCGGATTGGGCTGCAGAGCAAAGAGGTTCCGACGAGGTTTCGTGCTTTGCGCGTGATTGAATTCTAGTAGCATCGCGGGACAATCGCTCCCTTCCCATTCAGCAAAAAAGATTATGAAATCTGATTCCCCGACATCTTCCGACCCCGCTTTGCCGCGCCGTAGTTTTATCGCCAGGGCTGGCGTTGCAGCGCTTGCTGCTGGTGCTTTTCCAAACGGGGTTCGGGCTGCGGATGCCGGCGATGAATTAAAGATCGCGCTGATCGGTTGCGGCGGACGCGGTACGGGGGCGGCGTCGCAGGCCTTGCAGGCGGACGATAACGTCAAGCTATGGGCGATGGCCGATACCGAACCCGATCAGTTGGAGCGCAGCTACGAGACGTTGCACAAAGGGGGCAAGATTAGTCAGTCACCGAAAGGGGCGACGTTTGCCGACAAGATGGAGGTGCCGTCTGAACGCCGATTGGTGGGGCTCGATGCGTTCGATCGGGTCATGCAGATGGACGAGATCGATGTCGTGATCCTGACTACGCCGCCGGGATTTCGGCCGATTCATTTTGAGGCAGCGGTCCGTGCGGGCAAACATGTATTCATGGAAAAGCCTGTGGCCGTCGATGGGCCAGGTGTCCGCCAGGTGATCGCTGCAGCGGTCGAGGCGAAGCAGAAGAACCTAAAGGTTGGTGTTGGACTGAACCGTCGACACAGCCCGATGCACAACGAACTTATGACGAAGCTTCACGATGGGGTGATCGGCGATATTAGAACGATCCGGCAATACAACTGTCGCGGTCTCGTCGGTAAAAATCACACGCGATTGCCGGACGAAACCGAGCTGCAATATCAGGTCCGTAACTGGTACTACTTTACCTGGCTGAGCGGCGACTTCATCGTTGAACAGAGCGTTCACGACTACGATGTGACGCGTTGGATCAAGAACGATATGAACCCGGTCAGTTGTCAGGGGCAGGGTGGCAGATTGGTTCGCAACAGTTCCGACAAGGGCCAGATCTACGATCATTTCAACGTCGAGTATGACTACGCTGACGGCTCGAAGGCGATTACCCAGCATCGACAGATTGCCAAGTGCTGGAATTTTTTCGGCTCGGAAATCGATGGTGATCTCGGTCGCGTCACGCTGGCGGCCAAGTCACGAGCTGAGATCAAGCTGTGGGGAGAAGATCGGCCTGCGCACCGTGCGATGGAGAGCGGTAATTCGTACCAGCTTGAGCATGACGAACTGTTCAAGGCGATTCGCGAGGACTTGCCATTTAACGAGGCCGAACGAGGTGCTTACGCCTCACTGATGGCGATCATGGGGCGCGATGCTGCCTATACGGGCAAGCAGGTGTCTTGGGAAGATGCCCTGAACTCGCAGGTCAGTCTAGTGAAGGACGTGCGCGACTGGAGCGATGAGGCGCCGATTCAGCCGGACAAGGCGGGGCGTTACGAGGTCGCTAAGCCGGGCTGATTCGGACTTAGCGAGATGCCTATTTTTGCAGGTCGACGAGAAGCGCCTTGCCGGCGTCGCTGCCGCGAAATGCTTCGAGCTGCGGGGTGTCCTGAAAGTATTTCAGGGTAAATGCCGAGTCGAGTTGGGAAAGTTCGCGCAGGGATTTTGCGATGCCTTCGAAGTCGTCTTTCTTTGCTAGAACGAGATGCAACACATGGCGTCCTATGAAGAGGCTGGGCTCTTTGGCAACGGCACTCCGGGCATACGGTTCGGCGATTTCGGGCTTGTTACGGCGCATCGAATGGTCGGCGCTGAGCACGTCGAGGTAACCATCGTTGGCGAACATTTCGATGCCACGCATCACGGCGAGGCCTTTGTTGGCCTGATCATAGCCCGCGCCTCCCAGTCGGCGCATGCCGCAGATATTCCATATCAAGTTACAGATACCTTGCGGTCGGCCGACCTGCCAGGCTTTCATAACTTTCTTGATTTGGTCGGGATCGTCCGTGTTTTTAAAAACAGACTTCGAACAGGCTTCCAGTAGAACGAGGTCGTCTGGTCGAGGCGGATCAAGTGCGAGAAAGGTGTCAATACAGGTGGCATCACCGGAGCTGGCTTGCTTCATGATGGCCACGATTTCAGGTCCCTGCTTGTGGATGGAGGCGTGCTCGTCACTCCACTTGTCGATTTTTTCGAAGACGGCGTCGGGCATCATTGCGATGAACAGAGTCCGGCAAACGGTAAGCAGTGATTTGTCGGTCCGCAGGATGAAAACGTCCTCAATGCCATAGCTGCTGCCATCGGCTGTCGGAGCGATGCCGATCTGCAGGTAGTTGAGCTCTGGAGCCCTGGGTTGGCCTTTTGGAAGGACGCGAAGCAGAACATAGGCCTTTCCGCCTTCGACACCGGACTTGAGAAAGTCTGTGCTGCCTTTGTCGCCGCCTTGTGGAGTGACTACCGATTTGAAGATCGGATAGAATTGTTTCAAGTAGGCAAGCACCTCAGGGTCGTCCTTTTTTTCCCGGACCAGATCGACGATGGCGACCTCGTACATACCGTCGAACGGGACGAACTTAGACGCTTCCTCGATGTTGCCAGCGTTGAGCAGGTTGACCAAATGACGAGCCCAAGCGTCGACTTTTGCCTGATCGTACCAATCGGCCGCTGCTGGCGTAGATTGCGAGTGAGCCGGAACGGTCGCCGTGATGAGCGCGAGCGCGATTGTAGCCGCCGTAAGAGCGATGGTGACGAGAGGGCTAAGGCGAAGCAGCATGATAATCGATTGGTGTGAGGAAAGTGGCTCTTTCGAACACTAGTCAATCAAGCTGCGGTGGTTTCAGCATTTTTCACAACTCAACGCCAAATTTCTTTAACGCAATGACCATCGCATAGTAAAGAGTCATCGTTATAGCGATGCAGATCAGCATGGAGGGCCAGAAAGTAACGCCTTTTTTCAGCAAGTAGGGAAACAGCAGAAACATCGGCAAGCTGGGCAGCACGAACCAGAAAACTCCGGTCGAGTGATTGGCCAGTTTCGCGGTGCGTTCGACAGGGTCCGCCAGACCGTAGTAGATCCAGAAAAAGGTGATCAGAGAGACCAGCGGAAGCGACGCGATGAGGCTACCGAGCCATTCGCGGCTGTAGCGGATCACGACTTCGTTGACCAGCACCACCACCCCGGCGGTGATGGCGTATTTGATGATTAGTTGCAGCATCGGCAGCCGGGTAGCCTAGCGGCGGTTCATTAGAATGCGAAGAATGTACCAGAACATCAGCGCCACTGCGGAGAACAGCGCGAGCGATGCCCCAACGTACTGATCGGGACGGTAGTGATGAATGATATTCGACGTCGTGTAGAGCACGGAACCAGCAGCGATCAGGATCATCGCAGCGGAGAACCAAGTGCCAAGATTGATCGGGAAAGCGGGAATGAAGCTCAGGGCGATTAACGCCAGCGCGACGATGAAAGCAATTTTGAGGAATCCGCCGAGAAAAGAGAAATCTTTCTTAGTAGTAAAGGCTACGACCGTCAGGCCGGCGAAGAGCGCTCCGGTGAGGATGCCAGCTTTGGGGATGACGTCAGGCGTTGAATATTGCTGGGCGACGTAAAGGAGCGGCATGAATATGATCGCTTCGGCGACCACGAAGAGACCGAGGCCCATGTATTGTGTGCTCTTGCTGGCGGCGCTCTGCGCAAAACGGTCCGCAATATACGAGACTCCGACGAAGGCGAGAATAACGACCAACCAGTTGCCCAGCATCATGTTAGCGAAACCTGGAGCCCAGGGCTGCTTGAGGAGAATCATCTCCAAGAGTGCGAACACGGCGATGGCACCGGCGAGGTGCACGTAGGTGCGGCGGATAAATTCGGCGCGTTCCGAGGCTGGCGCAGCGGCGACGACGTAGGGGTTGGCGTATCCAGAGTTTTGAGTGTCCATGAGGGGGAATTGTTTGGTTTCGATTCGAAGAAATCTTATCCGTTCCATGCAGGCAAGGCAAGGGCTGACAGGCATGCGGGGAACGAGTTCGCTGAGATGCGATCACCGGCTGAAAGCAACAATAAAAAACCTGGTTATGTATCGGTGGCTCTATTGACCTTTGGGAGAGTTGTGGATCGCCGGGTCAGGCCAGGCTACGTTGGCGGACGGCTTCGAACAGGCAGACGGCGGTGGCAGCGGAGACGTTGAGGCACTCGACTTTGCCGGCCATGGGAATGCGGATCAACTGGTTGCATCGCTCGGTAGTCAAGTGGCGCAGGCCATTCTCTTCGGCACCGAGGACGATAGCGAGGGGGCCGGTCAGCTCGGTGTCGTAGAGGTCGTCAGTGGCGCGGTCGGAGGTGCCGACGCATTTAACAAGGTGCTTGTCGAGTTGCTCGAGGGTGCGAGCGAGGTTGCTGACGGCGACCACTGGCACGCGTGCGGCGGCACCACAAGCGATGCGAACGACCGTGTCGGTGACGCGACAACTTTGGTGGCGGGGGACGATGACGGCATCGACGCCGGCACCTTCGGCGGATCTGAGACAGGCGCCTAAATTGTGGGGATCTTGAACGCCGTCAAGGACGAGAAAAAAGGCGGGAGGTGCGTTGCGATCGTCGGCACGGGTGTAGAGTTCGTCCTCGGCCATGCGGGGCGATGCCATCGCTGCCGGCAGCTGCGGCGTGGCGGTTGGCGCGAGCTTCAGGGGATCGACGGGACGGCTTGGTTTGCTGACGGCGGGACGGCATGGTGAAAGAGAAATATTGGCTTAGCGTTTCACACTTGTTGCGAATGGCAAGCGCCGTTAAAAGAGTGCTTACTTGTACTTGTGAAAGACTGGTTTCTAGATCCTCAACCTTTTGTCGCCTACGGCACGTCCCACGCCGTGGTATCGCTGATCATCATCGTGATTCTGGTGGCGATGTGTGCGGTCGCTCGCGGCAAGGCACCCCGTCTTGGCGTTGGTTCGCGAATCGAACGACGGCAGGCGCTGACGATGGCGGTGATTCTGCTTCTCGCCTGGCCGTTCAAGGTTTGGGCGTTTCGCTTGATGGGGGTAAGATTTGTGCTGCCGATGCACCTCTGCGACTGGGCCGGTATCGCGGGTGCGATTGCGTTGATTCGACGCCGTCCCCTGGCGGCGGAATTGGTTTATTTCTGGGGATTAGCGGGAACTTTGAATGGTTTGCTGACGCCGGATCTGGGGCAGGATTTTCCGCATCCGCGCTTCTTAGTCTTTTTTGCGCTCCACGGGGGAGTGGTAATCACGGCTCTGTATATGGTCATCGGCTTGCGGTTGAAGCCACGACCGGGGGCGGTGTGGCGGATGTTTGCATGGACGCAGCTTTATGTTCTGGCGGCGTTCGTGGTCGATTTGCTGACCAAAAATTCAACCCTGATCGAAAGCAACTACGGCTTTCTGCTGCATAAACCGCTGGATGCAAACAACCCATTGCTCAATGCGCTGGGGCAGTGGCCGTGGTACATTCTCGGGCTTCAGGGAGTGTGTTTGACCGCCTTTTTCCTGCTCAATCTGCCGTTTTGGCTGGCGCGGAGAAAGGCAGAATCACGCATCGGGGCTTGAAAAACTGGAAAATCACATCATTGTGCGCGATTGTTGGCTTTGTAATGGCGGGCTTTGCACACGCTAGCGATGCCAGTTGAGGCGATTTTTGTATGAGTAAAGATGACAAGTCGGTAGAGTTGGAGGGCACCATTCACACGGTGCTGCCTGGCACCATGTTTCGAGTTGAGCTGGAGAACGGCCACCTGGTGCTGGCGCATATCTCCGGAAAAATGCGCAAGCGTTTCATCCGCTTGGTCGCAGGTGACAAAGTGAAGCTGGAGATGTCGCCTTACGACACAGAGAAGGCTCGCATCGTTTACCGCATCGATTTGCGACGTCCCAACATGGGACGTCCTGGGCCGAGGCGCCCGCAGAATCGCCGCCGTCGGCGCTAGTTTAGCGGATCGTGTCCGATCTGCTCACTGCTTTTTTCGGAACACGGCGACGTGTCGGTCGACTGATTTGCCGGCAGTCACTAAATGGCGCGAGTCGTCATTCTGCTCGCTGACGATCAGTTCGCCACCGAGTTGTTGAATCGCTTCGAGGGCGAGTCGGTGTTCACGATCGAAGTATGAGGTGATGATCAGTCGTCCGTCGTCGTCGAGCTTGTGCAGAGCTTTGTCGAAAATTT
Organism: Verrucomicrobiales bacterium; assembly: GCA_037969585.1. Lineage (GTDB taxonomy): Bacteria > Verrucomicrobiota > Verrucomicrobiia > Verrucomicrobiales > DEV007 > JBBKXR01. The sequence continues at coordinate 19,335 of JBBKXR010000083.1, forward strand.
CCGCCCAAGTGCGGCGTCCGTTCCAGAAATTCTGGTGGCGCATGAAGACGACATCGAAATTTTCGCCGAGTTCGCGGTGATCGTCGATCTTGGTGGCGTCGCCATTAAGAAATTCGAATTCGGCGCGGAGATCTTCGCCTTCCTTGCGGGTCGAGCGAAAGCGTCGAGCGGCGTCGGCGATTTCGCGCGCACGGACGTCGATGCCGGTCAGCTGAATGTGTTTGCCGGCATCCTCTGATGGGGACCCTGAGTCGGCGGCGGCTTTGGCCTTCAGTGAGGCAAAATAATCGACCAGCGTTTCTGCCTCGTCGCAGGCTCCGCAGGCGAGATCGAGGATACGGGTTGGTGAATCCGATTTTTCTGGATCGATCAGTGCACTCGGGCGCTCGGTTGGCGTATCGCCATCGGCTTTGAGGACACGGTCGAGCATTCGCCGCAAGCGGCGCATGTCGGTATCGATGTCTTCAGGTCGTCGGCTCATGATGGAACGCAGGGCGGGGAAGGTGAACCGAAAATAGCGTTTGTGCAATGCACGCACTTGTCGGCCAGGATTGTGTTCGGCTGCTTGCATTTGCCACGGTTCCGACTCAAAGTCGGCGCCATGAACCGGCAATTTTCCTCGACGACAGTTTTTACAGGTCTGCTCTCCGGTGCGCTGGCGTTGGTGTTGACTGGCTGTGGAGGTGAGAAGGAAGAAGAAAAAGAACCGGTTGCTCCCAAGGTGACTGAGCCAACTGCGAAACCAGCGAAATCGGCCAATCCGAAATTTTGGACTGACGTGTTGCTACATGCCGCGATTCGCGAGGTCAATCCGGGCTACAGTGGCAACGGCGAGTTTCAGATCGATAACGGAAAGGTCACGGCGATCCGTCTAGCTCAGTGCGGGGTCACCAATGTCACGCCCCTCTCCGGGATGGAATTGACGATGCTTGACTTGCAGGCGTGCCCGGTGCAGAGCATCGAGGCGGTAGCAGGGATGCCTTTGCAGGCCCTGTTTCTCGACAGCACGGTGGTTGAGGATTTGTCGCCGCTGAAGGGCAACACGACGCTGCAGCAACTTTACGTTGATCGGACGAACGTAAAAGATCTTTCGCCACTGAAGGGGATGCCGATCTCGGTGCTGAATCTGGTTGGCACGCGGATCATTGATTTGTCAGCGCTGAGTGGCATGCCGCTGCGCCAGCTATGGCTGACGGATTGCAAGGTCAGCGATGTCTCGGCACTGGCGCAGTGTCCGATGGAGAGCTTGACCCTGCACCGCACTGAGGTCGCGGACCTGTCGCCGTTGTCGAGCATGCGATCATTGCAACGTTTGCACATCGGGGAATCGCCGGTGAGTGATGTGTCGCCGCTGGAGGGATTGCCGTTGCAGCGTCTGGTTTTTTCGCCGGGGCAGGTCAACAAGGGCATCGAGGTGCTGAAGGCGATGCCGAGTTTGCAGAAAATTGGCACGGCGTTCGAAGACGACGTCGATACGACGCTGCCGCCGGCGCAGTTTTGGCAGAAATACGATGCCGGTGAGTTTGGCGGTGGGGTGAAGTAAGGTGGTGGAGGAGCGCGGTTTCGGACTCGTTGATCCGCGCGAGGAACCAGATTGGTAACCCTTTTGACCTGGCTCTTCGATGTTGCGGCAAGCCCGGTAACAGGGCTATTTACTGAAAGAACATGGCAGAGCCTTGCAAGCGTCTATTCAGAGTCTCTGAGGATTTTGAGGCGAGCATACGCTTCCTGCGAGAGGACGAAGGTGGACGGCATCTGCCCCCCTTCAACGGAATACGATGGGATTTTGCCTACGCTGGAGACGATATCTAGACGATATCTCGGAGACGGGCATCTACATGATTTATCCCGACTTCTTGAACGAGAAAGGAGATTCATTGCCGACCGATTTGCCGATACCGGTTGATGTGGAATTGCCCGCTAGAATGATAATCCTATCCAATGATATCCGAGAGAGTTTTCATAGGGAACGGATTAGGGAAGGCGTTCACTTTTTTTACTGCCACGAGGGCAGGAAGAGAATCGCTGAAGGAGTGTTGACGAACATTACCGGGCTGCATAAACCTCGATGATCAAAGCAACAGCGAGCGTGTGGGTGGAGATGAAACTTTGCTTCGCGGGTGTGAATAAAAGTGGTCGGCATCAAACCACAGCCGAACCGAGCAGTGAAGCGAATCTGCTTCAGACGGTCGGGGTATGATGAAAATGATGAGTATTTTGACTCTCAGTTTGTGGTGATGAGATCCTGAATCCCAAACGGGGTGCGGATGACAGCTCAGGGTTCATAAATCCTGGGGCTGCGGATAATTTGGGGAACGCCACCAATGGGGACGCGCGGCACAAGAGCTACTAGAGTCGAATTAAGCAGATGGCGCGCTACGCAACCGCTTTGAGGTTGGTCGGCGGAGGGATGCATGTCCCACGATTTAAGAACTCTGGGCTACCCTGCGAAATCCCGTTGGGATTTTTCGAAGTCTATCGATTAACAAACCGGACACAAAAAAACCGGGTGAACTTGCGTCCACCCGGTTTCTAATTTTGTAGGTTTGCTTGATGTGCAAACCGACCTTTGCAGGTCGATTACATCATGCCGCCCATTCCGCCCATGCCGTGGTCGTGACCGTGGTCACCACCGCCAGATTCTGCGGGTTCGGGTTTGTCAGCAATCAGGCATTCGGTGGTCAGCAGGAGGCCGGAGATCGACGCGGCGTTCTGCAGCGCACTGCGAGTCACCTTGGTCGGATCGACGACACCGGCTTTGACCAGGTCTTCGTATTTGTCGGTAGCGACGTTGTAGCCAATGTTGCCTTTTTCGTTGCGAACGTGTTCGCAGATGAGGGCACCTTCGCGACCGGCGTTTGCAGCCAGCTGACGGAGCGGAGCTTCGATCGCGCGGAACACGATTTGACCTCCGGTCTTTTCGTCACCACGAAGTTTGAGTGTGCCTTCAGCAGCGGCGCCGGCGCGGATAAGCGCGGTGCCACCACCTGGTACGATGCCTTCTTCGACGGCTGCGCGGGTTGCGTGCAGGGCGTCTTCAACGCGGGCTTTCTTCTCTTTCATCTCCGTTTCGGTAGCAGCACCGACGTTGATGACTGCAACACCGCCAGCAAGTTTGGCGAGGCGTTCCTGGAGTTTTTCGCGATCGTAGTCGGAGGTAGTTTCCGCGATCTGACGACGGATCTGGCCGACGCGACCCGTGATGGCCGAGCTCTTGCCACCGCCTTCGATGATCGTGGTGCTTTCCTTGTCGATGGTGATGCGCTTTGCGGAACCGAGGTCTTCAAGGCCGACGTTCTCGAGCTTGATGCCGAGGTCTTCAGTGATGACGCGTCCACCGGTGAGGATGGAGATGTCTTCAAGCATGGCTTTGCGACGGTCGCCGAAGCCGGGAGCTTTGACGGCGGTCACGTTCAGGGTGCCACGGATCTTGTTAACCACCAGAGTCGCGAGGGCTTCGCCTTCGACGTCTTCGGAGATGATCAGGAACGGACGACCGCTACCGGCGACTTTTTCAAGCAACGGGAGCATGTCCTTAAGGTTCGAGATCTTCTTCTCGTGGATGAGGATGTAAGCGTTCTCGAGAACGGCTTCCATGGCTTCTGCGTCGGTCACGAAGTACGGAGACAGGTAGCCCTTGTCGAACTGCATGCCCTCGACCACGTCGAGCGTAGTTTCGATGCCTTTGTTTTCCTCTACGGTGATGGTGCCGTCCTTGCCGACTTTGTCCATCGCGTCAGCGATGATGCCGCCGATTTCTTTGTCCCAGTTGGCCGAAACGGTCGCTACCTGAGCGATTTCTTTGGTTGCGGTAACTTTGTTGGAGATCACTGCGAGCTGCTCGACGATGGCTTCAGTAGCCTTCATGATGCCGCGCTGCAGCGAGGTCGGGTTGGCACCAGCGGTGACGTTGCGCAGGCCTTCGCTATAGATAGCTTCGGCGAGCACGGTTGCCGTGGTGGTGCCGTCACCGGCGACGTCGGAGGTCTTCGAAGAGACTTCCTTGATGAGCTGAGCGCCCATGTTTTCGTATGGGCAGTCGAGTTCGATTTCCTTAGCGACCGTGACACCATCCTTGGTGATGGTCGGGCTACCGAATTTTTTCTCGAGGATCACATTGCGGCCCGAGGGCCCCAGTGTGGCCTTGACTGCTCTTGCGAGCTTGGAGACGCCGCGCAGCAGAGCTTGGCGTGCGGTTTCGTCAAATGACAGTTGTTTAGCCATGATATTTCTATTTGGATTGGGTTGGTTTTAGATCAGTTCTTTGAACGTTGCGTCAGCTCAGCTAATAATGCCGAGGATGTCGCCTTCGTTCATGATGAGGCATTCAGCGCCGTCGATTTTGACTTCGGTGCCGCCGTATTTGGAGATGAGGACTTTGTCGCCGACTTTGACGGTGAACTTGATATCTTTGCCCTCTTCGTCTTTACCGCCGGTACCAAGTGCGATCACTTTGGCTTCCTGGGGTTTTTCTTTTGCGGTGTCAGGGAGGAAGATGCCGCCCTCAGATTTTTGCTCGTCGTCTTCGATGCGCTTGACTAGCACACGGTGACCGAGTGGTTTGATTTTGGTTGCCATATTCAGTGGGTATTGGGTTTTCTATATTTTGGGTTTGCTTCAGGATCCGTAGGATCCGAACTCGTGGAGTTTTCGATGGTCGAGAAACTTAGGCGTTCGGCACGGAAAGTTTTCTAGCGGTTAGCCGGTGTGTTTGGTTTCGGCGTTGGCTGGAAAATGGGGGATGCGCCGTTTACAGCCAAAGGATGGAGGCTGCAACCGGCGCGTAGAGGGTGTTTAGGATTTTTCCTCGTCGACGACCTCGTAGTCGGCATCGACGACGTTGGCTTTCGAAGCTTTGGATTCGGAGGCGGCGTCATCGCCTGCGGAATCGTCACCCGCTTCGGATGCGGCCGCCGCGGCAGCTGCAGGATCAGCGGCGGCGCCAGCTTGTTGGGCGGCGGCGGCGATTTCGGCGAACAGTTTTTCCAGATCGTCGGTGGCGAGGGCGTCTTTGACTTTCTGCGCAGCGTCGGTGATCGGCTTTTTCTGGTCGTCTCCGATCTGATCGCCGAGTTCACCCAACTGCTTCTCGACCATATAAACGGCGTTGTCGGCTTTGTTACGGGTTTCGATCGCTTCAAAGCGTTTCTTGTCTTCCTCAGCGTGAGCTTCGGCTTCCTGACGGGCTTTTTGGATTTCGTCGTCGGAAAGACCGCTGGAGTCTTTAATGACGATTTTCTGCTCTTTGCCGGTGCCTTGGTCCTTGGCGGACACGTGCAGGATACCGTTGACGTCGATGTCGAAGGTAACTTCGATCTGCGGCATACCACGCGGTGCGGCATTGATGCCGTCGAGGCGGAAGTTACCGAGCACTTTGTTATCGGTGACAAGTTTGCGCTCGCCCTGGCAGACGACGATATCGACTGATGGCTGGCTGTCCGCAGCGGTTGAGAAAACCTGAGATTTCTTCGCTGGAATAGTAGTGTTGCGTTCGATCATCGGAGTGGCGACGCCACCCATGGTTTCGATCGACAGCGTGAGCGGTGTCACGTCGAGCAGCAGCACGTCTTTGACGTCGCCCTGGAGAACGCCGCCCTGAATCGCGGCGCCAATGGCGACCACTTCGTCGGGATTGACGCCTTGGTGAGGATCTTTACCGGTCAGCTTACGGGCCGTCTCAATGGCCTTGGGCATGCGGGTCATGCCGCCGACCAGGACCAGCTCGTCGATGTCACTTACGGAAACGCCCGATTCCTTGATGCAATCTTTGGCGGGGCCAACGGTGCGTTCGAAGAGGGAGTCAGTCATTTGCTCAAGCTTCGAACGGCTGAGCGTTTTCTGAATGTGCTTGGGACCGCTTTGGTCGGCAGTGATGAACGGCAGGTTGATGTCGTAGCTTTGCGAAGACGACAAAGCGATCTTGGCTTTTTCGGCTTCTTCTTTGATTCGCTGAAGCGCGTCGGGCTGACCGCTGAGGTCGGCACCGGTGTCTTTTTGGAACTCGCTGACAATCCATTCGATAATCGTGGTGTCCCAGTCGTCGCCGCCCAGGCTGGTGTCGCCATCGGTTGCGAGGACTTCGAAGACGCCATCGCCGATTTCGAGGACCGAGATATCGAAGGTACCACCACCGAGGTCGTAGACGGCGATCTTTTCATCGCTCTTCTTGTCGAGACCGTAAGCGAGGGCGGCTGCAGTCGGCTCGTTGATGATGCGTTTTACTTCAAGACCTGCGATCTCACCGGCTGCCTTGGTAGCATTTCGCTGCGAGTCATTGAAGTAAGCTGGCACGGTGATCACCGCTTGGGTGATGGTCTCGCCAAGTTTGGCTTCGGCATCGGCCTTGAGTTTGCTGAGTACCATTGCAGAGATTTCCTGCGGACTGTAAGTCTTGGTCTCGCTGCCTACTTGAACTTCGATGTGGGCGTCTCCATTGGAGGCTTCGACGATCTTGTAGGGCGTTTTCTTCTCCGACTCAGAGAGTTCGGAGAATTTGCGGCCGATCAGGCGCTTGGCCGAGAAGATAGTGTTGCTAGGGTTAGTGATCGCTTGGCGTTTCGCCGATTGGCCAACGAGGCGTTCGCCGTCTTTAGAAAATGCGACGACCGACGGAGTGGTGCGTGCGCCTTCTGAATTTTCGAGAACCGCCGGTTCGCCTGCTTCCATGATGGCCATGCAGGAATTAGTGGTTCCTAAGTCGATTCCGAGAATTTTGCTCATAAGTAGAGGAAGAGGGAAAGGTTGGTAGATGGGGTTGATCGACTGCCTTTGAAATGGTCCGCGAAGCTCAGTGGGATTCGCGGAATCGGGAGTGTGGCAGTCTTGATTCTTGCCGCACTAAGCGCAGATAGTGTGCCAAGCACTGTGAATAATATGTAACTATCTAACACTAAGCTAGAAGGCGATCACCTGAGCGCCTTTGCCATCTCTTTGGGGTAG
>JBBKXR010000084.1:0-17632 GCA_037969585.1 Verrucomicrobiales bacterium
CTTTCACCCGGCATAAAGGCTAACGCCGTTGACCATCTGCCCGATTTTCGGATCGATCTACGCAAGCAACCGTGATGAATCCGTGCCTCCCCCGGAACCCCGGCCCAGGCGCGGCGTGAGCGCGCAGGGATCGGAGGAGTTGAAAAAGGCAATTCCAATAGTAGTTACTACTACCGTGAAGCTGCGACCCTGTTTTTTTTCTCTGTTAGCGTGTTGCGTTTGCGTCACCGTGCCCGCCGCTCAAGCGGGCGACTGGCCGGCCTGGCGAGGCCCGAATGCAAACGGTGTCGCCGATCCGGGTCAGGCCCCTCCCCTCGTGTGGAGTAGTGATTCGACAAATGTAGTTTGGAAAACTCCCGTCCCGGGCCGCGGCCATTCGACACCGATCGTGATGGGCTCGCGCATTTTCCTGACCAGTGCCGACGAAAGCGCGAAGGTGCAATTCGTTCTCTGTTTCGACCGGGAAAGCGGGAAACCGCTCTGGAAGTCTGCGGTTCATCAAGGCGGATTTCCGGAGAAGATTCACAAGAAGAATACTTATGCCACCCCGACCCCTGCCTGTGATGGTCAACGGGTTTTCGCAACATTCAACCACGGTGGCGGGATCTTCCTGACGGCGCTCGATTTAAATGGAACGCAACTCTGGCAGGTGCGCACCGGGGATTTTCGTTCCCGCTATCCCTACGGCTACGGGGCGAGCCCAACACTGTATGAGTCGCTCGTTATCGTCGTCTCGGAGTTTGAAAAGGACGGCTTTCTGGCGGCCTTCGATCGCGAATCCGGCAAAGAAGTCTGGCGCACGCCGCGGGCCGATGTCTCCAGCTACAGTTCGCCGATCGTCGCTAAGATTCATGGTCGCGATCTATTGTTGATAAGCGGAAACCAGCAGATTGCCGCGTATGATCCGCAAACCGGACAAGCACTCTGGTCCGTTCCCGGCGCTACCCCGGTCACCGCCGGCACCGTGACCTGGGAGAATAATCTAGTCTTCGCGAGCGGCGGCTTTCCCGACAAAGAAACGGCAGCGATCAAGGTCGGCGAAGGAGGTGCCGACGCTGCGCCCTTCTGGAAAAACGACGAACGTTGCTACGAGCAATCGATGCTGGTTCACGACGGCCACCTCTACGCCGTCAACGACAACGGCATCGCCATTTGTTGGCGGGTGAAAGACGGCCGGGAACAATGGAAACACCGCCTCAGCGGGCCGATCAGTGCTTCACCAACCCTCGCCAACGGCCACATTTACGCATCGGTCGAACGCGGGATCACTTACGTATTCAAAGCTGATCCCGAAAAATTCGAACTCGTCGCGGAAAACACCCTGGGCGATGAAGCCTTCGCTACCCCGGTGATCTGCGACGGCCGGATTTACCTGCGAGTGGCCGAAAATTCCGGCGGTGAACGGCAGGAGTGGCTCTATTGCGTCGAGAACGAGTGAAGATTGTTGAATCGGCTTGTAAAGGCCGGAGACATGGTAACAAGTTGTTCTCTCCAACCCCGGTCCAAAGGCAGCATGAGCGCGCAAAGATCGGAGAGGTTAAAAAAGGAATTTCTATCGAGCAGTAATCCATGAATCATAAAATCCACACCAATCTTTGGGCCGCGGTTTTTTTCCTCTACGGGTTCACCGCTTCGAATGCGGCGGACGAAACCAAAGGGGGACGACATCTTTCATGGCAGGAAACGCCGGCGTCACTCGCCTTACTGAATGGAGAGAGGGTTGTTTGGCAGTTCAATCATCTCGGTGATGGAAAGGAAAAGGGTTGCCCCTATTTTCATCCCCTGGCGACGATGGACGGTTCGGTGCTGACTGACCTGCATCCCTCAGATCATCCCCATCATCGTGGCCTGCGGTTTGCCTGGAAAAAGATCAACGGAGTGGAGGGCTACTGGCATTGGCCTGAATGGTCGGAAGTGCAAAAGAAACTGAAGACGGATTATCCCTACGAGGCGGATGGTCACAGTGATGTCACAGCGGTGAAGGTTACCGCGAATGACGATTTATCGGCCCGGTTCGAGTTGGAAATGAATTACCACCCGCCAGGGAAAGCCGCGGATGTTATCGAGAAGCGGAGCATTGAAGTTAGCACTCCCGCCAAGGATGGCAGCTATCAGATTTCCTGGCATAGTGTCTTTACCGCTGGCCCCGGGGGAGCGGTGCTGGATCGCACGCCGATTCAGGGCGAGGAGGATGGCAAATGGTTCGGCGGCTACGCCGGTTTGCAGTTTCGGTTGGCGTCTCACGACGATTTTACCGCCTGGACGATCTCGAACAGTGAGGGCACCTCGGTCACCAGTAAGGCGAAGAATATCAGCGCCGAGACAAGGGAAATCCTGGCACCGCTGCATGGCAAACCCGCGAGCTGGGTGGATCTGACCCTAGATATGACTGATGGCAAAACGGGTGGCGTGACCATCATGGATCACCCGGCGAACCTGCGCCATCCTTCCCCCTGGCATATAGCCGCGATGCCGCACGAATTTCATCAAGCACCTTTGTTCAGCGGCCCTTTCACCCTCGAGGCTGGAAAGAATCTATCTTTCCGATTTCGCATTCTGGTTCATAGCGGACCGTTGCGCGAACAAGAGGTGAACAAGCATTGGAAGGGTTTCAAAGCAGAATGAAGCCCCCCTCCAATCCCGGCTTCCGCCCTCAGTCAAAAAGCAGGGTTGAGAAAGCAATATCCTGCCAACACTAGCTCCCTGAACGGTAGGCTTCCGCCGGCGCCTGCCAGCGATTGCCAGCGATTGCCAGCGATTGCCTTAGTCGTCCCGTGACGGAAACAAGACCGGTACCGGGAGCTTGTAACTTGGCGCTTTGAATCGAGGAAAACCGAACTTCATGATTTCCTCCGGCGTCGCCAACACGATCCGGGATTTTTTCCGAGTCGGCCCGGGGTTCGTTAAGATTATTGGGTTTCGTTTCTTGAGTTTCGTTATTCATAGTCCCCCCTATGAACCAGCCAGGGATGGTAAACCAAATTTCTCATTTATTTAATGCATCGCGCTCTAAGCACGGCTGGCGTTGACGGTCTCGGTGCCGGAGTTGCCCCCTCCAACCCCGGCAGAGGGGCGCCATGATCGCGCAAGAATCGGAGGAGATTCAGTAGCCGCCTTGGCGAGAAGGTGCTCCGATGGACAGAGTATAGTTTGCGTCAGCCTCTACTTCTTCGGCACGTAGTAAAGCTTTGGCATCCCTGTTGAAGGTGCTTCGATTTTCTCCCGCGCGACATCGTTTTCTCCTGCCCAGATCAGCCACAATTCTTCGAGTTCGGTGACTTTGTCAGGGTGTTCGGTTGCGAGATCTGTCATCTCTGAACGATCTTTGTCGATATCGTAAAGTTCCCAGCACTTTTCAAAATTGGTCCAGACCAATTTCCATTGTCCACGGCGCACCCCGCGATTGCCTTCATGCTCGAAAAACAAGGGACGCTCGGGCATTTGATCTCCATCTAAAATCGGAGCCAGGCTGACGCCGGCGGGAGTATGGGTGGCTTTGCCATTTAGCTCCGCAGGATAGCCCGCGTCTGCGACTTCGGCGAGAGTCGCGGTCAGGTCGATAATGTGGGCTGGCTGATGATCGATCTCTCCTTTGCGCGAAATCTTCGCGGGCCAATGGATGATCGTCGGCGTCGAAATCCCGCCTTCATGATTGTAGTGCTTGTAGAGTCGGAACGGCGTATTAGAGGCGTTGGCCCAGCCGGTGCCATAGCTGTGAAAGGTGCCTTTGGATCCCATCTCGGCCAGTTGGTCATCGCCGGTATGCAGCCGGTTTTTCGGATAAGGTTCGTTGTCGAAGCCAAATGGATCCCACTCCGCGCAGGCACCGTTGTCGGAAAGAAATACGATCAGCGTGTTGTCGAGTTCGCCATTCGATCGCAGATCCTCAACGACTCGCCCGATGTTGCGGTCCATGATTTCCACCATGGCAGCGTAAATCGCCATGCGTCGGGCCAGGTCAGCACGCCGCTCGGACGGTAGATCTTTCCATGCCGGGATCTGCTCATCGTAGTAGGGAGAATCTCGATTGCGGTCCGGCACCTTAGTGACATGGCCGCGGGGCGATAACTTGAACGATTTCCGAATCACTCCCTGCTCGAGCATGCGGGCATACCTTCGTTCGCGAATTTCATCCCAGCCATCGGCGTAGGTAGCGGCGTATTTATCGACGACCTCCTTCGGAGCGTGCAAAGGGAAATGCGGTGCGTTGTAGGACAGATAGAGAAAGTACGGTTCATCCAACTTTCGCGCCTCAGCGATGTAATCCATGGCGTGGTCCGTGATCGCATCGGTTGCATAAAAATCATCGCCGTAGTCGTGTCGCTCCCGCCCCTCGGGCAGGCGATAGAAAAGGTCCTCCCTCCAGAAACTTGCGTAGGCATTGAAGTGTCCGAAAAATTCGTCGAAGCCGCGGTTGATCGGTGTGCATTCCGGATTTCCCGCTCCACGCAGATGCCATTTTCCCGCCAGGTAGGTCCGATAACCGACATCACGCAGCCGAGTGGCGATGGTTACACTCTGATCGTTTAGAAAGCCACGATAGCCCGGCAGCCCGAGATCGGCAGTCATCGCTCCCACTCCGGCGCGGTGCGGATAGAGACCGGTCAACAGCGAAGCCCGAGTCGAGCAGCAGCGCGCGGTATTGTAGAGCTGAGTCATCCGCAGGCCACCGGCAGCCAGCGAATCAAGGTTCGGCGTATCGATCTCGCCTCCGAAACAGCCGAGATCGGAATAACCCAGATCATCGGCAAGGATCAGAATGATATTGGGATGAGTTGAATCTTCCGCTACAGCAGACGGCAACCAACTACTCGACCACGCCCACAGCATCAATCCGATCAGTCCAGTTTTCATACCTGAAATTAGTTGTTCAGCTCGACAGTTAGGATCGTTCAGCCGTCGAGCATGATCCCCGTGACGAGCATCAGTGACCCGCTGTGAAACGCCTGAGCAGTCGTTACTGCCAGGAAATTCTTTTTTCACCCCTCCGATCCTCGTGCGCTCATGCCGCCCTTGGGCCGGGGTTCAGGGAGTTCAAATCATGCCGCAGCCACTGCCGGCTCGCTCGCGATATTTACAAAACAGTGAACGTGGGGAAGCACCCGGTAATTCCAAATGAAGCCGGGACCATCCAGTCTCCAGAAGTGCCAGCGAACTTTTTTGTCGTCCGTGCTTTGTCCGTCGCGGGTGAACGCCAGATGGATCTGATCCATTCCGCCGTTGGCTTTGATGATCTCCATGACCTCGTCGCCGTCTTCTTTCCGGAAAGGATTCAACAGGGTCCGCATCACTTTTTCAACCTGCGCTTTCTGCTCCGCATTGAGATCCCGATAGGCAATTCCCGGCCGAGGCGCGTCCGCTTTCGGAAAGGTGATTCCCTTCTGTCCGTCGCCGGGATTTTCAGAAACCACCTGCTTCTGTTGCTCGGCATCCAGCGAGTCGAAGACCGCTTGAACCTGCTCGGTCTGGTAACGATACACGTTGGAATCGGCGTACCCGGCGGCGCGATGACCGTAATAAATCGGGCCGCCGAAAGCCGCGCCGGGCATCGAGTTTCCATCGCATCGCAGGGTGAGATGATGACCGGTGAACAGCCAGGCAAACTCCTTGTCCCCGCTCGGATCACCGAAAAGCGTGGCACCGCAGCCCTCGAACGAGCCGCTGCTGTCCCACTTGCCGTTGCGACTGATCCGCTCAAATGCTTCGTCGTCAGACAGGATCGATCGCAACGCCCGCCGGACCAGTTCCTGTTGCGATTTGGTGTATTCGACGCCGATCCGCTTGCCGTCGAACGCGCTGTTGTAGGCGCCCAGGCGGGAAAGCTGCCCCGCCTTAATCTGATGATCCCAGGGCAGGACGAGCTTCGTCTTCTGTTCGGCACTGAGCGAGGCGTGAAGTTCGCGAATCAAGCTTTCCGCAGGCTTGGCGTCGGCTTTGGCGCCGGCTTTTTCGGCGGCGGCGATCGCCTTGGAAAAAGGACTGGCAGCCAGCGCGACCGCCCCCCCTCCAAGCCGGCGGACAAAGGCGCGGCGATTCAACGAATGCGGGGTGTCACTGCCGTCATCGCAGTCGGGACAATAGAAGGGAGATTCGGAGTTCATATTTGTTGAAGGCTGAGTGGGTTGCCTGATTGAATCAAACCGCAGCAGCAGAGTCGAGTCCACGATCGAGGACCGGCGGGTACGTGCGGCAAAGCGACATCCCTATCGCTCTTTTCTGCGCACGGTGCCACCGGTAGCGCCGTGGACTGGTCTTAGGGCTGCTGTATGGACCGTTCAGAAGCGATAGCTCGCCAGTCCAGCCAACCCGATCAGCCTGTGCGGCTGGACGGGTGCAGGGATTGAGGCGTGTCACCTGCGTATGCAAGAACCGTTGACCGAGAGACTGCCAATCCCCATGCCGTCTGGCAGTGCGACAGCGCCGCGGGATACAACGCATCTTTCAGAACAACATCGGATCGATCTCCCGACCGCGAAACCAGCCGGTGATACTGCAGCGCTCCCGGGTCGAGACACACACTTCGTGCCAAAACTCCGCCGCCAGGAACACCACCAACTGACCGGCATCGGGAAAGATATCGATCGAGGGGCCATTCACGCCGGCGCCGGGGTCAGTGTACAAACGCAGCTGACCGCCAATTTCAGGACGCCAGTCTTGATCCAGGTAGACCACGGTCGAAAGAATCCGCGCGCTGCCGCCGGCCTCGCGATGCCGATCGAGGTGTGGCAGGTAAAAGCCTCCCGGCGCAAATCTCGCCAGGTGCGCCTCAAAACTGACCAGCCCGAGAAACAACTGCTGGTTGATCGCCATCCTCAAATCCTCCATCCGCTGCCAGTAGATCGCCAGCGCTTCACTGAGATTCTGCGGATCCAGCCAGTCGACCGCGTCAGTGCGGATCTCGTTGCGGACGGCGTGGCCGTTGCCGCGCCCGACGCCGGCGGTATGAAAACGCCCGCCTTCAAAACCCGAGTGATTCTCGCTCAGCAGTTGCCCGGTCAGATCGCTGCCTAAGAACTTTGGCACAACCGCGTAGCCAACGGTCGCCAGTCCGCTGATGATTTGCTCGAAGAGCAGTTCCACTCCTGTCGGAGGGGTAACGGGAAGGTAAGGAATGCTTATCCTAAGCAGATCGCTGATTCCACCCCTTGTGCAAGCGTCAAATCAACGAAGCCGACAAATAGCCAGCCGCGCACACGACACAGATATCCGCAACAATCGACCGGGAAGGTTTTTCGCGCTGCCTCCACGATCGGCGGCCATATCCCCCACTATCAGCCAATCAGGTGCACCCGCCCTGCGATCCTTTTCGTGAGCCAATTCCGTCCGCGAAAAAAGCGTCGGCACGAAAGACTGCTTCGGCAGGGACGCTTAGATGACATCCGCCACCAGATCGGCTGCCCCTCTCATCGATTCCAGTTCAATGTGCGGGTAAACGCGATTCATTCCGGCCGAATCGTGGTCGGCTAACTCCTCCGTGATGGCAGGACTGACGCCCGTCGCCACCCCGCTAAAAACCCAAACTGGATTCCGACTACAACTTGACAGAGTCCATCCTTCGGCAAATTTGCCTGCGTGACCGACACTGTTCAAATTCTGCGCGACCACGGCGTCTCAATCACGGCCCAGCGACTGGCCGTGTTGCGGGCAGTATCGACGCGACCGCACGCGACGGCGGATGCGATTGCCGGCGATGTCCGTGCCGAAATCGGCACGGTCTCAAAGCAGGCGGTCTACAACTCTCTCGGTATGCTCGCAGCGAAAGGCATTATCCGCCGGATTCAGCCAGCCGGTTCGCCTACGCTTTATGAAGACCGGGTCGGTGATAATCACCACCACTTGATCTGCCGGACATGTGGAAAAACGGTGGACGTCGACTGTGCGGTCGGTTACACCCCATGCTTAACGGCCGCTGCCGACTCGGGTTTCGAGATCGATGAAGCCGAAGTCGTCTATTGGGGCACCTGCCCTGACTGTCTTTCGGCGAAATCGGATTCATCGCAAGGCAGCCCCAGCCCCGGGTAGCGACCTTCTAAACTGCACTGAGATCAGCACCTCGGCTTAGGCAGTTTCAAACTTTTTCAAATAACAACCCACTCCCCAACACCAAACCACAGGAATAACTAAGATGTCAGACCAGGAAAACTCTTCAGCGAACGACAGTGCCGGCAAATGCCCCTTCATGGGCAGCGGAACCCCATCGCAAACCGCTGGCGGCGGCACCACCAACGAAGATTGGTGGCCGAATCGTTTGAAGATCGAGCTACTCAACCAACACTCCGCCAAGTCCGATCCCATGGGCGGCGACTTCAACTATGCGCAGGAATTTAAAAGCCTCGACCTCGCCGCATTGAAGGCTGACCTCGCGGAACTGATGACGGATTCGCAGGACTGGTGGCCGGCCGACTTTGGACACTACGGCGGGCTCTTCGTTCGCATGACCTGGCACAGCGCCGGCACCTATCGCATTCAGGACGGGCGCGGCGGCGGCGGACGCGGACAGCAGCGTTTCGCTCCTCTCAACAGTTGGCCCGACAACGTCAGCCTCGACAAGGCAAGACGCCTGCTGTGGCCGATCAAGCAGAAATACGGTCGCAAAATTTCCTGGGCCGATCTGCTTATTCTGGTCGGCAACGTGGCCCTCGAAACCATGGGCTTCAAAACCTCCGGATTTGCCGGTGGCCGCGAGGACACCTGGGAGCCGGATCAAGATGTCTATTGGGGCAGCGAAAAATCCTGGCTGGGCACCGGCGTGCGCTATGGTAAGGACGGCGATGCTGACGGCAACGCTGCCGCCGACAATGCTGACCCAATCGCGGCCGAGAACGCCGAAGGAAACGCTGAGGAGAGAGATTTAAGCAGCGACCGTGACCTCGAAAATCCGCTCGGCGCGACCACGATGGGATTGATTTACGTCAATCCGGAAGGCCCGGAAGGCAACCCCGACCCAGTCGCGGCCGCTCACGATATTCGCGAAACTTTCGGCCGGATGGCGATGAATGACGAAGAGACTGTGGCGCTGATTGCCGGCGGTCATACCTTTGGTAAAACGCACGGCGCTGGACCGGCCGATCACGTCGGTGCGGACACCGAGGACGCTCCGCTCGAAAATCAGGGCTTCGGCTGGAAGAGCAGCTATGGCAGTGGCAAAGGCGCCGATGCCATCACCAGTGGCTTGGAAGTCACCTGGACCGCCAATCCGACCAAGTGGGACAACGGATTTTTTGAAATCCTGTTCGGATACGAATGGGAGCTCACGGAGAGCCCGGCCGGTGCCAAGCAGTGGGTGGCCAAGGACGCCGAAGAAATCATTCCCGACGCATTCGATTCGTCGAAAAAGCATCGGCCTACGATGTTAACGACCGATCTTTCGTTGCGTCTCGATCCGGAATACGAAAAAATCTCGCGTCGTTTCCTGGAGAACCCCGATCAGTTCGCCGATGCCTTTGCGCGCGCCTGGTTCAAGCTCACGCACCGCGACATGGGACCAGTTTCCCGGTATCTCGGAGCGGAAGTTCCCTCTGAAGAGTTCATCTGGCAGGACCCGATTCCGGCCGTCGATCACCCGCTTGTCGATACGAATGATATC
The DNA here is from genome assembly GCA_037969585.1 of Verrucomicrobiales bacterium. GTDB lineage: Bacteria > Verrucomicrobiota > Verrucomicrobiia > Verrucomicrobiales > DEV007 > JBBKXR01. The sequence goes on from JBBKXR010000084.1 coordinate 9,587, forward strand.
GCGGATCTTAAGGGCAAAGTTCTCGATTCGGGTTTGTCCGTCTCGCAACTCGTCTCGACCGCCTGGGCGTCGGCGTCGACCTTCCGCGGTTCTGACAAGCGCGGCGGCGCCAACGGTGCGCGAATTCGTCTGGCACCCCAAAAAGACTGGGAAGTAAATCAACCCGCTCAACTCGCCCACGTGCTCGAAACGCTGGAAGCCATCCAAGCGGAGTTTAACGACGCCCAATCCGACGGAAAGAGAGTCTCGCTCGCCGACCTGATCGTTCTAGGTGGTTGCGCTGCTGTCGAGAAAGCCGCCAAAGATGGTGGTCATGAACTCACTGTTCCGTTCACACCGGGACGCATGGATGCCTCCGCCGAGCAGACCGATGCCGAATCGTTCGATGCACTTGAGCCATTCGCTGACGGTTTCCGCAATTACCTTAAGGGTAAAAGTGATGTATCTGCTGAAGCGCTGCTGATAGACAAGGCGCAACTGCTCACACTGACCTCGCCGGAAATGACAGCACTGATCGGCGGCCTGCGCGTGCTCGGCGCCAATACGGATGGCGAAAAACACGGCGTCCTCACCGATCGCCCCGGAACGCTGAGCAACGACTTCTTCGCCAACCTGCTCGACATGAGCACCGAGTGGAAGCAGGTCTCGCCCTGCGGAAACGCCTTCGCTGGCGTCGATCGAAACAGCGGTACCCCCAAGTGGTCAGGCACTCGCAACGACCTCGTGTTCGGATCTAACTCTATCCTGCGCGCTCTCGCGGAGGTTTACGCCAGTGCTGACAGCGAAGCAAAATTCGTTCAGGATTTTGTCGCAGCATGGGACAAAGTGATGAATCTCGACCGTTTCGAGCTGTAGTCGTTGGGAAAAATCCATCGGCTGGAGAGTGACAGACTCCGGCCCACCGGCTAACAGCTAACGGCAAGCGGCTCGACTATAGTAGCTGTTTCTGCATTTGATTCTGACCCGCCTTCGCAGGAAGGCGGGTCAACTTATGTACAGCGCAGGGGAAGCGAGGAACGTTAATTGTTCTCGAGATAAGCGTGCGGATCACGGATAGGGAGATAATACGTCCAGTCAGCGGATTCGTAGAGGATGACCTCACCAATCTCCTCCCGTCCGAGCAGGTCGAGGATGATCTCCTTGCGGCGTTCAGCGGCTTCCCCCTGATCTTTAATCCGAAGGCTTTCCTGGGCCTCGTAAAAGAAGCTTTTCGGCCCCCTGAAGCTCGAACCATGATTGTCGACCTGATCCGACAGATAGGCCTCCAACTGAAGACTGGCAGGACCACGATCAGGAAGCTGCCGAAAGCCGAGTAGTACCGGTTCTGCTCGCGTAGCAGACAAATCGAGGAGGGTCATGCCTTCGCCGATCGCTGGGATGTGGTTGATCCCAGATCTCAGAAATCGATAATAGTTGGCGTCATACGAACCACCATCAGGATTTGGCAATTTTCCGAGTTGCAGCGGAACCTCGTCTTCGACAGCTGCCCGCGGTGGGATGACGACTCGGATGCGATTCTCAGGAAACTCTTTCTCTAGATCTTGAAGCAGTTGTTTCACTCCATCAGCAATCGCAACATTACGACCGAAGCGCCATGGGTAATCATCTGAGTTAGCCTGGCAACTTGCCTGCCATTCGCCGGGCTGCCAGGTAGTGAATTTTTCGATGCCTTCGGGCTGCCCCGACGCGACCAGCTTTTTGATGCTGTCGGCTTGCGCAATGGCAAGAGGGGCATAGGCACGGTCGATACCCAGATGAGAGTAATTTTTCTGATGGCGACGATAATGACCGATCGTCTGCACGCCGAGTTCACCATCACCATGAGAGCCCGCCAACTGGGTATGGGAACGCGTATTGATAAAAATTTCATCGAAGGCCGGCGCCTTGAGCATGGTGCGAATTTCGCTGATCGCCACGTTCCGCGCGGCGGCCCGCTGGTAGTCCATCATCTCAGGTGACCAGTCTGAGCCCAGGTCGACTACGATCTCATCGAGGCCAAGTGGGCGAACCGATTCGGCACCTTTTCGAACCAGCCCAACACTGTTTTCGATCGCTTGAAAATCGGTTCGATAGCCGCCGGCATAGGTGATGCCACTGATACGAGTGGTTGCGGACTCTGCATCGGTTTCCTGCGGCGCCCAGTAGGCGTTAAATCGACCGAGACGATTGCCCGCCTGCGACCGGATAACCATCGGCAAATCGACCGGAAGCAGGAGCGGACTCACCTCGTCAGAGCCGGATGTGAAAATCAGGTATCTAGATTCGGGTGGCACCTCGAGGTTCGAAATTTCGATGCCACCTTCGTCATCGGCCGAAAGTGACCAGCCCTTGAGTTCGATTCGATGACTTCGAACTTTGTCTGCCATCGATTCGTAGCGATGCAGGCCGTAGCTACCACCCTCACCTCGCGCCAAAACAAATGCCCGGTTAGCGATGGGCGGCACATCGCTGGCAAAGACTCGCAAGCTATCGGTCGCGAGATTCTGTTGCCGCGCTCCGGGGACCGAAGAAAATTTCAGGTGCCTGATAACCGTTTCGTCCGCGCGATTCAGATCTTGAAGAATTTTTCGGTAGTGAGCAAAAGAGACCTCTTCAGGTCGATAATTCACTGTTGGATTAGCACCCGGCAGAAAATTCCACAGAAACCGCCCATCGTGATCGAAGCTCGGCACGACATAATATTTCATCAAGGCTTGCTCGAACGGCCGATAGCTGGCGGAAAGTTTGATGCCGTGATCAGCCGCGCTCTGCGCGTACATTTCCCCCCATTCCGGGTTCAATCGGAAGCGCATCAGAAATCCTTGCCATTGATAGGCGCTCCGCTGCTTGTCTCCATAAAGTATCTCGTTGAGTTCGTCACTGTCGAGAATCGCCCGAGCCTGACCCGAAAACCGTGCCCAGTCTTCCGGCGCGTAATTCGCAGGGTCATTGATCAAGGGAAAGGCAGTCTGCCAGACGATAAGACGCCGCACTCCGTGCGCTTGCAAACGGCGGAAATATTGATCGAAGGAATCCTGCGTGACCGGTAGCCAGTTCCCAGCGTCGCTGTCCCAGAAGATCCTCAACAGATCGTCAACCAGATCGGAAAGATACGATATCGGGCGATCCGGCGGGGCAGGATAAAGCTGCAGCGTCTGGCTTCGCTCGCTGCCATCGCCCTTGCGCAGCGTGACCTTTAAAAGAGGCGATGCTGCCGAATCGTTCCGATCGGAAATGACTTTCAGACGACCGTTACGCTCCAGCGATACCTTCAAACCGCTGACGTCCGCACCATCCACCCATTCGTGAGAAAGGCTCTCCTCGCTTTCAATCGGACCATCGGTAATCTGCCATGCCCGCTCTCCAGCGGCGACGTAACTGAACGGGACCTCGGTATTTCGATCGTAAAGTTCGGCCGCCCCAGCAACTCTTTCACTAGCTTGCAATCCCACCAAAGCGATCACATATGCCATTAGTTTCAGCAGCCTCGGGCTGGATTGGCCAATCTTCATCGCGTCGTTTTAAAGTGGTATTGCGTTAACGGGCGATCACATTTTTCGAAATTGTAGATACGATGACTCGATCGCTCAATCACGCGCGCTCCAGTTCTTGACAGAGTCCAGATCTTGACTCAACCTAAACTTATGTCTGATCCTGCCGATCTTTTACGAGCGCGTGGCGTTTCGGTCACAGCCCAACGAATGGCTGTGCTACGGGTAGTCTCAGAGCGCCCCCACGCTACCGCCGACTCAATCGCCGAGGAGGTTCGTATTCGAATTGGAACGATATCTAAGCAGGCTGTTTATGACGCACTCGGTATACTCGTCAAAAATGAGCTTATTCGCCGTATCCAGCCGGCGGGATCATCGGCGCGTTATGAAGATCGCGTCGGCGACAACCATCACCATCTGATCTGTCGCTCGTGTGGAAAGACTGCCGATGTCGATTGCGCAGTTGGCGAGGCACCCTGCCTGAACGCCGCCGACGACTCGGGTTTTGAAATCGACGAGGCGGAGGTGATCTACTGGGGAACCTGTCGCGATTGCCTTGCAAAGTAACAACGAAACTCACTTTCCCAACTCTTCCTTAACCGAATTTCGACTCTCCCCCTGAACCCAACAACCTATGCTGAAAAACACGGACAAAAATACGCCCACCCTTCTCTACAGAACCACTCATCAACGAACGCTGTCCTCCGCCAAAGCAAGCCACACCACTTGGATTGCGGCCTTGGCTATCAGCTTGGCAGGCTTCAGCAGCAGCTTCGCACAAGCTCAAGCAAAGCCTGACGCATCTGCCGATGCACTGGAAAAATGCCCTGTCATGGGCAACCCAGCCGGGGCCAACCGGCACACGTCGGCCGGTGGATTGTCGAATCGAGACTGGTGGCCAAACATGCTCAACCTGAGCATCCTTCATCAGAACTCCGCAAAAGGAAACCCACTGGGTGACGATTTTGACTACGCGGAGGAATTCAAGAAACTCGACCTCAAAGCCATCAAGAAAGATCTCACCGAGTTGATGACCGATTCACAGGATTGGTGGCCAGCCGACTACGGGCACTACGGTCCCTTCTTTATCCGTATGTCGTGGCACAGCGCCGGTACTTATCGCGTCACCGACGGCCGCGGCGGCGCCTCGGATGGCACGCAGCGTTTTGCGCCTCTGAACAGCTGGCCCGACAATGGCAATCTCGACAAAGCGCGTCGATTGCTTTGGCCAATCAAGCAAAAGTACGGCCAGAAAATATCCTGGGCTGACCTGATGGTCTTGACCGGGAACGTCGCTCTCGAATCGATGGGCTTCAAAACCAACGGATTTGCCGGTGGCCGCGAAGATGTCTGGGAACCACAGCAAGACGTCTACTGGGGCCCCGAATCCGAGTGGCTTGGCGACAAGCGTTACACCGGCGATCGAGATCTCGAAAAGCCTCTTGGTGCGGTGCAAATGGGTTTGATTTACGTCAATCCAGAAGGTCCTAACGCAAATCATGACCCACTATCTTCGGCAGGCGACATTCGAGAAACGTTCGCCCGCATGGCAATGAATGATGAAGAGACCGTCGCCCTGATCGCCGGCGGTCACACCTTCGGCAAAGGACACGGCGGCGTCACTGCGGACAATCTCGGACCATCGCCGGAGGGTGCTCCTCTCGAAGCCCAGGGCTTTGGCTGGATCAACTCGCATGGAAACGGCAATGCAGAACATACCCTCACAAGTGGCCTTGAGGGCGCGTGGACAAGCACTCCGGCAAACTGGTCGCATTCCTACCTGACCAACCTTTACGCCCACGAATGGGTGCAGCAAAAGACCCCAGCCGGCGCAACTGTCTGGGTTCCGAAAGACGGAGCTGCAGCGGGAACGGTTCCCGATGCGCATATCGAAGGAAAAACTCACGCGCCGATCATGTACACCTCCGATCTCGCCCTCAGAGAGGATCCTGAGTATGCCAAAATCACCAAGCGTTTTCTCGATAACCCCGACCAGTTCGCCGACGCGTTTGCCAAGGCCTGGTTTAAGCTCACGCACCGTGACCTGGGACCGACGTCACGCTACCTCGGAGCAGAAGCTCCCACCGAGGTTCTGCTGTGGCAGGACCCCGTGCCTGCCGTCAATCATCCTCTAATCGACGACGCGGATATCGTCGCCCTCAAAAGCACCCTGCTCGCCTCCGACCTGACCATCTCTCAGCTCGTGTCAACGGCATGGGCATCGGCAGCGACGTTCCGTGGCAGCGACAATCGCGGTGGCGCGAACGGAGCCCGAATTCGCCTCGCACCACAAAAGGACTGGCAGGTGAACCAACCCGCCGAACTCGCAAAAGTCCTGCAAAAGCTGGAGGCAATCCAAAACACCTTCAACAGCGCTCAGACCGACGGAAAAAAAGTATCGCTCGCCGATCTGATTGTCCTTGGCGGCAGTGCGGCGGTCGAAGCTGCAGCGAAGAAATCCGGTCAAAATGTAAGCGTCGACTTCTCGCCCGGCCGAACTGACGCGGTTCAGAAAATGACGGACGTCGAAGGCATGGCTCCACTGGAACCCACCGAAGACGCCTTCCGCAACTACCTCGGTCATGAACTTGACCGACCGGCTCCGGAAACCCTCGTCGACCGTGCCCAGTTGCTGACGTTGACGGCACCTGAGATGACCGTGCTCATCGGCGGTATGCGCGTTCTCGGAACCAATGTAGGATTCCCCGGGCTGGGCGTTCTCACCGAAGAGCCCGGCACTCTGAACAACGACTTTTTCGTCAACCTGCTCGACATGAGCACGATCTGGAAGGTGTCGCCTGACTGCGAACATTTTTACGAAGGCTTGGACCGTGAAACAGGCGACGTCAAATGGACCGCAAGTTCCGTCGATCTTGTGTTTGGTTCGAATTCGCAACTGCGAGCCATCTCTGAAGCTTATGCCAGTTCAGACGCCAATGAGAAGTTCACCCAAGATTTTGTCACAGCCTGGAGCAAGGTAATGAATCTCGATCGTTTCGACCTCAGCAACTGAACTGATCTCAGTCGATAGACAAGCCTGTCGATCAGGCTACTGTGGCCGGAGTTGCCTGGAGTTTTATCCGGGCACTCTGGCCACTCGCTTTTACACCAATCAGCCAAAGCCTCCAACAAGCGCTATGAAAAAATCCTTCCCGCTCGCCGACGCCGGCCACAAGACGCCTCGGGTGATCGAACTGATCAAGCGTGACGTGAACAAATACGTTAAACGCGAGCGACGCAAAGAACTGCCTGAGGATGTCGACTTCTGGGATTTCGATTGCCGCATCGGCACCAGCAGCGACAGCGCAGAAGAGGTGCACCTTTCCAAAATCAGTGCAGCCATCGACCAAATTTCAAAGCAGGAAGGTGACTCAGTTTATGTCGAAATCCTGGCAAAGCCGGGCCGACGTATCCCCAATCCTGACAAGCCTGATAAATCACCTCCACCTCCAGCAGAAGAAGAAGCGACTTCTGACTGGGGCGGCGGCTAAGCATTATCAATTCCTCCCTGCCACAACAGGCAGAGTCCTCAACGGTCAGTCAGCCCTCGGAATACGCGATCCTGAAAACGCGCCGCGCGTTGTCCCTCGGCCGCATAAACTTTGCGCTGGTCATGTTTCACACCCGCCACTTTGATCAATTCGCAGGCAATCGATTTAGCTTTCAGCGCAGCATCGAATTCGACAGCGGAAGCTAGCCACTTATCGGCATCGCCGCAGAGAAGCAAAAAGCGAACTCCATTGTCGCGAACCTTTTGGTGGTTCTTCTCCAGGAAATAGTAGGTGTTATTTTCGCGGATCGCTGCCGGATCACTGGCGAGGTTTCGTTCGAGAATATCCAGAATCCACTGGTCCTGCGTCGTCTCCAGATTGATCGATCCACCGCCGCCAGCGACTGCAGCACAAAACATGTCCGGATACTTAATAGCGAATTTTAACGACCCACTGGAACCCATCGAAAATCCGTGGACCGCCCTCCCTCCGCGATTGGCGATCGTTCTCAAAGTCTGATCGACCCGAGGGATCAATTCACCAATGATCATCGACTCAACCATGACCTTGCCATCGTGGTGATCCATGTAGCCGGAGCGGTAACCATTGGGATAGACCAGAATCACCTCTTGTATTTCAGCCTGCTCAAAAAGCTCCTGCCATATTTTGGCTGTGAACAGCGTCGACGATTCGTTGCCTCCACCGCCGTGAAGCCAATAGATCACCGGATAGCGTTTCTCGGGCTGACTCTCGTAACTGGGCGGCAGCACGACGTTGTAACCGACCCGCGTCTGCATCGCCTCACTCTCGAAAACTTGGTGTCGCAACCCGGGCGTGGATCGCAAATCAGCTTCGCTCGGAGGTTTCACCCAGATGCTCTCTGGTTCAGCTGCACTGAGCTGGAAAAGCTGCATCAAGGAAATGATCGATACCACCGCTGTTCTCATGTTTCGTATAGCGTCGCTGCTTCGTTTAATTTACCCTATTGCGCAGCGGTTCGCCGCGCAATGCCCGCAAAACTTCCTGGGCGCCCTTGGTGCGAAACTCGGCACAGCCTTCCTCGCAGTAAAAAGCGGTGTGTGGTG